>NZ_JAAKGC010000415.1 GCF_017591665.1 Aetokthonos hydrillicola CCALA 1050 | reverse complement strand
GTGAACTTGTTAGAAAACTGCATTACCAAGCCAGTTATCAATGCTGCTGTAACTGTCGCTATCGCCCCGATCTTAGCAACCTTGATGGCTATTGGTGGTTCGCTAGGGTTCTCTAACGCGTTTCCAAGTTGCACAGATTCAACTCCGTTTCTAGAAGAAAAAACTGTATTGCGTCTATACGGTGTATATCCTTGAGCTACTACTATGATGGTTATAGGTCTGCCGATCATGCTATCCTCAATTAAAAACAGACATTGTCCTTCTCCATCAGAGACATCAAACAGAGATTCAATACGAACTCTAGCTCCTGGAACAGGTTGGCCTATCGGATCAAGTATTTGGAATCGGTATACCATCTATAAGCTCCTTTCTTGGTGTATGTTCGCTCATTTGAAACGATGGGATTGTAGGTTTAAAACTCAAAAAGAATTTTGACGGGGACTGAAGCCTCTACGGACTCACCTGATGTTTAACGTTGGAGCCTTGGTATTCCATATTTACTAGACATCAATTGACATTTCCTGTTTCAATCAAGGCAGTCAGCTGCCGCTTGTCCAGAGGCTTTAATTTCGGGGCGTTAACCCCTGATGACTTTGCTGAAAAACATATTTCAAACCCAAAGATGGTTACCCACCACAGTTTGATGAGTACAGACCATAATATCATGGTTGAAAATTGTATAGTGCACCACTTTTTTATTTCTCAATTATTAGGTTACAAGATTTAACGAGAAACCCTTGATCCCAGCAAATTCCTGACTGATAACATAAGAAATTGATTCTACCACAAAGCCCTAGGAAGCTAAATCTGTATCAATCCTACCTTGTGTTCAATTATCGTTATCTTCTATAGATTCCCTCAAAAGTAGAGAATGTGGATTTTAGCTATAATTGTATAGCATTTTTACTAGAAAATAATCTGAGTTAAGAAAAACGCTAAGGCTGCACTGCCTAATGGAACTGTCAAATTGTCAACACCTAAAAACGAAAAAGTCTCTAAGGCAGTAGCGACTAATGCCACTATTAACGATATCACCCAAGTTTGCCAAGTGTTACCTTGAACACTCAGTAAAATGAAAAGACTGACGATATAGCTAGTTATCGCCATTGCTAGGGAACCCTCCCAGCTTTTTTGCTTACCGAAGAGTTTATACTTGTGCTTCCCAAAGCGTTGTCCAATCAGTGCAGCAAGTCCATCTCCCCACGCCATAACCAAAATTCCTAGTGCTGCATAGTGGGGTTGTTGCAAGA
>NZ_JAAKGC010000117.1 GCF_017591665.1 Aetokthonos hydrillicola CCALA 1050 | reverse complement strand
GAGCAACATTTCGATTTTTTCTTGTGTTGTCGCTGACTCTGAAGCGATAGCACGAATCGCTGCTTTCACTGCTGAATCTGTAACGCTAGGTGTCATTACTACTAACCTTTTGATGAAAGGGGGATTTCATCGAGAATTTTGTGATACGTTTGAAAATTAGTACACTAGGCGCGGAAATAAATCTATCATTTAAAATGATAGATTTATTTCTTTAGCTTACATAGCCACTTTCAAGCTTCAAGAAGCTTCTTTAACTGAAGAAATAAGGTTCCTGAAGCTGATAAATTAGATACAATTACTATATAAAGAGTAATACATTCATCAGTTGATGAATACTAAATTCTTGCTGTTTCAATAAATAAAATCTGTTATTAAAGAACATTTTAAAAATTTTTTCATGGAAAAATAATTTCGATTATATATAAAATTTGTTTGTTCACAGATAAAGAAAAAAACTAATATTGAATAAGAATTCAGAAGTCGGAATTCAGGAGCCAGAAGTAATCAGGTAGCGATTAGACCACCAGCTGATTAAAGAGGAGTAAAATCTTCTTCTATTGGAGACGGTACTGATTAACGTAGTTCCTTGCTTAAGAGTTACGATTTTGGTGGGGGACTTAAACCTCTTTATTCATCCGCCAGTAAAACAGAATTTAGTATGAATTTTGGCTCCTGAATCCTGACTCTTGGATTCATTGATAATGAATCTCTCTAAATCCGAAAAGCTGAATCAGAAATCGTAAAAATATAAAAAAACAGCTGATGACCAACTTACTCTGGCTGCACGGTGGTGCTTGTTCGGGCAACACAATGTCATTTCTCAATGCTGAAGAACCTACAGTTTGTGATTTAATCACTGACTTTGGTATCAAGGTTCTTTGGCATCCATCTTTGGGGATGGAATTAGGAGCAAACTTACAAAAACTGTTATGGGATTGTGTATCCGGTAAAGTTCCTGTTGATATTTTAGTATTTGAAGGTACAGTTATCAATGCTCCTAATGGCACTGGTGAATGGAACCGATTTGCTGACCGTCCAATGAAGAACTGGTTGAGCGATTTATCCAAAGTCGCTAACTTTGTTGTTGCTGTAGGAGATTGTGCTACGTGGGGAGGAATTCCTGCCATGGCACCGAATCCAAGCGAATCTCAAGGATTACAGTTTCTCAAACGTCAAGAAGGCGGTTTTTTAGGAAAAGATTTTCGCTCAAAATCGGGATTACCTGTGATCAATATTCCAGGATGTCCAGCACATCCTGATTGGATTAGCCAAATATTAGTTGCGATCGCCACAAATCGAATCAGCGACATTACTCTCGACGAATTGCATCGCCCGCAAACGTTCTTCAGTAGTTTTACTCAAACAGGTTGTACACGTAACCTCCACTTTGCCTACAAAGCAACAACTACCGAATTTGGCCAGCGTAAAGGATGTCTCTTCTACGATTTAGGTTGTCGTGGACCAATGACCCATTCTTCCTGCAACCGCATCTTGTGGAATCGCGTTTCCTCTAAAACTCGTGCAGGAATGCCTTGTATAGGTTGTACCGAACCAGAATTCCCCTTCTTTGACCTCGAACCAGGAACCGTATTTAAAACCCAAACTGTCATGGGGGTTCCTAAAGAGTTACCACCAGGAGTCAAAAAGAAAGACTATGCCTTACTTACAATGGTAGCAAAAGACACAATGCCAGCTTGGGGAGAAGACGAGATTTTTACTGTTTAGCGCATGGGGCATAAAAGACAAATGACAATCCAAACATTAGACATTTCACCTGTTGGTAGAGTAGAAGGCGATTTAGATGTCCGAGTTGAAATAGAAGATGGACAAGTCGTCAATGCATGGACTCATGCAGAACTGTTTCGAGGATTTGAAGTCATCTTACGAGGAAAAGATCCTCAAGCAGGGTTAATTGTGACGCCTCGCATTTGCGGAATTTGCGGTGCTTCTCACCTCACTTGTGCATCTTCTGCATTAGATACTGCTTGGGAAACAGAAGTTCCACGTAACGCAATCTTAGCAAGAAATCTAGGTCAAATTGTTGAAACAATCCAAAGTATACCTCGATATTTTTACGGTCTATTTGCTATTGACTTGACTAATAAAAAATACGAGAATAGCAAATTTTATGAAGAAGCGTGTAGACGCTTTGCAGCTTTCACTGGTAAGTCTTACGAACTCGGCGTGACGATTTCTAGCAAACCCGTAGAAATTTATGCCCTTTTAGGTGGTCAATGGCCCCATTCTAGTTACATGGTTCCTGGTGGGGTGATGTGTGCCCCTACCTTAACAGATATTACCCGCGCTTGGTCAATTCTGGAATATTTCCGCACCAATTGGTTAGAGCCTGTATGGTTGGGTTGTTCTTTGGAACGTTACGAAGAAATTAAGACTTACGATGATTTAATGACATGGCTCGACGAAAACCCAAACCATCGAGATTCAGACTTAGGTCTTTATTGGCGTATGGGTTTAGATATTGGTTTAGATAAATATGGCGTTGGTGTTGGTAAGTATGTGACTTGGGGATATTTACCTCATGAGGATAAATACCAGAAGCCTACAATCGCTGGACGAAATGCTGCCACGATTATGAAAAGTGGAGTCTATGACAGTTTCACAGACACTCACACTTTAATGGATCATACTTTTACCCGTGAGAATACAACTCACTCTTGGTACGAAGAAGGAAAAACAGATATTCATCCTTTTGATCGGACTAGTAAACCTACCCAGAAGAACACTAAAGATTTCAACAATCAGTATTCTTGGTCAACTGCAGTGCGTCACCAAGATTATGGACGTTTGGAAGCTGGTCCTTTAGCGCGTCAGTTAGTTGCAGGTGGAAAGCATGGTGAGTCTTGGCAGCACTATGATGGGTTTATTTTGGATGCTTTTAAGCAGATGGGTGGTGCAAGTATCCATCTACGTCAACTTGCGCGAGTTCATGAAGTGGTCAAGTTGTATCGTCAAGCTGAACACTGCTTGCGTGAGTTTAAATTAAATGACCCTTGGTATATCAAACCCAAAGAAAAAGATGGACGCGGCTGGGGTGCAACAGAAGCTGCAAGGGGTTCTCTGTGCCACTGGATAGAGATTGAGGGCGGTAAGATTAAGAATTACCAAGTTATCGCGCCTAGTACTTGGAATATTGGACCCCGTGATGCTGAAGGAAAACGTGGTCCTATTGAGGAAGCTTTGATCGGGACACCGATTTATGACTCAAGTGATCCCGTAGAGGTTGGTCATGTAGCTCGTTCTTTCGATTCTTGTCTGGTTTGTACTGTACACGCCCACGATGCAAAAACGGGTAAGGAGTTGGCACGTTTCCGGACCGCGTAGTGTAGCAAGACTAGAAGTACTCTGGAATAAACAATTATGTTTATTCCAGAGCGGTAATGATGATACCTAACCACTTGCAAAAAAAACGCTGCGATAGAAGATTACCAGTTGGTTAATAATCAGGATACCTTCGTTTCTTACGAAATACTGATGGCTTGGGGTTTATTTTTGTGGTAATGACTCCTTGATGGTTCTGATTTAGCACCACCTTCAGTGAGGTCTTTATGCACCTTCGTTTCCTGATCTGCAATATTGTTTGTCTTAGTGTTGTGCTGTTTTTAAAATCTGAGATAGCATTACCGATCGCTACTGTAGTCACCTCAAATACTGGTTATAAAAACTACTACAAAAAAATTGCTCAGGTTTCTCCAAATAACAATAGTAAATCTGAGGTAACGCGGCTAAACAAAGAGGGTATAAGACTATCAGAGAAACGTTTCTTTCCACAAGCCTTGGAGAAATTACAAAAAGCGTTGACTCTCACTAGAGATACAGGCGACCGTTTTTTGGAAGCTGTGACTCTTAATAACATTGGCAGGGTTTACCAAAATCAAGGTCGGTATTCGCCTGCCTTTAAATTTTATCTGCAAGCTTTAGTTATTAACAAAGAACTGAGTGTTACACAAAAGAATCCAGAGTATGCTCTGGCTCAGCTTGGTAAAACTTATAGCAACATAGGCTATTTGTTCGATTTACAAAAGAGACCAGACTTAGCAATTTTCTTTTATAAGCATTGTTTAATTAATCGCGAGAAAGCTCGTCGACAGCCAGCAGTACTTTCTCAACCTCAACCAGATGCTTATAATATAACTGTTGCCCAAACCTATCGTCTTTTAAGTGAACGATTGCTAGCATATAAACGTGTTAGAGAAGCACTGAGATCTCTAGATTTATTAAAAGTTGAAGAACTAGAAGGGTATCTTCAGAATGTCCCTGGTAATCAAAGGACTGTTAAGGGTATTGATATAGCCTCAGAGGAAAAACCAATTAAACAAAAATTGGATCAAACTCTGCAGAATGCTATTTTAGAGGGCAAAGAACTTATAGAAATACGTAAGATTCCTGCTGAGAGGAGATCGCCCCAACAGCAAAAACGCATAAATGAACTCGTCGCAAATCAGCAGAAAATATTGGATGAGTTTAATGACTTTATCACTAGTCCAAACGTAAAAGAGCAGTCAGAGCAAATTAGCCGTACTGCTAGGCGTGAAAATTTGGATTTGGAGAGTCTTAACGATATTCGGGCTAATTTGATGGAGTTCCCCCAAAAATCTGTACTTCTTTATCCTCTAGTTTTAAAGGATAGTTTGGAGTTGATCGTAGTGACTCCTGAATCTCCGCCAATTCATCGCACCGTGGCTGTTACACGAGAACAACTTTACCAAACAATAGCGAGCTTTCGTCAATCTCTACAACCTAGTCAAAATATTAAAAAACCTGCTCAACAATTATACGATTGGTTGATCAAACCAATAGAAAAAGATCTGAAGGTTTCAGGTGCACAAACCCTAATTTATGCACCAGATGACCAATTGCGCTACATTCCTCTAGCTGCTTTATATGATGGCAAGCAATGGCTTGTGCAACGTTTTAGTATAAATAACATCACCGCAGCCAGCCTAACTAGATTCAATACTTCATCAAACTCTCAGTTGCATGTTTTAGCAGCCGCCTTTACCAAGGGTAGTTATCAGGTTAAAGTTGCTAATCGCCAATTTACTTTATCTGGACTACCATTTGCGGCGCGGGAAGTAGAAACTTTAGCAAATGTGGTTCCTGGTACTAAAAAACTCCTTGGCGATGCATTTAGCCCTAAGACAACTGTACCTCAATTGGATGACTACACGATTGTTCATTTTGCGACTCATGCAGGGTTTGTCGTTGGTAAGCCAGAAGATTCTTTTATCTTATTCGGGAATGGTGAACATGTAACCCTCAAAGATGTGGCCAATTGGTCACTACCTCATGTGGATTTGGTTGTTTTGAGTGCTTGTGAAACTGCAGTAGGCGGTAAATTGGGTAACGGGGAGGAAATTTTGGGATTCGGTTACCAGATTCAAAAAACCGGTGCTAGGGCTGCGATCGCCTCTTTATGGACTGTAGACGATGGTGGCACGCAGGCATTAATGAGTGCTTTTTACACTCTTTTGTCTTCTGGGAAGTTGACAAAAGCCGAAGCGTTACAACAGGCACAAATTGCTCTAATTACTGGTAACTTTCCTAAACTCGGTCAACACCAAAGTAGAAGCCATAGCGTAACGTCAGTACCAACAGATAATTTTTCTCACCCGTACTACTGGGCTCCATTCATTTTAATTGGAAATGGACTTTAGAGGGGATTGGGTACTGGGTACTGGGGATTGGGTACTGGGAAAGAACGTCTCTCAATACCCAATCCCGGAGATTGACCTTCTTGACGGTCTCCGTCCTAAAGGAGCGGAGATTCTTAAGACACAAGTGTCTCAATATCCTGTTTTCACAGGTACGCGCGGCTCAATACGTTTGCCGCTTAGGGCGTACTGATATCTCCTCAAGAGTGTTTTGGGCGTAGACTTCCTCCCAGTCCGGGAGTAGGTTTTATTTAAATGTCTTGTACTGACATGTTCAAATTCTAACACAAAGCCGTCCTACAAGGACGGAGTTTTAGACCCAATTTTTTGATAAAAACTTCAGAATTTTCATCCATAATACTTTCTTAAATAAAAAAGCGCACTTTCTTCTCCTGTTGTGACTCAGAGGAATAAAGTGAGCAGTTTACGAATAGGGTCTTTTTGGAAAGTTATCAACTAATCAGGGAGATTGATAACTTTTTGGTAGATATAACACTGCCTGTAAATATACTTCCCAACGAATTTTCATGTCTTCTACCTTGCAAAAGAGTTTTAGTAAAATTTTTTTGTGATTTTTAATACAATCATGAATTCCACAGTCAACATAGCTAACGGGATTTTTTTATCGCTATGTAGATATGAACTGGGTGGGGTGGGTACTCAAAGCAACATCACCGCACAGATAATCTGCTTAGGATTATCTCGCTCGAAATGTAATTTGGCTAGAATGTATCACGCCCATCGTGCCACAAACATCAGTGTAGTACCAAGAACCTGTTGAGCCGTATATATTAATTGTCGTCGGCCGTCGAACCGAGCATAAGATTCTTCCATTCGGGGATTCCCTGATGTTTGATGGAGGATCGAAAACAATGGCTACTCCTGTTCTTGAAACAGTTCCCTCAGCAATCAGGGTATGATCTTTTGTGATATCAGAAGGTTTTGTTATCTGTGCAGTATTATTACTGAGTGAGGTTGCTAACACTTCAGAGCCTATAACAGAACAGATCAAGGTAGTAGCAATAAATCCAGAAATATAGGTAGAGACTTTCATAACTTAATTTAAGGTGTGTCTGCGAACGACAAAATCAATGATGTTGAGCTTGTAACTATTATTCTAAGCGTATCCTTTAGTTACAAGTGTTGCAAAAGAATTTAAAGAAACGTAATCGTTCTGCACGCAAGACACAGCAAAGATTAGAACCAAAAAAAATGATTGGCGAAGCACCAAAATATTTAAGTATAAAATTAACAAAAATACGAAAGCCGCTACTTTTGGAATGAAATGTTAGTATGGCTATGGTGCTAGGTCACGCTGTGGCGAGGAAGACCTACTATGTCAGAGTCAATGTTACCAGACTATCCTCCTAGCTATGAGCAAGGTCATAGACTATTCCAAATGGGTAGAATTCATGAGGCAGTCGAAGTTTTCAAAGCCGTTCTAGCACAGGATGCAGATAATGTACCTGCTTTATACCTACTAGGCGTTTCCTACTATAGGATGCAAGAATTTCGTCAAGCACAGGCACAATTTAGAAAAGTGATTGCTTTGGATGACGGTCACTATAATGGTCATTATTATCTAGGTCTGACTTTAGAACAAGATAATCGATTAAATGATGCTTTAATTGAATATCGATTAACGTTAGCGCTCAAACCTGATTTTACAGAAGCTCAGCAAAAATTAACACAATACAACCAGGCTTTATCCTCAGCATCTGATATTGTTCAGCAAGGTCAAATAGACAAGACCATAGTCGAAAGTATGGATATTGACCGTGACTTTATGAACGGTGGAAATTTATACCCTAGTACAGTCAGTGGAAATTTAATTTATAAAGGTTATCGTCGCATAAGCTCATTTAGTGGTACTTTTGTTTTAATGGCAATCTGTTTACTCGGTAGTTTTATCTTCTGGGTGATTTCAGGTTTTTCTGAGTATGTTGTGGCAGTAGCGTGGGTATTAACCAGTTTATCTGTATTGTTATGGTTATATTTACTGGTGAAATCTCGTACCACTAAATACAGTGTGTATGAACATAGAATTGATTTCAAGAACGGTATTTTCTCTAAACACGAGCGCTCCCTTTGGATATATCAGATTGAAGATACATCGTTGACTCGCTCGTTTTTAAATCTGTTAACTAATGACGCAGTTGTTCATTTGCAAGCAGAACAAAAAAACTTCGAGATTATTGGAGTTGGGAACTCTCAGTTTATGAAAAGATTATGGCAAGAGATCCGTGATGCTGCTCTGGTGCAACGTCGGGCGATGAAAAGATGGTGGATTTGAAGCAAAATTCACAACAATGCAATAGCGGGAAAACAGATGAAAATCCAAGTTGTATCTGATCTCCATGTCAATTCTCAACCAGACTGGGGGCGATCGCTTCTCAAAAGCATCATGACTCCTCAAATGGATCTCCTGATTATTGCAGGTGATCTAGGTGAAGTTATTCACCCGTCTTGGGAGCAAGCTTTAATTGAGCTAACCACTTACTACCCTTATGTTTTACTGGTTCTTGGGAATCGCGAGTACTACAACAGTACTCCAGAGATAGTGCAACAGATGACTTCCAAACTGCAAAAAGAACTTCCCAATCTATATATCTTAGAAAATCAGACAATTACATTAGAAGGAGTTAGATTTGCAGGTACAACTCTTTGGTTTAATGATACTTCTAAAACTGATGAATACGAAAAGTCAATAAATAACTCTGAAATTAACAACTCATTCGACGTTTGGGTTTATCAACGCAATCAAGCAGCACGAAAATTTTTAGCTGACTTAAATGTAGATATCATCATCACGCACTACTTACCGTCACCTAAATCTATTTCACAAGAATACCAAAACCATCCTCGTAACTACTTGTTTGTAAGCGATGTAGAGGATATCATTCACAAAATACAGCCTTTATATTGGTTACATGGTCACACTCACTCTCAATGTGCCTACAAAATAGGCAGAACTCAAGTTATTGCTAACCCCCACGGCTACCCACAAGAAGCGTCCAACCATGGCTTTGTTAGACACCTGTGTTTGAGTATAAGTCACTCAATAGTTTAGAACTAAGCCCGTGAATGAAATCGATAGTTCCCTAATTTATCATTTTTAACCAACTAAATACTTGAGCAACAGTTAACTCCAAGTCTATCTCCGCTAATACTGGCAAACGCTGATCAGCTTGCAAAAGTTGTGGTTGTTGATTTGGAAGTAACACTAAAATGGAACGATCTTCTGGATCTATTAACCAACCTAGCTGGCAACCATGATCTAAGCAATAGAGAATATTGCCTGTGACTCGATTTGAACTTTGTTCTGGGGAAAGAATTTCAATTGTCCAGTCTGGACAAAGTAGAAAATCATTGGGTGCTTCCCCATCATCAGGGAAGGGAATGCGTGACCATTTGAAAACCGCTACATCAGGTACTATTGAACGGGTACCAAAACTACAGCGTAGTTCTGGAAAAGCATAAGCGCTCTTGAGGGGTTCGCCTACATCATTGATACTGTTGCATAGCTTTAGCTGTAGTCTGCTGTGCTTCCCTTTCGGCATTGGTTTTTGAAGAATCTCACCACTAATATATTCGCTAGCAGGTCTTGTTTCTGGTAGCTCAAGAAACTCCTCTAGAGTCAAAGATTGGGTAATTACTGTAGGCATAACTCAGCCAAGAAAAGCAAACGGAATATATCTTAGTTTACTGCATCAGTTGATGAGAGACGAGATTTTGATTATTTAGTTAAACAAGGGTGCAATTTATAGACAATAGGACTTACGCCTAATCCTGATGAGCCAGACACCCGCGAAATTAACAAGGATTTGTGTAGGTGTTCTTGACCGGATCAGTTATCAGTTGTTACAGCCCAAAGAACGTTTGATAACTGTTTACTGTTTACTCTTCACTGATAACTGTTAATGTTCCCTTAATATTATTATTGCTTGTGCTTAAAGTAGCGCCAGTAGCATCACAGTGGATTACACACTTTTAAGTACAAGTACAATGAAGTGGAATAACTCGTTCATTAGGTTGCTGAGTACATCAGCTGTAGCAGGCATTGCTGATCAAGTAGCAACACCTACAATAGATGTTTTTTGGTTTACTAAGCACTGGAAGAAACTTATTGTTGCCTTTATAAGTTCACTGGCTGTCGTTTTTTTGGTAAGTAAGCTATTTCCAGTAAGTCCATTAGTCGCTCAAGCACCAGCGCAGCGCAATGCTATTATCTTTGTGGCGGATGGTTTGCGTCCTAGCTCTGTGAATGCAACCGATACACCAGCTTTGTATAGTATTGCTCAAAAAGGAGTTAGCTTTCCTAATAGTCATTCTTTGTTCCCTACCTTCACAACTGCGAATGGTTCTGCGATCGCAACAGGGCATTATTTAGGCGACACAGGTGACTTCAGTAATACCATCTATGTTGGCTCTCCTATTCCTAATGCTGCTAACAGTGTCACACCCTTCGTAGAGAACGATGCGGTTTTGGCTGACTTGAATGATCTTTTTAGTGGTAACTATTTGAATGAAGAAACTTTATTAGCTGCAGCTAGGGAAGCAGGGTTTAGCACAGCAGCAGTTGGGAAGGTTGGACCTATTCTGATACAAGATGTTACCCAAGGAAACCGAGTTTCAGGAACTGTCCCTCCCCCAAACACTATTGTGATTGATGATACCACTGGTAAAACCGGTGGTGTCCCACTGAATTCTGATATCACCGCAGCTCTAACAAACGCTGGTCTATCTACAACAAGCCCAACTCGCGGAGATAACGGTACTTCAGGTACTAACACCACTCCTGGTACAACAGTTGCTAACGTCACTCAGCAACAATACTTTACTGACACAGTGACAAAAGCGATTCTTCCTTTGTTTAAAGATCGCGGTCAACGTTTTGTCTTAGTGTATTGGTCACGAGATCCAGATGGAAGCCAACACAATCAGGGAGACAGCCTTAATTCACTGACTCCCGGAATTAATGGTCCCACCTCAAAAGCAGGTGTGCAGAATGCTGATAACAACCTTGCCCAAATTCTTGACACACTCAAGAGTTTAGGACTTGATAAAACAACCGACGTATTCGTAACGGCGGATCATGGTTTTAGTACCATCAGTAAGCAGAGCAATACAAGTTATGCAGCTACTGTTTCTTATCCAAATGTAAACTCAGGGTTTCTTCCTGTAGGCTTTCTTGCAATAGATATAGCTAAAGGGTTAGGTTTATCACTTTACGACCCAGATCAGAATAACCAATTGGTTACTCCAGGTTCTGGTACAATCCCTAATCCTAAATCAGGTAATGGTTTGATTGGAACTGATCCTAGCAATCCAGACGTTGTCGTTGCAGCTAATGGTGGATCAGATTTGATCTATCTTCCAAATGGGAATAATAACCGAACTTTGGCTCGGAAAGTTGTAGATTTGCTTCTGCAGCAAGATTATATTAGCGGCCTATTTGTTGATAAGTCATTAGGGTCTATCCCGGGTACACTTCCTTTAAGTGCAATTAATTTGCAAGGTTCTGCACTAACGCCAACTCCTGCGATCGCAGTTAACTTCCGTTCTTTTGATACAGGATGCGGTAATCCTGTTGCGTGTGGTGTGGAAGTTGCTGATAGTGGTCTTCAGCAAGGACAAGGTATGCATGGTAGTTTTAGCCGTGCTGATACCTTCAACTATATGGCGGCTACAGGTCCTGACTTTAAAAAGAGTTATGTAGATCAAGCTCCAGTAAGTAATGTAGATGTTGCTGTAACCATTGCTGAAGTTCTTGGTTTAAAACCCCCAATTCCTGACAATCAAGGTAACTTAATCGGTCGCGTGATTAAAGAAGCTTTAGAAGGTGGACCAAAGAAAGTATCTTTCTTGGAAAGGACTGTAACATCTCAACCAGCTTCTAATGGGTTGAAAACCACTCTTAAATACCAAACAGTAGGTGAAACTCGCTACTTTGATGTAGCAGGTTTTCCTGGTAGGACACTTGGTCTTTAGTTAATTCCCATCCCTACTTTACTTCGTTGAAAGTAGGGACTTCCACCCAATTCGTTAACGGTTATTAGTCACAGGATTGAAACTAGTTGCTGTACGTTCGCTCATTTTTTAAGGGCAAGGAGAATTAATGCCTGACTGTGTAAGGTTTCAAGGTGATTGTGAAGATCCTAAAACCACCACCGTGTAATACTTGGTAAAGGTAGATGGGATTAACGGTGTATTATATGGTGCGAAGGCAGTCAAGTGTTGCCGTGTAATACTTGGAAGCCCAGAGAATTTACACAAAAGACTGTGAACCTACAGATTTTCGGTGTAATACATGGAGGATCCGCGCTATTCCATGTCCAGCTTTCGGTGTAATACACGGTTGAAGCTGATATTGAAACGGGACATTCAATTCCGTGTCTTAAAGTAACGGCGAGTGCTGATTTTATAGGGGGTAAGACGTAATTATTATGTCTTGCATAGCAGCGAATCTAGCTGATAAAGAGCAAAAGGCATTTTCATCAGGGAGAGAATTTGTTTTTGAAGCTCGGACACAGGGGTGATGAAAATGGTAGAATCAGGAAGAAAATAGAGATTAAGGTGACAAAAAGCCTGAAGCATTCGCTCCGCAGATGGGCGATGTAGCCTGGAGCTTGCTTACCTAACTTCAATTGTAATAAAACTTGGTCACGTACAGTTTCAAGTGTTGCCACGGACAGCGGCGTAGTCGCAAGTTCAGCAACAGTAGTTTTGGCTTGATTTACCAACCCTTTTTTCCATGTAATACTTGGGCTAGCATTGCCCCTAATCACCTGTTCCAAGTAATCAGCTCTACTCATACCGAAGCATTCAGCAGCGATACCCAAAGCCTTCCAGGTATCATCAGTTACTCTTAAAGAGCGCACAAATGCGATAATCATCGTCTTTAAGCGCGAACTTGCCTTGAATATTCCGCTTCCACATTACTCTACTCTAATACCGTGTATTACACAGTAATTTTAACCCTTAATTGGTATATGGACGGATGTAGCATAAATAATTACATCAATAGTCTCTTTATGAGCAATAGCCTCTAATTGCTTCCATGTATTACACCGTTTAACTGACCAACCCTGACCCAAGTATTACACGGTATCACCACCATCAGATCCACAATCACTTTGAAACCTTACACAGTCAGGCATTAATTCCTATTCCCTTCAAAAATGAGCGAACGTACAGTTTTAAGTGTGGGTTAAAAGCCCCCTGCTCCCTGCTCATAGCTCTCTGCTCCCTCTGAAGCTAACGCCTGACCAACCGCCGTGCTGTGCTCTTATAGCTGCGAGGCTGCAATCGGATCGGTGCGCTTGGGGTTCCATCTCCTATTAGCAAATACCCTTCTAGAGGTGGTAGCGATTGCAGTTGACTTGGTGACACAGTATATACCTCACGGGAAACGCTTTCTGTTTTTCTCACTCCTCGATCAAAAAGAATTGCACCTATGTTATGGCAGACGTTCTAAACAAGAATATTTACAGTTTCTACATATTGCTCTAGGTTCTCTCAGAGAACTTGATACACAATTAATTATTGCTAAAGAGGTCGATTTAGCCGATAAAAATCTTTTCACTCCTATACTAAATGAAGTTGAGGAAATGCAAAGTATTTTAGTTGCCACTTTAAACAAGCTAAAAGATTGAAGCTTTATTTACTACTTCTTCCTTCCTTCTTTTTTCTTTCTTCCCTTCTGACTTGTAAGAGCAGGGGGGGCAGGGGAAGCAGGGGAGGCAGGGGGAGCAAGACACTTACATACCTGGTGGTGAAAATTTTTTCATTGGGACTGCCTTCTGCCTTCTGCCTTAAAACCCTTTTCTGCGTTGATCACCAAAATTGGACAAGAACCAATCTAATTTGAGACTCGACACTTAGTTTTCCAGGGTTTCAAGTATTAAGTAATGTTTCGCCAGCAGTATCAAAAGTTGGGAAGAGCCTATCTTCCATGATACTCGACAACTTGTGACCAATGGATGGAAAGTTCCGCTACTCAAGACTCGACAGTAATGCCTAGTACGGTAGTTTGCGGCGTGTGGAAGGGGGTACCAGTGACCACGTCGATTAGCGCCAAACCAGGCCGGTGGGCACGGAACAACACCGAGTTCGGAGCCCCCATCGGGGTCAAGATATTCCCATCATCCCCTAGAATTGCAGTCAGGAAGGGACCTAACAACTCAATAACATCATCGCCAGAGCGGACACGGCCTCCAGTCGCCTGGAACATGAGTACGTCGCCCGGACGAATTGTTAGTGGCGATGGACACGCTCGCGCGTCCTGCACTTCAATGAACCGTGACATAGGCCTTGTCCCTCTTACTTCAGTCCCACCCGCAGCTACTTGCGGGATCGAGGTTAGTCAGACAGTTACTTCGACGTCTTCCGATTCCGCCCAACCATCTTGTTCTTGCGAAATCACCACGTAGCCCGACTTCGGGTAGATCTTCCCGGCAAACGTGTAGTCCGTCGGGTTAATGTCTGTGCCGCCGAGGATCGGGTTGCCGTCCTTGGTGATCAGCCCGGGGAGCTGGTAGCACATTATCGAAGTTTGGTCGACCGGGGTACCCACGAGCGATGCCTCGTCCAACGGGGTGAGGACTTGGGCGTATACAGTTGGTGGATCCCACCCGTAAGTCTCAAGGAACCACTTGTATGCCTTCACAGGGTCAATCCGGGCGACTAAGTCCTCCCGCATGTGTTCGTGAGGAAAACCCAGGGTGTGCCCAGTTTCGTGACGGATGACCCGCTTGTACTCCGACTCAGGGGTATTCATGTTAAACCCCTCAAGGTTCATTGTCTGGCGGTTTTTCGGGATGTGCAGGATGTCTGTCCCGAGGTACGAGTAGTACCCACCCGGCCCCCGAGAGATACGGACGTCCCCGGTTCCGTTCGTTTCAATGAACGAGATGCATGCTGTCTTGGTCCACGCGTTCATGTGGCTGATGATGCGTGCCTTTAAGTCACTCGGGGTACTCTCCATAAAGCTGACCGTCAGCCGACGGGGGGTCGGTCCCCAGTATTTCGATGTCATCACTGCGATCCGGAAGGGGTCGGTCACGTGATATCCCTCGGAGAGAGCAACGACCGGTCTAAGCAGAGGGGCGTTGACCGGGTTGATCTTCGTAGCGGTCTTCGCCGCCTCCACCAGTAGCCGCTTCGGGAGAAACTTAAGCGTACACCCGGGCACGCCCTTATGCGAAGGCGACTCCAACTTCTGGTCACCTTTGCACTCCTCGTCGAAATCCTCAGTGCTGTTTCCTAAACCATTTGCCACTTCAGCAAGCTTGGCTATAGCTTCGTATAGTCCCTGATTGTTCTGACTCATGATCCTACCTCCAGTTGAATAATTCCGAATTCGCACTCCTACTCCCACATGCTTCTATGCCGCTAACTTATCTTATAAATATGAGGAACTTGTGAGACTCTTTAAATACTTATTTTTTAATCTATTTTCATTAAATTATAATAATCGGTGTTTTTTGTCTTTTTAGTAAATTGGTTGTTTGTTACTTTTATTTATTAATATTTATGTAAAAAATAAAAAGTTCTTACATTCTAAGTAAGGATTTCTAAGCTTGGTGGGTGAGATGAGCGGAGCAACATTTCGATTTTTTCTTGTGTTGTCGCTGACTCTGAAGCGATAGCACGAATCGCTGCTTTCACTGCTGAATCTGTAACGCTAGGTGTCATTACTACTAACCTTTTGATGAAAGGGGGATTT
>NZ_JAAKGC010000414.1 GCF_017591665.1 Aetokthonos hydrillicola CCALA 1050 | reverse complement strand
CACACGGCTACTCAGTGTGTTGTCCTTTTGTCATTCCGGACTTCCTGACCTTAAACCCTTTAAAGAATGGAATATCATTAACCCATTCCCAGTCAAGTTTTTCCCAAAATTGAGAAAGTTTTTCTAGGAATTTAGAGTGGTCTTTTTTCCTTATCTTCTTCAGGTCAATTGCGGTCTTTTCGTCATGGCAATGCCGATGTAACAGTTGAAGATTTTTATATTCATCCTTGCCGCCTATAGCTTTAGGGATGATGTGGTCTTCTTCTAAAACATCCCAGTCATGGAAGCTTAATCCACACCAGGGGCATTTACCCTTTTGCTGTTTTAACAGCTTAGCCTTACGATTAGGCGTTTGAGGGTGTGTCCCTAGCCTTGAACTCCAGTAAATTAGGTCGCCATCGTAGGGGCTTTTATCGCCTTTAACTTTCACATAGTCAGTGCTACTGCACTTCATCTCCCTATGTTTCAGTAACCGAAAGGGGTTTTTACCTTCTCTGGTTGCGAATACCCAATTGTCACCGTCTATGAAATTCCAATATTTGGTATGTCCATCATTGATGTTTCCACATCGGCTTAAAGCCCATTTCCGAAGTTTCAGGTATGTGAGGTAATCCTGTTTAGACAATTCTCCGATTGTTTGTGCATCGGAGTGTGAATAGAAAGAAGTCCATCCCCTGATGACAGGGTTAAGGTCTTTTATAAGTACCACTTGGGGTGAAGACCCATGTTTTTTGATGATTCTTTCGATTTCCTCTTGATGTGCCTGAATTGCCTTCTGGGATGGGGTGATGAGAGTGTTAAAACCTAATATTTCACCGTAGCGATTTATATTACTCCGGTACTTTCCGGCTGGGTATTGCTGAATATGATGACCTAAAAAGTCAAATCCAGCTTTGCCATCCTCGCTTTCCTCAGATTTGAGTGAATGAGTTAACCGGGTTTTTTCAGGTTTTATCTCAAGTCCTATGCCTTTTAACCACTCCGAGATAATTTCTCGGCATCTGGTGACAACGGATTTGTTTTCATGGAGTACCACAAAATCATCCGCGTAACGGATAATATTAGGGGGACAGAAATGAGTACCCTTTTTGTGAAACCAAGTTTCCTTTCCTCTACCAGAGATTTCCGGAAATTCTTGTTTTATCCGTGTTTCCATGCCATGAAGGGCTATGTTAGCAAGTAATGGAGAAATTACTCCACCTTGCATTGTACCTTCAGATGTAGCAGTAAATACTCCAGAATCTATAACACCAGATT
>NZ_JAAKGC010000116.1 GCF_017591665.1 Aetokthonos hydrillicola CCALA 1050 | reverse complement strand
CTAGAGCTTGTTGAAGCTCAGAGGATGCTGTTTTGGGGGCGATCGCAGTCTCTTGACCGCTGTCTGTTGGCTCTTCTTGCTTATTTTCGGTAGTTTTGTTACTTGCTTGTTGTTTTGCTTGTTTGAGTATTTCTTCCGCTGTCAACTCGCGATTACTGGTTTCTTGAGGATTAGGAGCCTCCTCTTCAATAGGTGTACCAGTTTCAATCTTTTCCTTAGATACAGGAATGGCTGAATCAGTCGTTAAATGTGTGTCGGATTCGACCGGCTGCTCAAATTCCTGGATTTCACCATCTTGCAATACTTGCTGATATGCCTGATTAAAATCAGCTATTTTAGAGCTTTTACGCCTTCCGTTGGTTGTAGTAGTCATTTTTTATTTCCTCAAAACGTTTATCAGGGTTTATGCGATATGTTTCAAAAACTATGGATAGCGAGTTCGTTTCTCTTAGGGCTAGAAACATTTCTTTACTGTTGTACCCATGCCTACAACTTAGAAACAATTGTAGTTTGAGCACTTCTTTGAATTGTTCCCAAGTAATGAATCGGATTCTCGCTAAACCAAGAGCTTTGTAGTACTTAGTTATGGTAAGTGAGGTGCCGATTCCCAAAAGTTTTCTGCACGTTTCTCTGTCTATTAACTCGCTATCTTCTCCAGGAATAATTTCGATTGTTGTTTTTCTCAGACGCTTTAGATCGGATTTATTCATTTCCGATTGAATTTGGTTTAGGCGATTTAGTTCTAATGTTAGAACATTATTTTGAAAATAACCAATAGATGAATGATTAATTTTTTTAATTAAATATCGAGTTTTAAATCTCCATTTTTCCCTAGATTGGAAGATTGGAATAGATGCGAAAAATGCGCGAATTACTATCAATATCTAATTTGATTTTTGAAATTTTATAAAAAGGCGATCGTCTTTTGAGGAGAGCGATCAGTCAATCAATGGGCGGCGCTCTACGTTCCGCACCTACACTGAATAGATAGCTAAGTTAAGTCCTTCGAGGACTACGTTAAGGAAGTCTCCAATTGAGTACAAAAGCTCTCAGGGCGTAAGCTATTACGAATGAGTGTTGAATTAATGATGTTGCTACGGGTTAAGCCGTAAGCGCTGCTATCGTCCGAATGCATCGGTCTATTTCATTAATAAAGTTTTGTAAAAAATCTTGCTGTTATTACATATCTGTTACGCCACTGATACACAAATCATGGTTTACTCATGATGGTAAGTAGTTCTGCGTTACTAGGGTTTTAAAGGAGACTAGAATGTCAGGGACGGGTGCTGTTTGTCGTCAGTTCTTAGGGTTTGCTGTTAGTAGTGCTTGTTTTTTAAGTATCAATTGCGCAATAGCCCAGATTACACCCGATAGGACTTTACCTAATAACTCCAGTGTTATGATTAATGGCAGCACGTTTAATATTACTGGGGGAACGCAAGCCGGACGGAATTTATTCCACAGCTTCCAGCAGTTTTCTGTACCAACTGGGGGTACGGCTTCTTTTAGTAATGGGCTCGATATTCAAAATATTTTTAGTCGTGTAACAGGTGGGTTGCCTTCTAATATCGATGGAATAATTAAAGCGAACGGGACAGCGAATCTATTCTTTCTTAACCCGAATGGTATTGTTTTTGGACGGAATGCCAGTTTGAATGTTGGGGGTTCATTTGTAGCAACTACTGCTAATGCTATTCAATTTGGTACTCAGGGGACTTTCAGTGCAACTGAGCCAAATAATCCAGCGTTACTCACAGTTAATCCCACAGCATTGTTTTATAACAGGATTATTACTGGTACATCTATTCAAAATAATTCGCAAGCCTCAGTAAATGAAAATCTAAAAGGTTTGCAAGTACCAGATGGAAAAAGTCTGCTGTTAGTAGGTGGAAATATAACATTAGATGGAGGTGGACTGACTGCATATGGGGGAAGACTGGAGTTAGCTTCTTTAGCTGCACCAGGAACCATTGGATTAAACGTTGCAGGAGACATATTAAGTTTAAATGTCCCTAGTAATGTGCAGGGGGGTAATATTTCTTTGAAAAATCACGCGCTTGTGAACGTAACTGGCACAGGTGGAGGAGATATTGCAGTTAATGCTAGTAAGTTTGAGATGTCTAATTTCTCCTATTTACAAACAGGAGTTCCTCAGGGAATGGGTAACAGTAGTACTAAAACAGGTGATATTAATATCAATGCTGATTCCGTTTCTTTATTTGATGGTGCTCAAATTGATAATTTAATTTATGGAAAAGGTATCGCCGGTGCAATAAATCTCAACGTGGGCAATGCGCTAACAATTTCTGGCACAGAAAGTGCCATCTTGGGAATACTTGGTATTGGTAGTGTAGGGCGTAGTAGTGACATCAATATTCGAGCTAAAGAAATTGTTGCCGAAAATACTGGCTCTGCAAGTGTAGCTTCTGCAACATTACGAAAAAGTACAGGAGATGCGGGAGACATAACAATTAATACTGGAAATCTGATTGTCAGTAATTCACAGTTCGGTTCCTTGGTATTCGGCGACGGCAATGCAGGTACTTTTAAAGTCATTGCTTCCAACTCTGTAAAATTGAATGGAGAAAGTCCTGGTACTAGTGGTAATGAAGCAGGATTTCCAGGGGGAATACTAGCACAAGTAGACGTAACTGGTAATGGTAAAGGAGGCAATCTTTATATTGAGACTAGGCAGTTAAGTGTGAGTGATGGTAGTAAGGTGCAAGCTGCTAACTTTGGTAAAGGAAATGCTGGCACCTTGTTTATACGTGCTGATAAAATTGATGTTTTTAACACTGGAAGACCACTCACATATTTAACAGGTATTTTTAATGGCGTTCAATTAGACCCTCGCACAGTAAGCGCTCCTAACGGTAACGGCGGAGACTTGACTATTGAAACCAGAAAGTTAAGTATCCGAAATGGTGGATCTATTCGTGTAGATACTCAAGGACAAGGTAATGGCGGGAGGTTATTAATTAAAGCTAGTGATTCGGTAGAGGTAACAGGTAATTCAAATACAAGCCAAGAGACAAGCCAAATATCAGCTAATGTTACTAGGACAGGTATTGGTAATGGTGGAAGTATAACAATTGAAACTCCGTTGTTAAGAGTTACCGACGGTGGAATTATCAGCACCAACAGCCAAGGAGTTGGAACAGGGGGGAATCTTAATATTCAGACTCGCTTTGTAAGTCTTAATAAAGGTCAAATTACTTCTCAAACAGTTTCCGGCAATGGTGGTAACATCACCTTTAACCTTTCTGACTATATACTCTTACGCAATGGTAGTCAAATATCCACCAACGCAGGCACAGCTTCTTCTGGTGGTAACGGTGGTAACATTACCATCAATACACCTTTTGTGATTGGTTTTCCTCTAGAAAATACTGACATCACTGCTAATGCCTTTAGTGGCAGTGGTGGAAGAGTCTCGATAAACGCTACAAACCTTTTCAATATCGCCCCACTCAGTAGGCAAGAGCTTGTGAGATTACGATCGCAAGATTTAGACCCACGTCAACTGCCAACCAATGACATTACTGCTGTTTCTCAACAAGACGCAAATTTAAATGGAATAGTTCAAATAAACACACCCGATGTTGACCCTGGTCGCAGTTTAGTTACCCTCCCCTCAGTCGCCAACAATCCACCTAAGCTAGTTTCGTCTAGCTGTGCGGCTTTTAATGAAACAGCAGGCGGGAACAACTTCACCATTACCGGACGCGGAGGCTTACCACCCAACCCTTACGAACCCCTTACTTCGGATGTCCTTTGGTCAGACACTCGCCTCCCACTAACCACAGCGCACCAAAATCAAACCAACAAACAGGCGGCTTTAATCAGACCCAAGCCCATAGAAATTTTGCCTGCTACTGGCTGGGTGTTTAATGGTAAAGGTGAAGTTACCCTTATCTCTTCTGCGTCTAATACTACGTCTAGTACTCCAGCGAGTTGTCCAGTAAGGTAAATATTCCTCTCGATTACCATCCACGATCATGCGATCGCCCAATACCAGCACGAACCTAACTCCTCTTCACCCGAAATAGCGAAGAGTGCGATCGTCTACGGAAGTTCTTGGAAAGTAATGCCTATTTCGCTCCCAATTCCGTAAATAGTTGTAACAATTTGTAATCCAATTTAAATTTTTAGATTTACGAGAGTGGGGAAGCGCGATCGTCTTTCTTTTAGTGAATAGAAAAGTCCCAAGTAGACAAGGATACAGGTTTAAAAATACCAAGTTATGACCCATTGTTGGTAACTTTAAAAAATAGACTTCAGTGCTTGATACCAACTAGGCAAAGTTGGCACTTATTGCTCGTTTTTTGAACTATACGGTTTAGTTTGCTCCTAGTAACAGCCTCGCTAATTCTATGCTTAAATGATTGCAGCAATAACTCGATCAAAGTAATTAGTAATTTCCGCAATTAAAGATAAAGAATCACTATCATTGCTCATTAAAGTAACAGTATCAATTTTCATTGTCTGCAAGGCGCTAACACAGCTAATACTAGGTATACCCAAAGCCACGTAAATCTCCCTCAGACCATTCAAGCAGTAATCATCAAGGACGGAAGTCTCACAATTAAGAATGGCATAGCTAACATAGCGTTGTATGAAGATGCAATCATGCAGGCAGGCAGCCAATCTACGATTGGGATAAAAGTATCCGCCCTCCTTAACTAAATCAGGATTTGCGAGAATCATTTTTTGACAAGCATTAGCAATGCTTTTGCTAGCATTGCTATCAATCAAATTCACAGTATCAAGACGCTTTTTACACTCTTCAAGAAATTTTGTAAGCTTGTCCAAGTCCATTGAACCTATAAACTTTCTAGCATTGTTATCAAAACTCTCAAAGACACTTTGAAAAAATGATTGGTCTATTAAGAAGTTAGAAGTGGCAGCTTGATTTAAATCTTGAGTACCCAAGGAGAAAAACTTTCCTATAATACATAATGCCTGTTGGCACCGTAGATACCCTTCAGATCTTTGAATACTGAAATTTTTGATAGATAAAAAGAAATATGAAAAGACGCTAGCTTTATAGAGAAAAGATGCTGCTATTGGAGAATCAAAATTCCATTCCATCACTAGATTTGCAGCAGCTTCGGCATAAGGATGGAGATAACTACATAAGTGCAAATTCTCAGATCTTCCAGGATGAGGAAACACCTTATTCACCGCATAGATTGTTCGCTCAGCCCAGTAGTAGCGTGTATCTTCGTCCATCTCATCCTTCTGTACTTCCTGAACTAAGCGATGAACACTATAAGTCTGATTGTCAGTATTTAAGCGAACAAGTGAATAGCATCTCAGGGGTTCTAGCGTTTCATAAATATCTACTAAGGTATCATCCACGTTTGCAAGGGCAACGGATAATGCAGAACCAAGTTCATCTGCCACCTCAGCAATTAGCATTAATGGGATCTCATCTGAAGGTAGAAAAGCACTGAAGCGTAGTAAATCGGCTGCTGCTTTAGATGTTTCTTCAACCTCTAAAAAATTAATTAACCAAGTTGTTGCAACTGTATCATAATAATTTCCTGTTACTGGTTTGCATCTTTCTAAACGCTTCAAGCGCTCTTGGCGATACTTCTTCAGGTATTGCCCAAAGAGAACCTTCATTTTTGAAATGTAGGCTCCAGCCTGTTCTAAAGCCAAGGGCAAACAGCCTAGTTCATTTGCTAGATCTATTGCCGCTGCTAATTCACGATCATCGCTCTCCTCTTCAAAAGAAGATAGGGAGAATTTCCGCTCTGTCCGTCGAAATAGAAATTTGACTGCTTCCTCAAGCAACATCTGTTCCATTTCTAGTGGACGGGCGATCTCGATAACATCAAACTGCTGTGCACGAGAGGTAACTAGAATGCGACCGTTAGGACTTATGGGACGGTATGGTTTCAGCAGTTCTGGTTGATCGGCGTTGTCAAAAATGAGGAGCCAACCTTCACGCTGCGCCAGCCAACGATGCACAGATCGAATTATTTCCTCGAAATTCTGATCTTCTGCCTCTGGCAGTGCCATTATCCTTGCAAGGTTTGCAAAACCAGTATCTAGGTTAAGTTTGGTATCTGCCTTTACCCAAAATACCCATTGGTAGTAAGGTTCGTCATAGAAGTACTTATAGGCATACTCCACAGCAGTCTGAGTTTTGCCGATACCACCTAACCCGTAGATTACTTGCGCCTGATTGAGGGCAGCACATCCTTGCTGACTAAGGATTTGATGCAGTTGGAGCAGAATTTTCTCTCGTCCAGTGAAATAGGGATTACGGAAGAACGGAACACTAAACCGATCTGGATGTAGAGAAGGTTCATCGATGATGGGATTTAACTTTACCCGTTCCTTTTCGGGCGACTGTAGTCAAAAAACTTGCCCACCATAAAAAGTATTTCCTTGGAAGAGGTTTTTAATAGATTCAGCTAATTTCGAGGAATTTATGATGATTGCAGGTTGAGAATTTATCTCATTTTCTAACTTCTGCACTTCTGGAGCTAATTTTGGATCTGCTTTCGCTGCTGCTTCCACTTCAATAACTTTTTGAGCAATCTCTGGATCTGTGTCTGCTGCTTTTTTTAGTTCCAGCACAGCTTGACCGTAATCTAATCGCTGCTGTTCATTTCCTTCCACAGATTTCATCAGTAACGGTAACTGATTCTTTTGACGTAGCTCTTTGACTAAATCAATACTCTTTTCCCATGCCACGCCGCCCAGATTCTCACCAACTTTCTCTAGTGATTTAGTCAAAACGATCGTAGCGATCGCTGTTGCTACAGCTGTTAGAGTGACTGGCTCCATATGCTACCTCTTCAACCAATATCGTGCCTTATTAATACCACTATAAAAACCATACGGTTTTTAGTACAGGTTCCGTAATAAAGTTTATAGTCAGCTGATTTATAAGTGATACGGCATTACACGTTAGGGCTTCAAAGTAGAACACAAGGGTCTAGAGCAGGAAAGACATCTTGTAAATGCCAACTTTTAACCGTAACTTGGTAAAATGGCATAAATCTGACATGCTCGCGGGAACGCTGACCCTTATTCTGTCCTGTTTCGCCGTATGTCTACTCTGGATACCTCACACGATCGCCAGTCATCGAAAGTTGGGAAAACAGAAAAAACTGAGCCTCCTGTCTCCAAATCAAGTCTCCGATGCAACGAAAATATAAGGAAGATCGCTCATTCAGTTCCAGAAGCAACCCTAGACAGCCAATGGCGAGTAGCTGGAATCAATTGGGCTGCAGTATCGTGTCATAAACGATCGCCCCCTTGATCCAAACTTAAAATTCAAGCTCAGAACTAACCGTTAAAGTGGACTACTGCCACCATTGCGATCGCGCAGGTATTCCAGAATCTGTTCAATCCTGGTGTTGTTTTGCTCAATTCTGCTATTGTTTTGTTCAATTCTAATATTGCTGTTGGCAACAACATTGGCAAGATTGGTAATCGCCGCTTCCATCCTGTCGATGGCGCGATCATGGCGCTCGGCGTTATTAAACGAAAGCTCTGCAAGTCTACCCAAGGCAGTTTCCAGGCGATCAACTTTGTCCCCTAGTGGTTCTGGAGTTGAAGTCATAGTTTTTTAGGTTAATGAAGTCGCAAGGGTTTGAACAGCTATGTGAGTATATATAATAGTAGCTTGCATAGGCATAACCCGCCTTTGGCATAGCTTACAATCTCGTATCACGTAAGCCACCAAACTATGAGGATCTAAAAGGCGATCGCACTATAAAGTCACATCACCCAATAGGTATCACCTTATTCGTTAGGTTATTGGCGATCGCTCACAAACATCATCCAGTCTAATGTCTTTTACGCTTCTTCTTAAGCTATATGATCGCTACCCAACTTAGCGCTACTCTCCTTAACAATGCCCAGAAATTTCAACACCAACGCATTAACACTCCCACAACAACAAGCCGTAGAAGTGCCAAAGCATTTTATATTCAAGGTCTTTATATTGGCTGACCCCGTTTGAAGTAATAAATTTAATGCTTCACTGAGATTCTCATAAACCTAGCAAGTTTTCTTAACATTTAAGATTTTCTTTATATTTAGAAAAATTTTTTCTCACGATTGTTTCGCCAAATAGACATGATCCATCAGTCAAAAAGCTTAGCAAATGAAGGTTTTATAGATGAAGAGAAATCTTATGGTCGTTCACACTGCCTATCGTAGGGCTCACTTTATGATGTTTTGTGACTGAACTTAATAATTTGAGATAGTTTACTCAGATAGCTAACCGTTAAACAGCAAACCCTCTGGTGATATTTGTCACAGGAGAAATAGCGATCACCCTCCGGGGGCTCTCGCCGTCTTGGTGCAACTGGTGCAATCTTTTTGAAGGGCGATCGCTTCGATGATGATTGTAGAACAGGCGATCGCTTTCAGTTATTGGCGATCGCCCCTTGAGGATATCAAATTGATTTATATTGAAGTACTACTTGTGCCTTTTTAAATGTTTGTATATCAGTTTCCCAAGGTTAAAATACCTGATGGCATATCAACCACCAACCTACGATTAGTGAGCCATCGACGACCAAGTAAAACTTCTGGCACGCCGCCACCAGCATAAACAGGAATATCAAAAATCTCTCCATCAATTCTGACTTTTCCTGCATAAATATCAAAGTTAGATACACCCCTTGCCATCAACATTGAACGTTCGCCTAAATATTCCCAATTAAACCCCTCTAAATCCTGCCTTTCGATGGCTAACCAATCAGAAAATCCTGTATCTAAAGTCACATCAATTGGTAATTCAAATCCATCTCCTGCAATCAATTCGATTTCAAAAATCAACTCCTCCCCATCACCAAACCTTCCTGATATCATATTGTCCCAGCAACTCCAGTCTCGTTAATTTTAAAGACAAAAACGGGACATTTTGGGTGTTTTTGACGAGACATCTTAATAGCAGTCATCTCGTCTTTATCAACAAAATATTCTTGGCTTTCTGGTTCAACTGCCACGTACCAGTTGTAGTAAGTTTTAATTAGTTCGGGTTGGAGTTTTTCAAAAATGGGCTTGCAGCGTTGGTAAAATTCTTCTTGAGAAGTTTTCCAGGCTTGCTTCTTCTCTTCTGTCCACTGGATTTGAGGAAAAATTCTTCCCCTGGCAATACGAGAGGGTTTGGTTTCGGTCATAGTCGACTCTCACGAATGGGCGATATCTATATATTAGAGGTTGTCGAGTAGCCAGTGTGGAAAACACCCTCCATTCTCAACTACGAATATTGTTCTAGGCTTGCCTGTTATTGAATCACGCCTATTGCCGTAGAGATTTTGAGAATGTCCATAAGGCGTAATGTTAGAACCTGCCCCGAAACTTTAGGTGGTTGCAAGTTTACGGGCGAGCATAAACGAATCGGCGATAAAGAGTCTGGCGGCGCTGGTCAGGGGATTGTGATCGTAGTCTTTTGATAACCGGCGGAGCCAGTTGATCCAGCCGAACCATCGCTCGACCACCCACCGTTTGGGAATAACCTCAAATCCCGGTTTATCAGACCGTTTGACCACCTCAATCCGCTTTTTACCGACGGTTTTCCGGTGAAACCATTCCTGTAATTTTCCCGCATAGGCCCCATCGGCCAGCACGACCTGTAGCCGGTCATGGCCCTCGATGACGCTTTCCAGCAAGGGTTTCGCGCCATCGCGGTCTTGATCGCCCGCGCTGTGGACCCGGGCCGCGATCAAATGGCCAGTGATATCCGTCATAATCTGACGCTTGCGGCCCTTGACGTTTTTTCCGGCATCATACCCGCACGCCCCCCTTTTTGCACCGTTTTTACAGACTGGCTGTCAATAATTCCAAGAGACGGCGTTGCGTTGCGACCCTGCTGTTCTCGCCACTTTTTGTGTAGTTCTCCCTGGATTTCTTCCCACAACCGCGCATCCCGCCATTTGTAAAAATGGTACTGCACCGTTCTGAAAGAAGGAAAATCCTTTGGCAACAGCCGCCACTGACACCCTGTCCGTTGTTGATAGCGAATCGCGTTCACCACCTCCCGAATATCGCAACGCCGGGGACGGCCCGTCTGGTATGCCGCAAAATGATCCTTGATCAGGTCCCATTCCGCATCGCTGATATCGGTTGCGTACCCCATCCCTTGTCTCCCTTATACCTTACAGTTCTCCCTCCCTTTTACCATTCAGTCATGTTCTATCAAGAGTTTCTGATCAGGCTCTTAGAGAAAGTGCTTCCTTGTGGGTTAGTTCGCTGGCACCTGCTTGATTTTTACCTTCTCCACTGCAAAAACATCTCCCTTCCCCTGGCGATCGCTCCGCTCAATGCCCGCTGAATCATGGGATCACCCTATCACCAAACCTTCACTGTGTCTTTATCGACATTTAACTTATTTCAGGGTGCAGTTTTAGATTTTTCAACGACGGGAAATGCACGATGGGACAGCAAACTATCAAGGCTTTCACGGAAGCTCTGCTCCCGCTTTAACCTAACCTTTCGCAGGTGAGCTTAGTCGTTGTGCCGTTGTTAGACGAGTTATGCTTAATTGTCTTTGCTTGTAAGTTCGGTGAATTGAAACGTGTTGCCTTCGGGATCACTAACAGCTACCCTTCGATAAATCTTTGAATCTTTTTCGACAAACTCAAACGAAATCCCGCGTTCATTAAACTCAGCAACGTGACTATCAAGATTATCTACAATAAGCGTTATCAAAGTCTTACCGGAACGTTGGGCATCACCGATTATGTACAGCCACGCTTTTCCTGATAATTGCCACACAGCTTCATTATCGTTGGGGATCATGTCGGGTTGCCGTCCCAGGAGGCGTTCATACCAAGTAAGCGCAGCGTGAAGGTCAGATACTGCAACACTGGTAAATGCTTCTTGTATAGACAATGTTGTCTCCTTTCACTAGTTTTGGTGCTTTAGGCTCTTGCATGGTTCTCAAGACGACACAAGCTGATTTATCTTCATAATACAAACACGCTGTACAGTATTTCGGATCTTTTATATGTATTTATTGTAGTACGAGTCTTAAAGCTGCAAAGTGGGTCACGCTCCACTTTTAAGCCCTAACGTGGAATGCAATGCTGCATCAATCAAGAGCCAGAACGTTTGTGGGGAACCTGCCCTCCCTCTTGGGCGATCTCTTTACGCTACCAAATCATGAGCGTCAAAAAAAGGTGATCGCGCATTCATTCAGTCCCTGACGCTACCCTTTAGTCGAGGGTCAGTAGCTAGAATCAACAGGTGGAGAAAGGTTGGCAGGATTTTTCGTGAGCAATCGCCCCCTCGCTACAGTCAAAACACTTCCCCTGTTAGTGGGTAGCCGCTATGAATAAGTGATCGCCGTATTGGTGCAACTGGTGCAATCTCTTTGAAGGGCGATCGCTTCAATCTTAATGGATTCCAAAAAAGGTGATCGCTTTGCAACTCGATTAATTTCTAGCGAAATGAGAATCACTCATGATGCGTTGTTGAGAGAACCAGCGATCGCGTGATTGCCATGTCCCTTAGCGATCGCACACTCGTTCACTGCTGGAGGCTACCCTACCGAGGGTGAGTAGTAGGAATAAAGAGGTAAATCAAGGTTGGCAATATGTTTCCATGAAAGATCGCTAGCTTGCCACAACTACTACAACGCCGAATTTCCCCTCTTGGTGGAGAGCAGTAGAAGGGCTGTCATAGAGTCGTATTTATATTTTTCGGACATGTCTCTTGAGACTTCAATTTAGCAGATTTACTAGAGGACGGAACCTGGCATCGACATCAACATATATGATTCGCCAAGTTCAGCACTAATGTTGACAAACAGGAGTGCAGCGATCACTACCACAATAATCAATCCTCTTAATAGTAACCGTACCCTTTGCGGGGCAGTTTCTCCCGATTGAATTGCTTGTCTACCCAGCGATCTTAAGGGTTTCCCCAGTTTCGGGTGAACGAATCGCACGTCAAACGATGGTTCAAATCACAGTACATATTAATTACATTTTGTAAACAAAATATAGAAATTTGCGTATAATTTGGTTCTTCTTATGGAGTTAAAAGCAATATACTAATCTACTCAGGTATAACCAGATGATACACAAGCTGTCTTATCGTCTCATCCCAGGACTTTCTTCTATTTTTGTATAATAAAATACAGTATTTGCGTTTGCCCAATCCACTGATTTACTAGTTTTTTTGTCTATTTCATAGATGAAAATCTCTATAGGACGACATTTGATATCTATTTTTTACTTAGGTCGAGCGCATAACTGACGAGATATGCAAACTGGTCGTTCTAAAAGTTTGAATGACGCACATATTGAGCGATCAAAAGAATTAGCCAACCACAACCCTAAAAAATTCGACTACCCATTTCAACGGTAGATAAATCAAATTCATCCGCTCATTTGTTCATTTATTAAAAGTACATCTTATGACCCACACTAAAAAATTAGTTAAATCTTCTGTACTTATTCTCGGTACAGTATTTGCGAGTTTTTTTCTAAAACAAACTTTGCCTGTTCATGCTGTATCCGTATCGCGAAGTTCTATAAACAAAAGTACAACTGATACAAGAATTATCAATCTAGCTCAATCACAGAACATTTCCTCCTTTCAAACTAATGGCAATGCAAGAGATATTGAGAAAGCCTTAGTTAATACAGTTTGGGTTGGAAAATATAGAGTGTATTCAGTAGTTCATACAACTCAATTGATCATCAAAAGTGTAGCAACAGGCTATATTGGCGGAGAAATGGTACACAAGGAAATTTCTCCAGGAAACGAGGGACTACTTCGAGTCAAAGTCGCTGGTGATATTATCACTCAATACTTAGTTGATTTAAAAGGAGATGGTTCTTTCCAATGGGTTGATCAAGACTGGACTACACCTGAGCAACTGGCCAAAATATCTATTAAAGAGACACGTCAATTAATTCGGCTGAAGCGTTTTCGAGGAATGGAGTATAAAACAGCATCTAATGGTGCTCCTTGGAGCTCCAACAGAGAATATCGTTTACTTTTGCAGGGTAATCAGTTGACCGGTACTGTGGCAGTTCCAGCACCATCATATGGTAGCAGTGAGAACCGCAGCGACTGTGATTTCAACTATATTTTGACCACAAGACATACGACATGGTTGAAAATTACTTAGGACAAGATATGATTGATAATTTGAATAATGAGTTTTTAAATGAGAATAATCATCAATAAAAACAAATTTTTGAAAAGCAATCTAACAATAAGAGTTTGAGGCTTTGTGAAGTTTGAGCAGGGGGAGGATTGGTAACAAAGCATTCAGGTAGTGGCAGCTCTTGCAAGGTCACGGAAGCATCCAGGTGGAGCGCGGGCGAGGGGGGAGGCACGCTTCGCTTTCAGCCGTCGGACAGCCTTTCCCTGGAGTGATACTTAGAGGGTGAGCGCTTGGGCTTATCGCCAGGGAAAAGCAGCCGCGTCTAAATCCTCCCCCCTCTTGACTTGGGATACTGAGCTACGAATGGTAGGTTTGAACGAACTAGTTCGGTCAGATTTCAACCAGTGTGTGACCAAAATTTTCAACCATAGCTTGACCAGCCAAACGTAATATTAGGGGTTGCAGCTAAACAAAACATGACGTTTTATGTCAAAGGGTGGCTGTGTGTCGAAATTTTCAACCATAATACGTCCAGCGAGTTGTAGAAGCCAATCCGAAAAAATGGAGTGGGTCTTGTCGGTTGAAAGCAACCGTGGATTTTGAACTCAACTCGTGTTGGACTGAGATCCAAAGGCACTACCAGCCGTCAAGAAGCAATGAATTCGGATGAATTTAAGTATTGGTGTACAAGTCAGCATTATTCGGCACAAACAGTAGAATTGATTGCCGCCATCCGGTCGTCCCCACCCTCACGTAGAGTCCAAGGAGGAAACAAAAATGTCAGCGGGGTGTACCCGTCGAGAAAAATGCGTCTAACAATTCAATTCGAAAGCAAAACTGTGGAACTGTGGGCAATATACCAGATGGAACACGACCCCAAAGTTCTAGAGTTCTACGACCAACCACCACCGTTCAAAATTCAGTATAAAAATCAAGCAGGGCGGAATTTAGGACATTTTCACACCCCAGACTTTTTTGTACTACGAGAGGATGGTGCGTGTTGGGAGGAGTGGAAAACAGCATCAGAATTAGAGAAGTTAGCACAAAAGTATCCCGGACGCTATCAAAAAACACAGTCCGGTTGTTGGCGCTGCCCACCGGGAGAGGCTCACGCATCGCAATTTGGTCTAAAATATTGCGTCCGCAGTGATGCCGAGTTAAACCCCATATTTACCCAAAACTTGATTTTTTTGGAGGATTATTATGGGAACAAATCAAATTTGATAACCTCCTACGAGGAACTTATTCAAAATTATGTACAACAAAACCCTGGAATCACAATTGCAGCATTGCTATCGGAACTGGTAGAAGTATGTGCTAATGATGTATATATAATGATGGCGCTTGAGTCAATATACGTAGATTTGTATGACGTACATATTATTGAACATTGGCGGACGCGACTGTGGCCTGACCAACAAACTCATGATGCTTATACGCAAGCGCACGAAGTATCTGACACTACTTTGATTGGTAGTATATATCCAACAAAACTCTTGCCGAATACGGTTTTGATGTGGGATTGTGTACTGTGGACTTTAGCCAATTTTGGGGAGAAAACAACGACGCTAATACCAGAGTCAGGCTTCCCGATACAGTTACCAACACCATTTTTTCTCCAGTTATTCAACACTGGTGCCATAAAAATTCAATCAGGAGTACAGCAAGCAATCAATGAAACGGTGCGTGCTTTAATGGAGACCGCTTCACCTTTTGACTTAAAGGAAGCAAATAGAAAATTTAATATAGTACAAGCATATTTTCAACAACATACGGATATCTATAAAGACATCAACCCTCGTACCTTGCGTCGATGGGTACAGCAGTTCCGTGAAGCAGAAGCAACATACGGTTGTGGTTATGTTGGCTTGCTAAGACGTGCAACCCGACAAGGGAATCGCCAACCAAAAGCACCCCTAGATTCTAGTGAGTTATTAGATAAATTTATTAAAGAGCATTTTGAGACCCCAAGACAAGCAACAGCCGCGTCAGTATATCGAGCATATGTCAGAGCCTGTAGTAACTTGGGCATACAACCTCTTTCTCACGCTAGTTTTTATGAACGTTTAAAAAAACGACCAATTCACGAACAAACTTTAAAGCGTAAAGGTGCAAAAGCCGCATATGCAACAGAGCCTTTTATCTGGTTCCTAGAAAAAGATACGCAGCCTCATGGTATTCGTCCCTATCAGATAGTACATATCGACCATACGGAGCTGGATATCGAATTACGCTCAATTGCTGCAGGAAGATTGCTAGGTAAGCCCTGGCTTACCTTATTAACCGATGCCTTTAGCCGTCGTATACTAGCAATATATTTAACTTTTGACCCTCCTTCTTACCGAAGTTGCATGATGGGGCTGCGTATCTTAGTCCAACGCTTAGGTCGTTTTCCCTCAGCACTAGTGGTTGATGGAGGTAAAGAATTTAATAGTATATATTTTGACGCTCTACTTGCCCGCTATCACTGCACAAAAAAAATCCGTCCTGGTGGCAAACCTCGCTTTGGTTCGGTGATTGAACGATTATTTGGGACAACCAATACTGAGTTTATATACAACTTACTGGGTAACACCCAAGCTAGCAAACAGCCCAGGCATCTGACTAAAACGATTGACCCAAAACAGTTAGCTGTCTGGAATCTCGCAGATTTATATACTCATCTATGCACTTGGGCTTACGAAATTTACGATTCTAACCATCATTGCTCGTTAGGCGCATCCCCATGTGTTGTTTATAACGAAGGATTATCAATCGCAGGAGAACGCTCCCACGTAAATATTATCTATGACGAAGATTTCCTAATGACAACGCGTCCGGGGACAACCAAAGGTAAAGCACGCATTCAGCCAGGGGAGGGGATTAAAGTTAATTATATTTACTATTGGAGTGATGCTTTCCGCAATCCATCTGTAGAAAAAACTGATGTTCCAGTGCGCTACGACCCTTTTGATATGGGGATAGCTTATGCTTACGTTGAGGGACGCTGGGTAAGGTGTATCTCGCAGTATTACGGGACTTTTGTTGGACATACTGAAAAAGAAATACTTCTAGCTGCACAAGAAATTAGACGTTCTTCCAAACGAAACGCAGCTGCTACGAATTTGAATGCCAAACGTTTAGCCGATTTTATTGCGTCGGTTCAAGAACATGAAGCAATAAGCTGTTGCGCAGCTAAATTTAATATACCGCGTTACCTTTATTTTTAATCTTTCGTTCCCACTTAATAATAAGACCACCTTCATTAAGCAATCGAATTAACAGCTCTTCTAGCTGAGATACTGAT
>NZ_JAAKGC010000413.1 GCF_017591665.1 Aetokthonos hydrillicola CCALA 1050 | reverse complement strand
TGCAAATAATCTGGTTTCATTTGCAGCTAATGTGGTTTTGAGACCACCCTTATTTGCAGCTAATGTGGTTTCAATTTTGCCTTGTTTGCAGTTTGAAGTGTTTCTGTTTGCAGTTCGCTACAGCTAAGAACTGACGACAAACAGCACCCGTCCCTGACATTGCAGTCTCCTTTAAAACCCAAGTAACGCAGAATCACCAACCATCATGAGTAAACCACGATTCAGGTATCAGTGGTGTAACAGATATGTAACAACAGCAAGATTCTTTACAAAACTTCATTAATGAAATAGAAGCGTGCAAAAGGGCGATAACTACCTTACTCAGTATCAATTTTCTTCTCAATGGTATCCCGAACGAAAGTGGGAACATTAGAGAGAAAATGATATCCTGTTAACCCTTCTAATGTTCCAAGGCTAACTTTATAAGCTTTCCAATCATAATTTATATTCTGCTGGTTGGGTACATTAACAGCAATGACACGAGTATTTTCAGTAACAGCACCAGGACGATCTAATACCACAACCACCTTCCAAGTAGATTGAGGAATCGTGACCTGACCTTTGAGTGTACCTTGGCTACCGTATGTACCAGCAATGATGTACAGTTCTTTACCTTGTCTTGCTAGCTGGCGACAATAGACTTCCAATCCTTCCCAAGTGTGGCGATTGTTGTCTGGGGTTTGTGGCACTCATGTTGGTCATTAGGAAGGTTTCGCTGTTGTCTTGGGGTGAAGAAGTGCGATACGGAGAGCAGCCGTCAGCGTTGCTATCGCCCTATTTCACAAATTTCTGCAATAAAAGTTAGGATTGTTGTAAAGAGAATAATCTTGACATTTGCAAAACACTGTCTGACCAAATACCAAGCTCTTGAATAATCTGGTTTTTAGCATCTGTGTTATTCCAGGCTTGTTCCCAGTTAAACTGCCACCGGGTGAGAAACCTTTATTCACACTAAACCACAAAGCTTTGGAAACGAATGATTGTAGCGCAATCATGGGTGATAGTGGCAATGGTCTTACCTTCAGTTTGCGCTCTTGTGTAGAAGCCATTTAGATCTATGAGTTGAATTTCTGGATCAGGGGCTATAGCTTGAGCTTCGATGTATGCGTCTGATTCTACCTGAGCAATGCTTTGTGACTGGCGTTTGGACTAATCTAGTGTCGACCAGCAATTAACAAGCAGGGGCGCGACAGAGGGACTCAACTTCAAGTTTGAAACTGAGTCAAGCTGAATCATCAGGAAATTAGCCGAAACTAAGCAGCA
>NZ_JAAKGC010000115.1 GCF_017591665.1 Aetokthonos hydrillicola CCALA 1050 | reverse complement strand
CTTTCTGTTGCTTATACTGGTAGACCATTGTTGGTGAACAACCCACCACAAAATCTCCAACTGGGTATGACACCATGCCGCGTATCTTCGACAACATAGATTTGCAACTACTACCAATTTTACGGGAGACTCTAAAAGCCTCCTATCGAGCAGATTTTTGCGTTGGCTACTTTAATCTCAGAGGTTGGCGAAAAATAGATGATTTAATTGAACAGTATGTTGGCAACGAAAAAGCTTGTTGTCGTTTGCTGATTGGGATGCAAAGTCGTGAGAGCGAAGAAGTTCATGCAGCTTTCAACCTCGCGACTAGTGACGGGCGTCTTGATAACACTGCTATCGTGCGCTATAAAAAAAGGATGGCGGCTGAATTTCGCAACCAGTTAACTGTCGGTGCGCCTACGAATCGCGATGAAGCGGGATTGCAACGGTTAAGTCATCAGCTAAAAACTGAGAAATTAATTATTAAACTGTTTCTAAGGCACCCCCTCCACGCAAAGTTATACCTTATACATCGGCAAGATCCAAATGCACCAATAGTCGGATTTTTAGGTAGTAGTAACTTGACCTTGCCCGGACTGGCTAAACAAGGAGAATTGAATGTTGATATTTTAGATCACGACGCTTGCAATAAACTGCAAAACTGGTTTAATCAACGTTGGCGGGAATACGGTTGTGTAGATATTTCCAAAGAACTTGCGGAAATTATTGATGAGAGTTGGGCTAGGGAAGAATTAATATTACCTTATCACATTTACCTAAAGATTGCTTATCACTTATCTCATGAGGCGATCGCTGGACTTTCTGAATTCCGCATTCCCCGAGAATTTAACAATTTATTTGATTTCCAAAAAGCAGCGGTGCAGCTAGCAGCGCGTCATGTAACAAGACGTGGTGGTGTCTTGGTGGGGGATGTGGTGGGTTTAGGTAAAACCTTAGTAGGAACTGCTCTTGCGAAAATATTACAGGAAGATTGTTTTTTAGAAACACTAATTATCTGCCCAAAAAATTTAGTGAAAATGTGGCAGGAATATGCCGATAAATATCGGCTTTATGCCAAAGTGTTGCCGATTAGTAAAGTGCAGAATCAATTACCAGAGTTACGCCGCTACCGAGTCGTGTTAATAGATGAAAGTCACAATTTGCGTAACCGAGAAGGTAAGAGATATAGAGCGATCGCAGAATATATTACTGCCAACGAAAGTAAATGTATTTTACTGTCTGCTACACCTTACAACAAAACGTATCTTGATCTTTCTTCCCAATTACGATTATTCGTCCCAGAAGACCAAGATCTAGGGTTTCGACCAGAAGCTTTAATCAATGAACTTGGCGGCAGTTCAGTCGGAGAATTAGAGTTCATCAGAAGGCATCAATGTTCTGTACGTTCTTTAGCTGCTTTTGAAAAAAGCGAACACCCCGATGACTGGCGAGAGTTGATGAAACGCTACATGGTACGTCGAACGCGATCATTTATTAAAGATAATTATGCAAAGTCTGATCCTCATCAATCTCTCCTTGAGCAGGGTAAAAAAAAGAGTGTACGTAAATATTTAGAATTTTCTAATGGTAGTCGTTCTTATTTTCCTGACCGAATTCCTTGTACTATCAAGTTTACTTTAGAAGGTTCTAAAACTGATGTTTATTCTCGCCTTTATTCTGAGCAAACAGTAGAAATACTTAGTCGGCTAAACCTACCCCGTTATGGGCTAGGAAATTACGTTATTACTAAACACAAACAACCACCCACTGAAACTGAAGAACGCCAGCTTAATGGATTATTTCGAGGTAAACGTCGATTGATGGGTTTTTCCCGCACCAATTTATTTAAACGTTTAGAAAGTAGTGGAATTGTTTTTATCCAATCAATTGAACGGCATATTTTACGGAACTTTATTTATTTATATGCCATAGAACAGGGACTAGATATTCCTATCGGTACTCAAGATGCTGAGCTATTAGATACAAGTAATAACGATGAAGATACTGATTTGGTTGCAGCAACTTTGTTCGATATAGAAACCCAAGATGACGAGGATGAACCGTCCGTACAAGAGGAAACCAAGGCAGAAAACTTAACAGAGAAAAGTTTTCGACAAAAAGCACAGTTAATTTACAGTGAATACGCAACCCAATATCAACGGCGATTTAAGTGGTTGCGTCCTACGCTATTTGACATTAAGACATTAAAACGGGATTTGTTAGCAGACGCTAAAGCACTGCTCAATGTGTTGCAACGCTGTGGGAATTGGAATTCTCAAGAAGATGAAAAATTTGCTAATTTGGTTAAATTGCTAACAAAAACTCACCCAAAAGATAAAATACTAATTTTTACCCAATTTGCTGATACAGTACGCTATCTGAGTGATAATTTACAGGCGAGAAATATTACTCATGTAGCCGGGGTAACAGGTCAATCAAAAGACCCTACGGAATTGACGGAAAGATTTAGTCCTGTGAGTAATGGAAAACGGGATCGCATCTTACCATCAAATGAGCTGCGCATCTTAATTGCTACTGATGTTATTAGTGAAGGTCACAATCTACAAGATTGTGCAATTATCATCAATTGGGATTTACCCTGGGCTATTATTAGGCTGATCCAAAGAGCGGGACGAGTAGACCGGATTGGACAAAATGCTGAAAAAATTCTCTGCTATTCTTTCCTACCAGCAGAGGGAATAGAACGTATAATTAATTTGCGGAGGCGATTGCGCCAGCGACTGCAGGAAAATGCGGAAGTGGTGGGAACAGATGAAGCATTTTTTGAAGACGACGCTCCACAGGTAATTCTCGATCTCTACAATGAAAAATCAGGGATTTTGGATGGTGAAGAAGATACTGAAGTAGACTTAACTTCGGAAGCATTTCAAATTTGGAAAAAAGCTACTGAGGATAACCCTGCTTTGAAAAAGATGATTGAAGAAATGCCCAACGTCGTTTATTCTACTCGCTCTCATCGTCCCCAAGCTGTGCAACCAGAGGGGGTACTGCTTTATATGAAAACTACTGAGGGTAATGATTCTTTAATTTATGTCGACCGCGAAGGAAATAGTGTTACTCAGTCGCAATTAGCAGTTTTAAAAATGGCGGCGTGTGAAGAAACTATTCCCGCAATTCCCAAAGATGAACAGCATCACGAGTTAGTTAAAAAAGGTGCTGAACTGATTGCTGAGGAAGAAAAAAATACAGGCGGTCAATTGGGGAGACCATCAGGGGGAAGATTCCGTACTTATGAACGATTAAAAAGTTATGTTCAGGAAATGAAAGGAACGTTATTTGTTACTGATGAATTGCTAAAAGCAATTGATGATATTTATCGTTACCCATTAAGACAGTCAGCAATTGATACTTTAAATCGGCAATTAAGAAGCGGTATTAATAATCAGCAATTAGCAGAACTAGTAGTAGCCTTACGAATGGATGACCGTTTGTGTATTATCAGTGAAGAGGTAGAGAAAAGGGAACCTCAAATTATTTGTTCCCTGGGATTATTTCAGGAAAAGTGACGTTATAAACTTAATATAACGCAAAGTTAGTCAAAAATACTTGTACCACTTCAGAATTTGACGAACTCGCGCAAGAAGTGGGACTTGGTTCCCACACAAATGGCGTCACTGATGAAAGCGATCGCGCCAAACTCCGCGCCGAACTCGACGGAATGATAGCTCATCTCTACGGCTTGACTGAACAAGAATTTACTTACATTCTCAGCACATTTCCCATTGTTGCAGAACAAGTCAAACAAGATGCATTAGAAGCGTATCGTACCTTTATACCTGTGTCTGGCGACGCAGAAATTTTGGCATTAATTCAGCAAGGCGAAAATCAACAATTGGAATTCAAATCTACTGCACGTTGGAATTTACGGGAGAATAAATCAGATAAAGCAATGGAACATGAAATCGTCAAAACCGTTGCTGCATTTTTAAATACTAAGGGTGGAACTCTCTTAATAGGTGTTGACGACAACGGTTTACCACTCGGTTTAATTAACGACTACCAGACATTGAAAAAGAAAAATAATGACGGCTATATGCTGTTTTTGAATAACGAGCTATTACTAAGGGAGATTGGTAAAGATAGTGGTACTCTCTTCCAGATTACTTTTCATAAAGTAAGTGGTCAGGATGTGTGTCGAGTCGTTGTTCAACCCTCACCCAAACCTGTGTACATTAAAGTTAAAGATAAAAGCGGTAAAGAAGAAGAAATTTTTTACATTCGTAGTAATAACTCCAGTATTAAACTTTCAACTAGAGAAGCAGTGGAATATACCAGGACTCACACGTTTAAAATTTACACATAGAGTTATATAACCTATTCCTGCACTTTCAGCAGCCTCAACAAGCAGGAAACCCCCCGGAATACCTCGATTCCCGAGGAGTGCCTTGTCTCAATTGTGCCCCGTCCTATTCTAATTTTTCGAAACTAAAATTCTAGGGATTTCGACTCACAGATACAAATCCTCTTGTCTTATTAGAAGCTGGATCAACTGTTGCCATTGCCCTCCATAAATCTGTTGTCTTTACCCAAACTGGTGGATATTTATAACGAGAAACATCCATAATTAAAACTCTATCATTTTTTTGATTGTATGCTGCAATAGGAGAGATATGACCGCCTTTTTCTTGACCAATTTCTTTACGTAAATAGTTAACTATCACAAAATTATTTGGTTGTTTCAATTTCTCTAGTACAAATTTTCTAAAATCTTCTATACTAGTGTCGCCAGCATGGTAAACTTTGACCTGTACGTTATAAATAGCCAATAATTGTCCTAGTTGATCGAGAGTCATACCTTGACGAGAAACAACGTCAGGAGTGATTATTTTTCGAGTTGCTTCGTTATTAAAAAAATTTTCCTGAGTGAACACATGGAAAGGGGAATACTCAGGTGCTTCTGGTGCGGGAATCTGCAAACCATTAAGCACCATCACACTGCTAGCAACTCCACAATATGCTTGATTCTTTTGAGTAACAAACTGGGTACTGAGCGTAAAAAAAGCTTCTCTTGCGTTACTTTCAATAAATAATTTTTCACCTTCTTGTGAGTTGAACTGAATTAAATTATTTGGTACTTTTAATGTCTGTGCTAAAACATTGCCACCAACTAAATATGTTGCTAGAATTAAACTTCTTAGGTGTATTTTAATAATTCTAATTGCAGCTTTCTTCATAAATTACCGCTCTAAAAAACCGAAGAATATAATAATCCGACGTACTAGCCTCCGATTTTAAGCTGCGGTACCGTAATCTCGGAGTTACCATACCCTACGAGACTTGGGTTGATTAAATTGCTCAAGTAAAGGTTTTTGGTCGAATATGCAAGAATGTTTGAGGCCTAATGTGCTACAAAAAGAGGAAAAGCGGAGTCAGAAATTGACACAATACTATAAGTATTGTGTCAGTTTAAAGACATATTGTACCGTAATGTAAAGAAGAAATAAACTTTAAGGGAAATAAATAACCGTTCAAGATTCTAAACCCCAAGCATATATTTTGTTATAAAAATTACACTTATATATTTAAGTACTTCTGTGACAGAACAAGGTGGAGGTAGGTTGCCTCACTGGTATCGTAAAACTTATTAATTTTCCTAATCGACAGAAGTGATAAATTCAATGGGTAAAAAGCATCTGTTAGGCTTGCATTTTGCACTTACTTATGTGAGCATTTGATACAGTCTAAAAAATGTGAGGTATTGATTTATTTAACTAATTCTTGCTTTTTTGTGGATTGATCAGGGGTGTGGTGTAGGTTCATTAAAGGTCTTAAATTGACTTAATAACTATATATCGATTTGCTTGAAGTTGAATTCAACGAGGAGTGATTATGAAAGCACGTCTGCTAGCTTTTGCTAGTGCAGTGAGTTTTTTGTGTCTAATTGCTGAGTGTTTGCCACTAAGAGCTATAGCTGCTAATACAAAAGAGACTGAAGTCGTAAATATTAAGCCTTCAAAAAATAGAGATAAGAGCCCCAGCGTATCCAACACTGAGACTTTAATAAGCGATCGCCAAGGTTCACAATCGGAGTCAACAGATGACACACAAGAACAAGTCAACTCTGTATCTCAACTTTCCGACGTAAAGCCTACTGATTGGGCTTTTCAATCTCTCCAGTCTTTGGTTGAACGTTATGGTTGTATAGCCGGTTATCCCAATGGCACCTACCGAGGGAATCGAGCTATCACTCGTTATGAATTTGCCGCAGGTGTCAAGAGCTGTCTAGATCGAGTTAATGAACTGATTGCTACTGCAACCACTGACATAGTAAAAAAAGAAGATCTAGCCACACTCCAGAAATTACAAGAAGAATTTGCAACTGAACTAGCTACATTAAGAGGTCGTGTAGACGCGGTAGAAGCACGCACTGCTGAACTAGAGGCTAATCAGTTTTCTACCACTACCAAACTTAGTGGAGAGGCAATCATTGCAGTAGCTGGTGCTGGCGGAGGTGCTCCTAATACATCTGACCCAAATATTACCTTAGTTGACCGGGTACGGTTGAATCTCACAACTAGTTTTACAGGCAAGGACTTATTAATTACTGGTCTACAAGCTTATAATCTAGGCGGTGGTACTAATAGCATTGGTGGTTCTTTAGGCTTAGTACCAAGTGGTGCTTTACAAGCTTTGAGTGGTAGTAGTGCACGCTTGAGTTTTGAACCTCAATTTCCTGGTATCAATGTTGAGACTTTATCCGCTGTTGGTGCTAACTCAGTTCAACTTTATAAGCTAGGTTACATATTTCCAGTTGCTAAAAGTCTAACTCTATTTGCGGGTCCTCGACTTGAAGCAACCGATGCTTTTAGCGCAATCACTCCTTTTGCTAGTGAAGGACAAGAATCTATCTCTCGCTTTGCAGGTTATAACCCTGTTGTTCGGATTTCAGGAGGTACTTCTGGTACTGGTTTAGCATCTGCTGCTGGCTTCATTTGGAATATATCAGACAAAGTGAATTTGGCGGCTTTGTATGGTAGTGTTAACGCTGCGCTTCCATCTAAAGGACCTGATGTGATTCCAGGAGTTTCTAGTACTCCATTAGGTGCAGGCTTGTTTAGCGGTAGTAGTGTTGAGGCGGCACAGTTAACTATCAAACCTACCAAAAGCTTAGATATTGGTTTAAACTATGCTCACAGCTATCACGAGCTAAACATTCTTGGTACAGGATTGGTTGCTAAGGATGCAGGAGCAGCTTTACCAGGAGTTGCGCCTGGAACACCTGTTAAAATTAACTCAGTCGGTGGTAGTTTAACTTGGCGGTTCGCTCCCAAGATTGCTTTTTCTACCTACGGTGCAGCACTTTTTGTTCAAGATGGTTCCAGTCGTGTTGATGCTTCCACTACCATTACCAGTTGGATGGTAGGTTTACATTTCTCGGATTTGTTCCACAACGGTAATAATGCTGGTCTTATCTTCGGACAACCGCTTTTTGTCAGTGATGCTGGTGGTAGTGCTCGTCTGCAACTTCCTGGTGAGCGGAGAACCACTCCTTATCATTTAGAGGGTTACTATCGCTTTAAGGTGAACGACAATATTAGCATTACCCCTGGTGCGTTTGTCCTTTTCAATCCTGAAAGTGACAGCAGAAATGAAACAACCACAGTAGGTATCCTACGCACCACTTTCACTTTCTAGTTGATTGCTTGAAATTCTTGCACCATTGCGACTATCTCAGAAATTGGAGTTGAAGTGAGAGTAACAATTCTAATTCTTTTGAAAATGGTGCAAGATATCAGGCTCTAAGTAAACTGCAGTTTGGTAATAAAGAATCTAACAAAGCCATAATACTGCTATCAGATAAATCTGGCATGGATAGCACTTGTTCTACTTTCCTAAAATCCCGTGTGATTGATTTGCGGTATGTTGGATCGTAGTGAGACTGCAACATATCCTCGACTAAAAATTCCCATTTTCCCCCATCAATCAACTGATACCACTGATTTAGTTTTTGCCGACCGCAGAGAGATTTCAGGTTTCCTAACTTCTCTTTTAAAATATTAGGATAGTCTATCAGATGGGAATATTCTTGTAAGAGAAACTGAACTCTAGCACTTATGGGTAGTTGAATTTCTGTACAACTAGCCTGTTTCATTTGTTTCCACAAAGACTGTGGTAAATAGATTTGCCCTATTTTCGGGCTTTCTGATTCTACCCATACTGGTTGAGAAGGATTAAAGCTTTGCAGTTGTTGTACTAAAAGGGACTCAAAGCATTTTTGTGAAGGTTGAGGTGAGAGTTTATCTTCCCATTCTTCACCTAGCAGAGAACCACGATGGTTCGCCATATTTTCCAAATCTAAGACTTGGACACTACACCGACGCATCTGGTGTAGAATTAGCGTCTTTCCACTTCCAGTTAAACCACATAATACTCGAAAGGTAAATTTTTGTGGCAACTGTTCTATTTGGTTACGTACATAAGCACGATATGTCTTGTAACCACCTTCAAGTAATGTCACTCGCCAGCCAATTTGCGTCAGTATTAAAGCTAAACTATTGGAACGCTGCCCTCCCCGCCAACAGTACACTAGAGGATGGTAGTTTTTTTCTTTTGTGGCAAAATGTTGCGTGAGATGTTCAGAAATATTTTTTGCTACCAAAGCAGCGCCAATTTTACGGGCGTTGAACGGAGAGATTTGTTTGTATATTGTTCCTACTTCGGCGCGCTCAGTATCATTTAGCACTGGTAAATTAATGGCACCAAGGATGTGATCTTCTGCAAATTCGCTAGGAGAACGAACGTCAATTATTTCACTATAAGTTTCTGTCCAAGGTTGTTGAGTGTATGTAGGTAAAGGTGGCATTATCGTCAGGCGCGATCGCTTCTCAATTGTCGCTTTACTAGGGTAACTTTATTTTTTGGATTCATGGGGTGCTGTCAGGTTTAGAAAATATCCAGTGAATAATACTTTAGATAGATGTGGCTGTTTACTGATTTTAGTAATAACCTGAGTGATGAGTTTCTCGAAGGTCGTGATATTTACTACTATTATGGGTTTCTATGGGGCTACTATTTGTTTTGTAAGCAGATACGTGGTAACGCATTAAACCTTTAGTTACGGTGCGTTACGGACTTCGTCCTAACGCACCCCACGAATTACAAAAATCAAGTGTGTGTGAGTGATGAAAAAGTCTGGATTATCTCGATGGTTTCCTCATTTTAATTCCTGGGTAAGTGCCTTAACTCTATCTATGCTGGTAACTGGGCTTATAGTTATGATTAGGCGCGATAGCACTTTGTTGGGTTATTTGTCTAAATTATCTGATAACCCAGAACTTTTGGCTATTGTATCGATACTCTTACTATTGTTACCTATCCCAGCGATCGCTCTTTTCCATCATTTTTTTCTGAGCCGCTTTATTTCCATAATTCCAGGGGAGAGACAGAGTAACTCTGATTCCTTATTTCCAGGATTAATAAGTTGGTGGCAAAGTTTATATGGCTGGATGGTATTTGTTCTATCTACATTGATTGCAACACTGTTTTGTACACCTCTGTTACCTTTGTTTAAGCTGAACTATAAAACAATTATTGATACTTATACTCTACCTCATAATGATATACAACTTATCTTTGCTCTCATCTGGCTAGTTAGCGCTGCTCTTCTTTACCAAATTGAGTATTTAGTTAAGCTGCGGTTGGTTTTTGGCGATTTCGCTACTGATACACAAGAAGGGAAAAATCATACGGTTTCTGATGCTAATGCTAAGGGTTCACCAGATGTTGCAGATTCAACACAGACTCAAACAACCGACAAACCAAGTAGTAAGAAAAAGCTGAATATCTTTGACTGGGTTAAACAACAGAAAAATTTGCCCAAAAAGGCATTCACAATTACTTTAATTCCCCTAGTTGCTTTATGGCTATATCAATTTGCAAAACTACCAGAGGTGAGACAAACTATGTCTACAAATGTCCCTGTCGCTGTACAAAAACCATCACCTCTAACTTTTCAGTCTGAAGTAACTCAACCTAAATTACCTCAAGTGACACCTCAACCTACTATAGAAGTTCTACCTAAGCAGCCTGATTTACCAGTACAAAAAGACACTTTTGAACAAGCTGTTAGAAAAGGTAAGCGTGCAGTAAAGCTAACCAAGACAGCACAAACTCAGGATGATTGGAAGATGGTTGAGAGTAAATGGAAAGAAGCAATTGAACTTTTAGAGTCTGTGCCACCATCTAGCCCTAATTATTCACTAGCTCAGGAAAAGATTGTAAAGTATCGTATTCGTTTAGAATTTGCAAAGCACAATGCTACACGTAACGCTGTACATGCAGAGTCAAACATTAAAGAGGGAAATCACTCAAAGCAACAGAATTAAGTCATGAAACAAAGATAACTCACTTCACGTCGTTAATAGAACTTACACACTGTACAAATTGACCATCATGTGCATTGATGCAATTTTGTGATGAATGCGTAAGTTGTAATTAGATCCAAAAAGACAATAAAAAGGAACTAAAAAAATGACTTGGAAAAGTGGAACTGCTGCACTTCTTGCAATATCGTTAACCACGGGAGCGATCGCTCCTATGGTTACTGCTGCTCCTGCTTCAGCACAACTGTTTCGTTCGCAAAGAAGAGATCTTTCAATTCCGGCAGGAGTTACATTTCCTGTTAGTTACGACAAAGATAAAATTGTTGTGAGCCCTGATGAACAGACACCTTTAACACTGAGGATAGCAAAAAACATTATAGATAGGGATGGAAATGTCTTAATCCCTGAAGGCTCTGAACTTGTTGGACAAATAGAATCAGCAAGTAGAGACTCAAAAAAAGGTGCTCGTTTTGTAGCACGAGAGATAGTTTTTCCTGACGGCAGTAGACAGGAGATTGATGCCAGTTCTGGCATAGTTACTAGAACTGAGAAAATCAGCAAAGGAAATGACAGTAGTAAAATCTTACAAGATGCAGCTATTGGTGCTGGTGCAGCTAGTTTAATCGGACTGATCGCAAAGAACAGAATCCGACTTCTAGATCCTATCCTTGGTGCTGGTGCTGGTGCTGGTGCTAGTGTTTTGTTAAGGCGTAAAAAAGTAGAAGTTATTGTTATTAAGCCTAACGACGGTGATTTAGATGTGAAGCTGCGTTCTAGCTTGCTACTTTCTACTGCTGTTGGGTATTAAGCTTTGCTAAGAGGTAACCAAATAATAAAGGTAGTTCCCGGCGTATCAGGTGATGTGATAGGCGATGATGTGGCAGGGCTAAAAATTTGTATTTCACCCTCCATTTGCTCTATAAGCTGTTTGGCGATCGCTAATCCTAAACCGGTACCAGGAACATCACTTTGAGCTTGTACACCTCGATAATGTCGTTCGCCAAGATGCTCTAAATCTTGTGGTGGTATTCCTGGACCATTGTCACTAATGGCTATTCCTTGTAGATTAGCTTTTTGTTGACCAGCTGTGACCAAAATACTTCCACCACTAGGAGTGTATTTTAAGGCATTATCGACAATATTACTTAACACTTCCCGTAATGCTTTGATATTGGCATGTACTGGAGGCAAATTATGGGGAATTTCAGCGATTAGGTGCAAATTTCTTTCTTGGGCGATCGCCTGAGCTGAAAATAACACTGGTCGCAGTACATCTACTATAAAACACTCTGAGTTGTTATCTCCTGCTTGAGGTAACAACAGGGCTTCTTTTGAAAGCGATCGCTCAGGAGAATAACTCTTGAGGGATGGTTCCCGTAAAGTAGCGATGCTAGCAACGGGAACCTTCTTATTCGCTTCTTGTTTATCAGATTCAACAGTTGCTTCTACAAACACCTCTTTTTGCGGCAGTGCTGGTTGTCCTAAGTCTGCTACTGTAAGGTCTATCACAGCATCAAATTGCTGTAACAATTCTTTGAGGCGATCGCTCTCCCCTACAATATTAGCCGCAACCTCTCGATTTGCATCTCCTGGTCGTAACCGCTTCAAAAGTAGCTTACCAAAGGTTCGTAACGCCGTTAATGGATTACGAAACTGGTGCAATAAATTATCTAGTAAATCTTGCTGTTTTTCTTGTAAAATTTGTTGTTGGTGTAACTGCTGTTCTAACCATATTCGCCGCTGATCCAAAATACAAGCGAGCGATAGTGTTCGGGCAATCCTTTCTACTTCACTCCGTTCTTGATCATTCCACGTCCTGTCTTCCCTGCTTGTCACCAACAAACCCATCATCACATCCTCATGGATGAGTGGTAGAATAATTTGGTCACCATTTAATAAGTATTCTTCTTGAGACTCTGGTGGTACTGCCGTATCATTTGTTTTTGTTGACTTCCTTAATTCGTTGCTTGTATCTTCTGCTGCTGTCAAGAGCTTCATCTTCTGGTTTGGCAATGCCAAAGCCTGTTCTGGAAGTTGCACAGCTGTTTCCGGATAAAATACCACAGGAATCAGTTTAGTCTCGCTTGCCGAAGTCTCTACTAATTCTTGTGTTAGATAGACTATGCTCAAAGATGCTCCTAACCCTTGAGCTAAGAGTGCTATTTGCTCTCGACACAGAGCAAGAAACTCAGAATCAGTAGATATAGGCATTTTTTATACAACTAAGTAATATTACTGAGGACAGGAAAAGCAGACACAGGATGTTGTGTTTCATTTAATAAAGTTTAACTAGATTTTAGAAATAAAAGACCGGTCTGTGGAATTATCTCGTTCACAATGTTTTTCTCTTTAAGAATAAATTATGGCTCTTGTATCGAAACATTAAGAACTGTTGATTTTTTGAACTAGAACTTTTACAATGACGACGGATTTTGTAGCTATAACTACAATCTGTAGCTTCAAAGAGGAGGAAAATAGGTTGGCAAGGAGACGGAAGAGGAAGAGTCGTCGTCGCCAAGAAGGACGGCGAATATTGGAGCACGTGCCTCAATATAGCATCGAAAGTGGTGAAGATAAACCGGTGACAGCAGCGAGAAAATTCATTCAATCTGAACGAATCGCTCCACCTGCTTTGCTACTTGTAAAGCGAAATGAGCACACAACAGACCGTTACTTTTGGGCGGAAAAAGGGCTATTTGGTGCTCAGTACGTTGAAGAAAATCATTTTCTATTTCCTAGCCTAAGAACGTTAGAAAATTCTCCAGGACAGGAAGCCCTAGCAATGGCTAGTCATTGAAAAATCAATGGTTAACCTAGGTTTCGAGCCTGGCTTTTGACAACGATTAACTGGCAAAAGTGCTAGGTTTATTTAAAAGACTGTTTTTTAAGTTTGTAGCTAATTTGCCAGTTGGGCTAGTACGGCTTCTTTACGAGACGCTGTATTATCCTCGTTTAGGAGCCGCTATTATGCGATCGGGCTATCTTCCCACAGCGCTTATCGATTGACAAAGGGCAGCATTAAAGGCGATCGCGGAATTAAACATTCTCGCTGATTTATTATTGCGCCGCTTTGCTAGTCCAGTAAATAAAATTATCAACTCCTTTAACCAATCGGTTTAAATAGGTTGGTTTTTGGTTTCAATATACACAAGGAATTGGAAGTACCATCACCATACCTAGAATGGATATCTTAACCTATCTGTTGACAGTGTGGGTAGTAATCACATATCGCGTTACCTACGCGTGGAGGATTTGGGAATAAAATACAGCTTTATTCCAAGCAATGGTCTTTCAAGAAATATAGCTTAAGCTTTTTCCTCCTTTCCTAGTGTTGATTTTCCTAGAAGTCGGCTATAAGTTTAGCGTTCAGGCTTGCGAATAATCAATGGATTTTGGATGCGTTTAAGCAAAATCTAAAATCCGGTTATTCGCAAGATTTTAACTGTAGCGCCCTTTGTAACTCAATAAGTTCATCTCGATGGGCAATCACAGTAATTTTACTTGAGAAGTGTTGTTGACTTGGAGTTGTTTCAACTTTAAGCAACACCTTCTCAAGTTTTTCTGCTTTTTTCCAATAAAATAATCCACTTAAAGGGGATAGAAGTACCAATCCTAGAAAAACAGTACTGAAATTAGGGAAAAGCAGTGATAACACCAGTGATAAAGAAAGAATACCCGCTGCCGCTAGTAGCGTCAGAAAGACTGTTAGAAACAAGCTAGGTTTGACCAACCCTTCAAAAATCACTTGGTTTTCTTGTGGGTCTACCGCTGCCACTCGGTAGGATCTCATGCGAAAATACTCTTGTAATTGAGACAATAAACTAGCTTCGTCTTGGTCAGACACCAGTTGCTTTTTTTCTGTGCGATCCTTGGCTGAAGCACGAATAAAGAAAAACAGACCAACGGATAGCAACAAGGTTAATAGCAACGTGGATGGCAGGATAGCAGTATCCATAACTAAATTGTTATTGTGTTAGTGGAGGAGACTTATTCATTATTCATTATTCTGCGCGTTAATTAGTCCTCAGGTTAATATACTTTTGCCACAAACTAGCCAAATCGACTGATTGGGATTGCCATTCTGAAGAAACTTGGTACATCCGTCTGGGGCGTCCACGTCCTTCAAGTTTTTTCCAATACCCAGTGATTGCTCTTTCGTCTTCAAGAAACTTAATTGCACTATAAAGTACGGTATCTGATAACCGATACGTTGGGTATTCAGTTTCTAGTCTTTGAATCAACTCAGTGCCATAGGACTCTCCTTGTAATAAAACATACAAGATATAACAAACTGCTAGTTCCTGACAAAGGTATGTTGGCGGAGGATTTTCAAAAAATTGATATATATCCTCTAGTTTCATGGTTGCTGCTGAATGGCTAAAAATATCTCTGAAGGTTGAGCCTATCATTCTCATTGTGAGTATCCAGTGCTACATCCTAATGAACAAGTATATACTGCTACTGAAGCTAGACTAGCAAGGCTTAAAAATTCAGCACGGCTTAGGCTCGCTAGTTGAGGGAACTTCAGTTGTCTGGGAAGATGTCTCCACAATGGAAACTCATTCATAAAAATCTCACAATGTATAAACAAGTTACACGAGAACGGTCAGCTACCGGAAGAGGAAGGCAAGGGAGCCATCATTTCTCTTAGAGTAGGATGCTGACCAATACGCCAGTTTTAGGAATGCAAAAAATTGCAATCTTTAACTAAGCTCTAAACTGTGTAGTGAGGAGCGAATAGACAACAGATGTGCCTTTATCTTTGTATTAAGTAATGCACATTGTCTGAGAACTACTGAAGCAAAAAATGATGCATAAGCAATTCTAAGCGTAAAATGTAGCTTTTGGCGCAAAACTTAATAAACACTTTGCGTAATAGTGATTATCCCATTGCACAATCTTAAAAATTAAGCCTATACCTTAATCTAAATTAAGTAATTGTCCAACAATCGGCACATGGTAGCTTGACTCAACACTGAAAAAATTAGGTATTGGGGATTGGGGACTGGGGACTGGGGATTGGGTACTGGGTACTGGGGATTGGGATTAATTCTTTACAACTAACACTTAAAACCCAGTACCTAACCTTTAACACCCAAATCCCGGAATCCAAAACCTACCTCTTATCCCCTTGTTCATAGTAAATTGATCGAATGCCCAGGATACTTGGTGATGCCTTATGTCAGATTCCTCTTCAGTTCGGGCTATTGCCCAAACATTTCGCCTTACAGGTTGGATTAGCTTCTGGACTCAGTTAGTACTGGGCGTTGTTTCTGCGGGAATTTTGCTGAGCACTATCCTGATTCCAAAAACTGGCAATAGTAGTAACCCTGGAACTGGCTTTGGTATCGTTTTAGCTGTTTCTGGGTTAATTACCCTAGGTGTCAGTATTTATTTAACTTTTCGTTACACAAGAATTGGTAGACAGCTAGAATCACCTAATCAGAACAATCGCCCACGTAAACTTGAAACTGTTCAATCAGTGCGCTTGGGAGTAATTGTGAATTTGGTAGGAATACTTTTGACTCTTTTAGGAGCCCAAGCTATTAATGGCACTCTGATTCTGAAGGCGTTGACTTTGCCACAATTCGGTTCTGGCGTTTACACCCAAATTGACCCTAACCGAATTATCCAACCTTTAGATATTTTTGTCGTTCAGGCAAATACTAACACTGTGTCAGCTCACTTTGCTGGTCTGGTAGCGTCAATTTGGCTGCTAAATCGTATTACTAAGTAGTTAAGAGGGAGCAGCCCCTACGGGGAAGTCAAAAGTCAAAAGTCAAAAGTTACACAGCAGAGGATCTCTAGGTGCAGGGGAGCAGGGGAGCAAGAAATTACGTAGAATCTCGTCCTATTAATTTTGCTTTTGCCGTGATAGCAAGTCAAAATCGTAGTATTCTGTTGTTTTGTTTGCTGTCACAAAAATTAGAAATATAGAGATTAGAGATTATAGAGAAAAAATCTTCTCCAATCCCCAGTCCCCAATCCCCAATCCCCAATCCCCCAACCCCCCACCCCCAACCCCCCACACCCCCCCCCCCACCCCACATCCCACAACCCCCCTACCACCAAACAAACCCCACCACCCACCCCCACCCCCCACAACCACCCACCACCCCCCTCCAAC
>NZ_JAAKGC010000412.1 GCF_017591665.1 Aetokthonos hydrillicola CCALA 1050 | reverse complement strand
GAATCGAACCAGAAGATTGTAGAGTGAGGCGAATTGAAAGCGATCGCAACCCTATCAAATCCGGATAAACTTTGACTTTTACACTTTGTGGAATTTTAAAATCATTCCAAGCTAATCCCCATCTTCCCAACTGTCGCACATGAATATCACCCCAAGAATATTCTCCTCGTTGTGTTGGATGGACGGTGTATTGTAAGGGTTCGATATTGTCGCTAATAAAAGCCCGTAGTTTTGGTGCAGAAACCTTAAAATCACTTGGGTAGTAGTCGCAAATTTCAATTAAAGCATTACTATTGGTTAGCTTTACTTTTAACACTACTAAGTTATCGCGCCCAATCGATAGACGTGATGGTAATTCCCGTGTAATCTCGACACGAGAGGATCTTACTCGCAAAGCATCAACGACCATTAATCCTAGTGCGATCGCATCATATAATAAACCTACCGCAATGCTCACCGTAACCCCAACAAAGATAGCTAAAATTGAGGCAAGCCCAACTCCTAAAACCAACAATAAATACAATCGTCTAGAAGGAACCATATTAGTATTTGCGCTTTATCTTGGTACTGGTACCTTATTAAGTAATGACGCAATCACAGATTCAATGTTTATCCCATCCAACATTGCTTCTGGTTTTAAAAGCAGCCGATGACGTAACAAAGGAGATGCTATTGCTTTAACATCATCTGGTGTAACAAAATCACGTCCTGCTAGATATGCTGTAGCCTGAGATGTTACGAACCAAGCGCCAGCAGCACGAGGAGATGCACCTAAAGCTAAATCAGAATGCTGACGTGACGCTGTAACCAACGCCAAGAGATAATCAATTAGCGCCTCAGAAACTTTAACTTTTCTAACTATTTGTCGCGCTTCCAAAATTTCTGCAACTGTTGCTATTGGCTTCAAACTCGAAATATCTAGACGACGTGCTGCAAACCCAGCCTGACGATTCAGTAACATTTGCTTTTCCGCAGCTTTATCGGGGTAATCTACTATCAGCTTAAATAAAAACCTATCGAGTTGTGCTTCTGGTAAGGGATAAGTTCCTTCAAATTCCAATGGATTTTGTGTTGCAATCACCCAAAATAACTCTGGCAAAGCTAAGCTTTCGCCATCTAGAGTTACTTGCATCTCTTCCATTGCTTCCAACATTGCTGCTTGCGTTTTTGGTGGAGTGCGGTTAATTTCGTCAGCTAGTAGGATCTCTGTAAATATTGGTCCTTTTTTTAAGGTGAAACTGCGGCTATTTAAATCAAAAATATTTGTA
>NZ_JAAKGC010000411.1 GCF_017591665.1 Aetokthonos hydrillicola CCALA 1050 | reverse complement strand
GCTATTGAAAGCAGCTTTTTTGAGTTTGTTCCGGAAGATCAGTGGGAAGTAGAACATCCAAAAACACTACTTGCTACAGAAGTTAAAGTAGGAGAACGCTACCGTATTTTGGTAACTAACTATGGTGGATTTTACCGTTACGATATTGGTGATGTTGTAGAGGTGCTGGGTTTTTATGGAAAAGCTCCAGTCATTGTATTTCGCCATCGTAAGGGTGGGTTTATTTCTTCCACAACAGAGAAAACAACTGAATTTCACGTAACTCAAGTAATGCAAGCCTTGCAACAGGAGTTTAATCTACCCTTGGAGGATTTTTGTATTACCTTGTCAGAGAATGATTTCCCAGCTCGTTATTTGGCTTGCATTGAGTTAGCTGCTGGTCATAAGCTAGAAAATCCTCGAGCTTTGTTAGAAAGTTTTGACCGCAAGCTTCAGGAAGTTAACACTCACTACGAAATTAGCCGCCGCGATGCAATTCCTCCTCCATTCCTTCGAATTTTAGCTTCGGGGAGTTTTGCAATTATTCGCCAACGTCAATTAGCTAAAGGAATTCCAGATTCACAACTGAAATTTCCTCACATCAGCGAAGATAGAAATTTTCTGGCTGGGCTGGAGGTAGAACAGGAAATTAGATTATGAAATTGTAGCGTAACTCACCATTTCAATTTTGCGGTGCGTTAGCGCAGCGTAACGCACCCTACAAGATGAATTTTATGGCTTGTAGAATGGCCAAATTCATATTTTTTTTCTATGCAAACTAAACAAAATCCCTATGGAAAGATAGTAATCAACAAAACAATTTTGTTGGAAAATTAAATATGCTCGTAAATCTTAGTGAAGAGCATGAGTGAACACTACACTACATTGACAAAAGACTCTCCACCCAAACTAGAGAGAACAGCTAACTATATCAATCGTGTAGATATATCATCCTTAACACCAGAAAAATTTGTTGAACAATACCAAAAAACTGGAAAACCAGTTGTGATTACTGGATTACTCAAGGAGTGTGACTGGAATCTGGAGTATCTGAGTGAAAAGTTAGGTGAGCAAGAATTTTTGCTCAGGTTTTATGGAAAAGAACGATATAAGCAAGATAAACGCCAATGGAAAAATATCGGCAGTGGAGTGGAAGCGCAAAGTATCCCTTTCAAGGAATATGCTGCTATGCTGCGTAACCATGAAGCTCATGAAAATGATATTTATTTAGCTAAATGCTCTATTCAAAAAACGACTCTTGCTAACACTGATTTGCTAAAAAATATTGGTGATCAACTTG
>NZ_JAAKGC010000410.1 GCF_017591665.1 Aetokthonos hydrillicola CCALA 1050 | reverse complement strand
GGTATAATTTAGCAAACGGGTGATAATGGAAAAACTTCTTTTTAAGGATAGAGATAGATTGAGAGCGCAGGCTCTATTTCTTGGTGAGGATATTAACTTAAAGAAGTTGGACAATTACGTTTGCTTGGGCAGTATGCCAGTAATGGTTTCAGTGGGTGAAAACGCCTGTGCTGTTCTGCTGAAGTACGGTGCAGTTGTCTTGTTCAACCTTGAGCCTGTGGAAAAGGTAGCCTTCTTAGCAAAACTATCGTCTCAGGTGAGCGAGCGTTTTGCCAACCCGGAAACAGAAGAGGTAGAAATTTATCTCAATGTTGCCCAGAGTGAGGGAGTTAAGGAAGGAAAAATATCGCTGCATGAATTTACTGTAGAACGCTTGCAGATAGTGGCTGATATTCTTGCCAAGAGTGTTGTATTATCTCACTATGAAACTAGCCTAGCAGTTGTATTTGATCAAATTGAACCGTTTGCAGCTAGTCTCCAACGTCAAAACACCGCAGCAAGCCAGAGTCGGGAATTACTACGTCAACTCGGCACTACGCTGTTAGTTCAACATAAAATTGTGGGTCGAGTAGAGATTATAGATAAACCGGAATTGCTATGGGAGTCACCACAGCTTGAAAAGTTATATTTGCGCTTGGAGGATGAATACGAAATCCGTGAACGTCACAATGCCCTCGAACGTAAACTAGAGCTAATTACCCAAACCGCACAAACAGTCCTGGAGTTCATGCAACATAGCAGTAGTCAACGAGTAGAGTGGTATGTGGTGATTCTGATCGTGGTGGAGATTGTCTTATCACTGTATGAGATCATCTTTAAAGGCTAGATGAGTCTAGTACCGCTGCGCGGAAGTCAAAAGTCAAAAGTCAAAAGTCAAAAGTATTATATATCAAGGTTTTTGCCTGTTTGAAATGGGTTGTTTATTTACGCCGTAGTGTACTAGTTGGTCGAGAGCACTTTTTATATGATACTAGTAAACTTGCTTACCCTGCGCGTGCATCTTTGGGAGTGCGCATGGAGTTGTGCTGGGCTTGGAGGAGCGATCGCCAAGAATCGTACAACTTTAAATCTTGAGAATGATTTATATGGTGTTGTGAATGTGATAAAAATACTAGGTTAGCTGATAGACACCATATAATAATAGCAAAAATAACTATTAACAATCAACATTCTTCTACTTTGAACTAATAACTGTTTTGAAGGAGTGTGATTTTGAATACAGTTGAATTCTTGTCTTATCTTCGCAGCTTAGATATTCAAATTTTTATTGCTGGTGGAAAGC
>NZ_JAAKGC010000114.1 GCF_017591665.1 Aetokthonos hydrillicola CCALA 1050 | reverse complement strand
CGCCGTACAGAGTCTGAGCCAAATCGACTAGCCACTGCGAGATGGTAATTTTGTGCATGGGGAGCGACCATGTTGCTGCCACTCTTTCTTTAGGCACGTAATCCCAAACTACCTCATGATGCTGTATGAAATAGGCTTTTGCTCCTTTAGCTTCAGATAAATTCGCCACCCACTCAGCAGTTTCCCACCAAGTGGCAATAACTACATCAGCGTCAGGGATATCGGCATCAACGATTGGACGATAGGATTCAATAACTCTATGCTTAACATCTAGGTTATCAAAGTGCGATAAATCTTTCTTAGGTACAGAAAGCAACCCTTGACCTTTAATAAAAGACTTTACTTGCTGGCGGAGACTGGGCTGACTTCGAGGTACAGAGACGACGAATACTTCATGACCTCGCTTTTTAAGATTTTCAGCATAAATTGCTACTACCCGAATACCACCTGCAAGACTAGCATGAGGAAGCACAAAAGTAATTTTCATATGAACACTTGATGTACATGAATATATTCTTTTAAAACAGCCCATCTATGGGGAGTCCAAAACCTGAAACTGTTCGAGCTGTTAGCATTACAGTAAGTAGTACCAGCAACAATGCCGTCGCTTTAGTATCTTGTCCTATAACAACCAGCCTCTCACGCCAGAGACCATAAGTTATTGCTCCGTAGAAGGGAAGATCATTGAGTGCAACTACTATAACAGCCCCAGCTAGCCCCATGAGGGAGAACCCAACTGGCAATCCAATAACAACGAATAAAAACTTGAATAGACTACCATAGGCTGGATAGCAAGGCTTCCCAATAGCAAAAAGGCACTGATCAATCGATTGAGTCAGAACACGAGGCCAAATACCTAGAGCCAGGATTGGTAGCATCCAAGCAGCCTGAGCATACCTGTGATCATAAAGTGTCGAAATCAAGATATCCCCAAAACTGACCAGTACTGTCAAGCCCACTGCCAATATGACAAGGAACGGTTTGCGGTTCCGCAAAATCTTGGCAAGTAAAGTTTCACGAGGAAGATCAGTAAGCTTTGAAAAAGCAGGAAAAATCACCTTTGAACTGATTGCCAAAATGACCATACGCGGTATGTCAGCAAGTACAAAGGCAATGCCATAAACACCCAAGACATCCAACGGAATTAATTTGCCAAGAATAAGTCGATCGGCTTGTTCAGCAAAAAATGTTATTACTGTTGAAAAAAATATCCACTTACCAAAAGAAAAAATTTCTTTTCTCGCTTCCTGATTCCATGTAAAGCGGTTAGATGTTCCAGGTATCAAGTTATGACTCCAAACCATTTGAACAACTGCTGAGGTAAGTCCTCCAACAACAAGAGCCCAAATCGTCGGGCTGAACCAAGCCCAAATCAGCATTACCGCAAGTGAAATGATTTGTCCTCCCAGTTCGAAAATTACCACCTGCTTAATAGCCATGTGGCGGTTGAGAGTATAGATAGCAGTGGAACTAAATCCAGCAATGATTGTGTTTAAACCAACTAACGGGATCAACCACAATAACTGAGGGTTGTTGTATAAGTTGGCAACTGGTAAAGTAATTAAAACACAAAGGAACCATATACCAATACTGCGAAGAACCTGTAGTGTCCAGGCAGTATTCAGAAAGACTGGGTCATCTCCACGCTTGCTCTGGATAATATTTGGACCAAGACCAATATCGGAGAATAAGTGCAAGCCAGATATAAAAATATTGACTAGAGCCATTAAACCGAATAATTCTGGGAAGAGTAGGCGGCTCAGGATGAGATTACTACCTAGTCGCAGAAATTGACTTGTCCCATAGCTAGCTATAGTCCAGACTGTTCCACGGATGGCAAGCTTTTTAATAGTAGTCATAACTTCTTTAAGGGGAAAATCAGATGCAAGCAATTCAGTAGGCATTTATATATCTCTGATTCCAAGTGATATAGATGTGACTCTAGGAATGTTTAACGGTAGATCAATTACTTGCTCCTGAGATTTTTCAATGCTAGACCGAAACAATGCAGCTAATTTACTAGCTTCTATCGCTGCATTGTGCTGTTGAGCAACTCGTTGTGCTCCTGCTCTACCCATTTGTTCTAGCTTTTCAATGGGCATCTCCAAAGCTGTGCGAATTGCTTCTGATAAAGCTTCAATAGAACCAGGTGGTACTAACCAACCAGATACGCCTGGTTCTACTAATTCGGGAATTCCTGCCACGTAAGTGCTAATTACTGGACGACCTAGTGCAAGGGATTCCATCAATGCTACTGGTAAGCCTTCTGCAAAACTAGGCAACACCATTGCTCGGGAAGCCAAAATTTGTTGACGAACTTCAGAATTACTAGCCCAGCCGACGATTTCTACATGATGTTGTAGACCGTATTTTAGAATTAGGGATTCGATATCAGTCCTTAACTCTCCGTCGCCCACCAAGGTTAGCTTAAACTGTAAGCCCTGATTTACCAACCGATGCACCGCCTCTAGTAAAAGCAGTTGACCTTTCTGTTCGCAAAGTCTACCAACACATACTAAACGCGGCTCTTTAGGTATAGCAACAACTGGCTGAGCAAGAAAGTTATTGTCAACGCCACAATGTACAGCATGAATTTTCGACCATTGCTTTGAAGGACACCAGCGATAAAGCTGACTTTTCCCGAAAGAGCTAACAGCCACTACAAAAGCAGCTCGCTCAATTTTTTCTGTTAAAGCAACAAGCTTGACTTTATCAAACTCTTCAGGACCATGAACAGTAAAGCTATAGGACGGTCCTCCAAGTGCGTGGCACAACATTGCTACAGTACTTGAATTTGTACCAAAGTGAGCGTGAATGTGGGCTATATCAGAATTTGAAACCCAACGTAGAAGAACGCAAGCTTCCGCCAAGTAAGCTAGATGATATAAAAGTCCTCCCTCAGAGTGTAAGCTAAGCTTAAGTACTTGCCACAAAGTTTGAACTAAATGAATAGGTCTAGTTACAATGACGTAAAATAAACTCATCAGCAAGCCTAAGATACCAACGCCTAAAACTGCTTGAGTTTGTTCCATCTCTAGCTTGTCCAACTCATCAACTAATTGCTTGGGGTTGCAAGAACGGATTGAAAACCTAGTGACTTCAATTCCACAACCCTCAATTCCAGCAATTTCTCTGCGAATAAAACTGTGACTAATTTTGGGATAATGATTGACTAAATAAGCAATTCTGAGCATATGTGATGCGAATATATTGTGGTTTAAAAAACTTTTGGTTTTTAGGAATCGTGTATATTAAAAACACTCTAAGAAAAATTACGTAGCTTTCTATTTAAGAAAATTGATTTTTATTTTCTAATGCTTCTAATTTCCAAAAGTTTCGTTGTTAAAATTGAAGGCTGCTGTTTGGCTGATCTGGGAATTGCTATTGGGTTTTTGAACAAGCTCCAAACTATAAGTCTTGTTTAGCCCAAGATTAAGCTTGGGTGGAGTTAGCGAGTGTCCAACTAGATTCCTATAGTTTGGGATAACATGTACTAAAGAACCACTCTTTTATACAGCTTTTATAGCAATCGATCGCCTGGAACTGCCACTACTGTTACACAATCTTTATAGAAATCAGTAATTTGTGAATATCTGTTTTGAAATTAATACTCTTTATAGCCAAAGGATGGATATGGAAAGTAAAACATAGATCCAGCATAAGTTAGCAGGAACCAACGTGTTACAGATCGCTTACCCACATGGCTTGCCCAAATTTGCGACAGGGGAGAAATGGTTCTACATACCCAAATCCCAAGTTTCGGAGAAGGGGGTACTAAAGCCAGTGCACTGGCGGTGAATAACCATGCTGTCCCTAAATATCTCCGTAATTTTCCTCTTGTGTAATTTTTTTATGAAATATCATGAATATCATTTTTTATTCGTTATTTATATAATAAGGTGGAAAAATACTATATCTAAACTTGTGAACATATAATTTAAGATTTAAACCCCTAAAATCTCAATTGTATTCTATTAAAGGTACCAAGAACAAAAGTAGTTACTGAAAACAAATCAACTTATCTGTGTACATTTTTCATCAGCTAAGACGCTTTTTTATCAAAAATAATTTTAATGTCTAAAGAATTTGGCTAAATAGAGAATTAATCCAATAGTTCATCTAAAAATAAAAATGAAATTTAATCATATTCATTCTTTACAATCAAATAATAGTAACAACGGAGCAAAAGAGTTGATACATCTTGAGCAAGATAAGTCCCAAGAACTCAATAAAAGTGGAGTAAATTTGGTTCGTAACTCTGTTGAAGTGTTCGATTCTGATGATTCAGAAGCGCCTAAGAAAGGATTGAATCTGCGTCCGATACTGAGAACTATTCAGCGAAACACTCTTTTGGTTGTCGCTATTACAGCAGCAACAACTATAGCAAGCGTATTCGTACTTCCGAAAAGTCCCCGTATTTATGAAGGTACTTTTCAGCTTTTAGTTGAGCCTATTACTTCTGAGGCAAAATTGACAGACCCTTCTGTATTGTCTCGTAATGAAAATTTACTCATGGCTTTTAGTGTAGATTATCCAACTCTGCTTCAAGTTTTACAGAGTCCTAGTTTGTTAACTAAAATTTCTAAACAGATTCAAGTTCAATATCCTAACTTTAAGAATGATACACTTAGTCGAGATTTAGTTAATAAAAATTTAGTCATTCGACGTGTTGGAACTAATTTATCTGATTTTACCAAGCTTATAGAGGTTCATTACAAGGGAAAAGACTCTGCTCAAGTGGAGTTTGTCCTAAAAGCAATTTTAAATGAGTATTTAAAATATGGTCTTGAGAACCGGAAGACCCATATTAGTTCAGCTGTTGAGTTTATTGAGAGCCAATTACCTAGATTACAAAAGCAAGTTAATAACTTGCAGGGGCAATTGCAAGTACTTCAGCAGGACTATCAACTCAGCAATCCGACGAATGATGCAGGAGCTTTATCTCAACGATTCCGGGAAATTCAAACTCAGAGGTTTAATGTTCAAAGGGAACTTAGTGAGCAGAAGACGCTTTACGTAAACTTACAGAAGCAACTAAATCTCGCAGAAAACGAAGCGCTTACGGCATCTACCTTAAGTGAAGACCCTAGCTATAGAGATTTACTCACACAAAAAAGGAATATAGAAAGCCAGATCGCTATTAAATCTGTCCAGTTAACTCAAGACCATCCAATTATGCAGTCGCTGTGGCAGCAGCAGAGAAATATATCTTTACTGTTAGATCAGCAAGCTCAACATATTGCAGGACAATCTCTACCAAGTCGAGTAACAAAGCCTCAAATTCTAAATTTTCAGAATTCTACTCGTCAGTCTCTCATCAAACAATTGATGGATACAAGTAACAATATTCACTTGTTAGAAGTCCGTAATCAAGCATTTACAAAAGCTGAGACTAGCCTTAATCAACAAGTATTGCAATTCCCAGCAATTACACGTCGCTATAACGACTTACAGCAACAGCTAGAAATTACTACTAAGACACTTAACCAACTGTTGGTTCAGCGAGAAACTCTGCGTGTTGAAGCAGCTCAGAAAGAAGTGCCTTGGCAGGTTGCTTCTGAGGCAACGATACCGCGTGATATTGCAGGAAAACCTATTCCAGTTCCTGGGGATACTGGCAAAAAACTAGGTATGGCAATTTTCATAGGTCTAATTTTGGGGATTAGTTCTGCATTACTTATCGACAAATTGCGTAATGTTTTCCATACCACAGATGACATTAGAGACGCTATAACAGAAACGCCTGTATTAGAAGTTCCTCCTGTTGCTCAAAGTAAAAGTCAGTTTTCCAAAACTACAACAGTCCCTTCTTCTCTGGAAGAGAATAAAGCTGAACAACCTAATGCTTCTCTAGTTTTAGAAACTTTTATTTCTTTATACACCAGCATCCGTTTTCTTACTTCTCGTTCCCCTGTCCGCTCTTTGCTCGTTTGTTCTCCTGAAACTAAGGATGGTAAAACTAGGACAGCTTTCCATCTAGCTCAAGCAGCAGCAATCAAAGGTCAAAAAGTACTATTGGTAGATGCAAATTTGCGTCATCCTCAACTTCACACTATGTTTGGCTTGCCTAATTTATCAGGACTGAGCAACATCCTTAGTGAAAACTTGGAGCCTCAAAAGTTTATTCAGCGATCGCCTTTGGAGAATAACCTGTTTTTGTTGACGGCTGGTCAACTGCTAAAGAATCCTAGCAGACTGGTTGCATCTTCTCGGATGCATTATTTAATCAAGGAGTTTGAAGCAAATTTTGATTTAGTCATCTATGATACATCTCATTTTCTAGGTTTTGCAGATACCAAATTGTTAGCGACTGACATAGATGGTGTATTGATGGTAGTGCAAGTTGGCAAAACTCATCGCTCTGCAGTTACGCAGGTTTTGAATCAATTAAAAGCTTCTAATTTACCAATAATAAGTATAGTAGCTAATTAAGTTCATGAAACCTTATTGCACAAGACGTTAGGTTTATGCATAGTGCCCTCACAGATAAGAGATTGAGGTGCTGTCCTATTCCCTCTCAAATAACGTAGTAGCTAAATAAGGGGATTTTTACGTGAATTGCCCTGTAAAAATTAAGGTGTAACTCAATGAGTAAAAAACGTTTATTAATAATCCAATACGCTGGTGATTATCGCGAAGCGTTTCTGCGTTTGTCTCAAGGTGGAGAGGAAACGTACTATGCTCAAAAACAATCTGTTGAAGCAGTTGCTAAAATAGGCCAACAGATTGAGGAAATTGCTATTCTATGTTGTCAGACAACAGAACCTTACAATGAGCTTCTTAAGAATGGAGTTCGTGCAATTGGTACGGGATTCAATTTAAATCAAGAAATTTCAATTAAAAAATTGATCGAATTAATAGAAGAGCAAAATCCAACTCATTTAGTTATTGGAACACCTATTCGAGCAATTATCAGATGGGCCATTGAAAATAAATTACGAACACTCGTGAGTTTAGCAGACTCTTTTCCAACAAAAAGTTTGCGTAACAAAATCCGGAATTATTTTCTGGCCAATTTACTCAACAACAAACAAATTGACTGGGTAGGAAATCATGGAGTTTCTGCTTCTATATCACTTGCAAATATAGGTGTCAATCCTGACAAAATAATACCATGGGATTGGCCTCATATGATTACTCCCGCCGATTTTTCATCGAAAACTCTCACTGTTAATAGAGATACTTGGAATATTGTCTATGTTGGCGCAGTTACTGAATCTAAGGGAGTTGGTGATGCAATAAGGGCCATAGCACAGCTAAGAGCTAAGGGGTTATCTGTTAAATTAAAGGTGGCAGGTAAGGGTGATATAGCAAGCTTTATAAGAGAAACTAGAGAGCTAGATATAGAAGATTGTGTAGAGTTTATGGGATTAGTGCCCAACAAAAACATAGTTTTAGTAATGAGAAATGCAGATATAGTTTTAGTCCCTAGTAGACATCAATATCCAGAAGGATTTCCCATGACAATTTATGAAGCTCTGTGCTCTCGAACGCCAATTGTTGCTTCCGATCATCCGATGTTTATCAACAAATTGAAGCATAATACTAATGCAATGATTTTTCCTGCCGGTAATTCTATTGCTTTGGCTGTATGCATTGAGAAACTGCTTTCAAACCCAGAGGTTTATCACAGCCTTTCTGTGGCTTCTTACGAAGCCTGGAGAAGTTTACAAATTCCAGTCAGATCTTCAGATCTAATTAATCGCTGGCTAAATGATTCACTAGAAAATCAGCAATGGTTGTTTGAGCATAGACTGGCTTCAGGTCATTACAACTTAACCTGAAATACAGATTAATTTTGAACTCTAGGTTCGCGTAAATTTTAAAAGGTTATATCTTGCATTGATAACTTCATGTTGCCAGTCTTGCCACATTTGTCTATTTTTACACTCATTTGTCCACGTTCTTAATAAAATTTTACGATACCAAAATCAAAGTGCGTTAGGCGAAGCCGTAACGCACCCTACGTCAATTTATATTTTTTTATGAGCAGGAAGCACTTTTGTTATCCCTAATTAATTCGCCAAGAGCATCTTTTAATGATCGGAATTCCCCTGTTACCTGTTTCCGCTTAAATCACCCCATCAGGATTACCGTGTCAATGACATGAATAACACCGTTATCAGCCTCAATATCTGGTGCTACAACTGTTGCATTTTTAACTTCAAACCCATTGCTAGTATCAACCCTAATTGGTGATCCTTCGACAGAGGTTAGCTGATTAAGTTTGGCAATATCAGCCGCCATAAATTTGCCAGGAACAACATGAAATTTCAATATTCTTGCTAATTGAGGAATATTCTGTACTAAAGTATGTACAGTTCCATTTGGTAACTTGGCAAAGGCATCATCATTTGGTGCAAACACAGTAAATGGACCAGGGCTTTTAAGTGTTTCTACTAAACCCGCAACTTGAACCGCCGTGACTAAGGTTTTGAAAGCACCAGCGCTAACCGCAATATCAACAATATCCGCCATGTGTTTCACCTCATTACCTATAGTTTTGTGACTGAACATCGCGCAAGCGGGCTTCAGGGCGCTTAAAGCGATCTATTTGAGCTTCAAAGAAAGCTCGATTTGCTTCCAGGTGCCTTGGGTTGGGATCATCTAAAGGATATAGAAGCGCAGTTCGTAATGCTTGAATTACGGCAGAAGTGACAACGTACATCGAGCGTTGGAAACTGATACCGAGTTGGATCAGCATGTCATCTTCTCCACGGCAATGATCGTGATAATAATCCACTAGATACTTCGGTAAAAAGTGGAGCATATCCTGCATCAAAAGTGTTGGTGGAATACCAGCTGTACCTACAGGAAACACATCAGCATAGAGAATCCCAAAGTGAAAATCTTTCTGATCTTCAGGAACCTGCTTAGCTTGGGCATTGTAAGACTTTGTGCCTCGGAAAGGTGCTGTGCGATAAAAAACAGCTTCTACATAAGGTAATGCGGCTTCGTATAACCACATGAACCCAAGAGATTTTGGTATTATTTCGTACACCTTACCACGAATATGAACATGGTGGTAAATTGGACGACCAGCCATTGCAAAAATAGCGTTGACTAGAAAGTTCATTGCTTCGGGGACGGTTTTGATGTCTCCTTCATCGTAGCGATCGCTCATTTCAAAGAAAACCGGAGCCATCACCTCCCAGAATAATCCCAGGTTACTGTAGTAAGACATTTGCCGTACTTGTTCTAAGAACATGTCTGGAAACAGTTTGTACAGTCCCAACATCACAGGATTACCCTCGAAGTAAGCCTTGATCGCCCTATCTGCGTTTGCTTTATATTCGTCAGTATCTAGATAAGGGTCAAATCTTCCGCCCATTCCTCTGTGCCAGAGCATAGCACGCATACAGGCTTCCGCAAACTCCATATTAACCCTGTCATGCCACAAATGGTGAAACAACTTCGGCATTTTAAAAGTTTCACCCTTTTCCATAAACGCCAACAGTTCAGGGTGAGCAGTCGCCTTTCCTCGCCACATTCTAAAATCCGCATCATCTCCAGCATAATGATTATGTAGATCTAGATACTCTTGTGGCAAGAAATATTTAAAAAAGGGAAACGGGTTCAAAAAGACATGTTCAGCAATGTATAGTAGATCGCGCCAGTAAAAATCCATTGGCACGGCATAAGCTTTGTAAATGCCGATGATTTGCATGAGATTTTCTGGGCTATCTGGTAGCATCGCACCTCCCTCTTCTAACCGATGAATCACGTGCGCAAATTCATGATTGGAAGGTGGCAATTTAGTTGCCTGAGAAATAGTTGTTGCTGTCATAGTAGTTGTTTACTAATTGAACAAAGACGGGGCATGGGGCATGGGGCATGGGGCATAGAAACAGGAAAATAGAATTTAGGAATAGGTATAAAAGAGATAAAGTTCTTACCCATTGCCCTATGCCCATTGCCCTATGCCCGTTTTCTCATGACTCACCTACTCTCTTGCTAAGGACGGAGACTTGAGAAGGTGTTGGAATATCTGCAAGCATTGCAGTAGTTGTCGGCTCACTCCAACGCACTAGCCAAGTGGGTTGTATTCCTAGGAAAAAGATTACAATTGTCAAGATAAGGGCTGGTACTTTCTCTGACCACTCAACTTTGGGGTAGTAAGCCAATTTGTTGTCGAGCTTACCGAAACATGTGCGATTCAGCAAGATGACAAAATAAACGGCAGTTAAACCACTAGATGCGATACATAAGAGTGTGGGTATGGGAAAAACAGAGAAACTACCCTGAAAGACGATAAATTCAGCAACAAACCCTATCATTCCAGGAATACCCGCGCTAGCCATACCGCCTATAACCAATAAGGCGCTTGTGAGGGGTAAACCGCGTACAGGACTCATTAAACCATTAAGTTTGTCTAACTCGCGGGTACCAACTTTGTTTTCCACAACACCTATTAAATGGAAAAGGATTGCTAGGATAATGCCGTGGCTGAACATTTGAGAAACTGCACCAACAAGTGCTAACCGTGTGCTGGCTGCACTAGCTAGCAATATATAACCCATGTGACCTATAGAGCTATAGGCTACCATTCGCTTGATATCTTTTTGCGCGATCGCAGTCACAGCACCGTAAATAGCACTGATTGCTCCCCAAGTTGCCAAAGTTGGTGCAAGAATACTCCAGGCTTGGGGAAACATTCCCATCCCAAAACGCAAAAGACCATAAGTTCCTAGTTTTGCTAGCACTCCACCAAGAAGAATCGCAATTGGTGATGAAGCTTCAACATAAGCATCTGGTAACCAGGTATGGAAAGGAACTAAAGGAATCTTAATACCAAAGCCGACCACAATTCCGAACAGTAGGATAATTTGTAATGTGGTTGATATGGTTTGAGTAGGCAATGCATCGTAGTTAAAGCTGGTGGAACCAGTAAGCCATACCATCCCGAAGAATGCTGCTAGAATTAATGCTCCTGAAACAGCAGTGTAAATCAGAAACTTGATAGCAGCATACGCTCGCTTTTCACCACCCCAAATTGAAATTAGTAAATAGAAGGGTATTAACTCCAGTTCGTAAAACAAAAAGAAGAGAAGTAAATTCTCTGTTAAGAAAGCTCCCGCAACACCACCACTAACTAATAAAATGAGGGAGTAAAAAATTCGAGGACGTTGGACTTGTTCGCTACTACTATAAATAGCTATCCAAGTTAGGAAACTATTTAATAGCAACATCAGTATCGATAGACCATCAACTCCCAATTTATAGCTTAAGCCAAGGTTTTCGTTCCAAGGTAAATATTCCTGCAACTGCATCCCTGGATTGCTAATATCAAATTTCAGCAGGATGAAAATATTCCACAGGAGAACTAACCCAGCAGTAATTAGTGCTATCCAACGAGTGCGAATCGGGTACGAGTTGCTTCCAGGAGAAAAGCCAATAACAGCGGCACCGATAATAGGTACCCAAATTAAGGTACTGAGCATATGTTTAGGTGTTCTTAAAGTAAGGAGTAAGGACTCAGGAGTAAGGAGTCAGAATTCAGAATTCAGGAGTCAGAATGAATAAGATGAGTATTTTAATTGTAGACGTGATGACAAAATATAGACATTTAAGATTTCAAACCATTCACAAATCTGGTAATTGCACAGGAATCATTCTGAATCCTGGCTGCTGATTTCTGAATTCTTCTTTTAAAACATCAAACTTAAAAACTGATGTCCCCAGTATGGCCAAGTCACGGTTGCGCCTAAAAGACTTATTCCAAGTAAGACTGTGAATGCATAAAACTGGGTTTGTCCAGAGGTACTGTATTTAAGACCTTCTCCTCCGCCTAGCGATGCTAAACCTATCATGTTAACAATACCATCAATTACTAGGCGATCAACAATGTCAGCAAGTTTTGAAATCATATCGACGCTGAAAACTATGCTTACCTTGTAGAGTTTTGGCGTGTAGAAGTCATAAGCTAGCAAGTCTTGTAGTACCTTAACTGGAAGGCGTATAGGTTTGGGAATGAAATCACTAAGGTAAATTACGCCGCTGATGGTGCAACCGAAAATACTCGACCACATTAGTAGTAGTGCAACATCTTTATTAAAGTCTGCCCAACTAGGTAGTAGTGATAAGCTTTGCAATAATAAGGGTAGATGGAGAGTAAAAGCGAGTAAAATGATCATCGGTAGAGCCATCTGCCAACTGACTTCAGGCGATCGCTCACTCATTTGCTTAGGTTTACCACCAAAAATTGAACTAAACTCTCTAGTCAAGCTGAAAGCAGTGAAAACGTTTACTACAATCACGACTCCTACTAGCCAAGGTTTCTCTACCCATAATGCTGAGGCTAATTTTAGTAGAGCCCAAAAGCTACCCAAAGGTGGAAAAGCGATTAATCCAAGAGTCCCTACTATATAGGCTAGTCCTGATATAGGACGCCGTGACCAAAGTCCGCCAAGCTGGGTTACGTCTTGGGTGATGCTATTCCAGACAACTGCACCAGTACTCATTACCAATAGTGCTGATGCTACCGCATGGGTGAGTACCAATAAAAGCGCTGCTTCGGAATGTTGTGTTCCTACAGCAATAAACACCAAACCCATGTAGGCACTGACAGAGTAAGATAAGCAGCGTTTTATGTCAATTTGGGCGATCGCAATTAAGGAAGCACCAACAGATGTTACTGTACCAATACCTACCAATGCTGCAGAAACTATCGGTGACAGACTAAGTACAGGCTGAAGTTTAATGAGTACCCATGCACCAGTTGCTACTACCACAGAATTCCGTAAAATTGTGCTGGGTACAGGTCCTTCCATTGCTTCATCTAACCATAAATGCAAAGGAAACTGAGCACACTTACCCATCGGCCCAGAAATTAATAACAGACCCAACAGAGCAGCTATTTTTGGATCTAAGTGGGCTGTTTTAGCCCAAACAGCTAGCTCAGAATAGTTCCACGTCCCTGCTAATGGTAATAAAGCAACAACTCCCATCAGCAGCAATAAGTCTCCTACCCGCTTTGTTAAAAAAGCATCCCTTGCACCAGTGACAACTAAAGGCTGAGAAAACCACAAACCTACGAGCAGGTAAGTCCCTAGGGTGAGGATTTCCAAAATTAGGTAGCTAAAGAACAAAGAATTGCACAACACTAGGGCGCACATCCCCGCCTCGAATAGTCCTAGCAAGGAATAAAAGCGCGCCCAGCCCCAGTCCATTTCCATATATCCTACAGCATAAATTTGCGCCAGCAAATTTAAACCAGTGACTAAGAGCATGGCGGCGACACTCACTCGTGAAATTTCTATATCGAAAGTGAGCTCTAAACCAGCTGTACTGAGCCAGTTAAAAGAAATGTGCTGCGGAGGCAGTTTCCAAATGCTTTGCAGAGCGATTAAGCTATGAGTAAACGCTAAGCAGGTCATAAGCAGGTTCACGTAACCCGCCGGTCTAGGTCCGGTGCGACGAATGATTGTTGGTGACCAAGGTAGTGCAAAAATTGCACCTAATAAGGCATAGCAGGGTATTAACCAGATGCTCTGAAGGAGGAGCTGGTTCATTAGGATTTCCTCAAAGTGTTCTTGAGTAACAGATAATTAAGATTCTAATAGCGATTCTTAATTTTTTTTTTGTCATTGCTTTGATGGTACTTCTAAATGGTTATAGTGAAAAGCTATTAATTTATATGTCAAGTATAGAAATATCCTATAGTAATGATTAATTTTGAAGGAGAATGAACAGTGAACCGCGTGACTCTTCATCAGCTGCAAGTATTTGAGGCGATCGCTCGCTCTGGTAGCTTTACCCGTGCAGCAGAAGAACTGTTTCTGACCCAACCCACAGTTTCCCAGCAGATCAAGCAGCTAACCAAAGCTATCGGGATGCCGTTGTTTGAGTTGGTAGGTAAGCGTTTATACTTAACGGATGCTGGCAAGGAAGTTTTGAAAGTTTGTCGGGATATTTCTGAAAAGTTATCCGAGATGGAAATGACTTTGGCAGATCTCAAAGGACTGAAGCAGGGAAATTTGCGCTTAGCTGTAACGACAACAGCCAAATATTTTGTCCCGCGTCTGTTAGGACCATTTCGACAACGTTATCCAGGAATTAAAATCTTCCTCAAAGTAACAAACCGTAGACGCTTAATAGATCGGCTAGCCGAAAATCTTGATGATCTCTATATTCTGGGACAGCCGCCAGCGCATCTTGATATCAGCCTATGTCCATTTCTGGAAAATCCGTTAGTCGTCATAGCACCACACAACCACCCACTTGCTAAAGAGAAAAACATTTCTTTACAGCGCCTTGGCGAAGAACCTTTTATTATGCGTGAAGCTGGTTCTGGTACTAGGATGGCTGTGGAAAGTTTCTGTGCCAAGCACGGGGTTTCTCTTAATGTTGAAATGGAAACTTGGTAGTAATGAAGCAATTAAGCAAGCAATTGTGGGTGGTTTAGGAGTGTCAGTGTTGTCACGCTACGTTTTGGCACTTGAAGGAATAAACGGTCCACTCAGAATTCTAGATGTAGAGGGGTTTCCTATCCCACTTCGCTGGTATATCTTGTATCCGGGTAGCAAACAACTGTCGATTGTGGCTCAGACTTTTCTGGAATATCTACTTGATGAAGGTCCCCGGATTGCAGATCAGGCTTAATTTAAGTAAGTTGCAGTTATACTATTTTGTTTGATCCCCATCATAATTCATCCTGAATGGGTAAATCTCCTACTGTAATTTTTTCACCAGATTTTCTATCGTAAAAGCACAACTAAACATGATTGCTCATAGGGGTAACGATAGTCAAGGAAGAAAGATTGATTTTCTCTCAACCTTTCCCAATTTATGGGGCGGGTTTCTATGAGAAAGGTCAGTCGTCGAGCAAACTTAATATAAAAACATTAACAGACTTCACAACAAAGCATTTTGAGCCAGTTGCTATCACTACCCTTCACAGCTTTAGTTTACTTGACTTTCAAACAATCTAGCTTAAGAAAGCTTGGAGAAACCTAATGAGGTCAGCACAGATCATTCAAAAGCCGTTGCAATTTGCCTGGTGGATAGAAATTAGCACTCAAGTCCCTTGCTGTACCTATTACTTTGGTCCTTTTAGTAGTGCTGAAGAAGCTCACCTAGCGCAATCAGGCTATATTGAGGATTTGGTAGAGGAGGGAGCGCAAGGAATCACTTTCCTAATTAATAGATGCAAGCCCTTATACTTAACTATTTTCGACGATGAATGCACTCTCAGTTCTGAGTTGAAAGAGTCAAAAGAATTCTAATAGGGAGAATATAGATATGGATGTATCAGATCTGTTGAAAGAATATGTAGCAGGAAAAAGAGATTTCAGTGGGGTAAATCTGAGTGGGTTAGATTTACATGGTTTAGACTTGTGTGGTGTAGATTTATGTGGAGCCAAACTGCTCAACACAAATTTAACTAGAACCACTCTATGTCTTGCTCACTTGAATGGGGCAGTTTTGACTGAAGCTGACTTGAGGAAGGCAAATTTATCCGGTGCCAAATTGCGTGGAGCCGATCTGTATAAAGCTAACTTGGATGAGGCAGATTTAACTGCTGCTGATCTAAGTGGAGCAACAATGCCCAATGGATTGATCCATATTTAGCTATTTGTATTCCCACGGCTTTATGTCGTGGGAAGATTTTACTATTGAACAACAAAGTCACGTCGTGAAGAACTTGAGGAACTTGTGAATCAAACCGAATTTATTTGTTAACGACCCCTGATTGTTCTTATTATTTTGTCAGGATCGTGTTGTATCTGATCGTTTCTCCTTTGGAATTCATCTAAATATGGTCTACTAAATTCATTATTTGCTCTTGTTTGCGAGAGCGCTTGCTCAACCTCAGCATTAAACCTACGGACTTGCTGGTAAATGCGCAGCTGCAATAATCCTCCATATTCTACTTGTCGTTGATTTGCGATATTTAATTTCTAACTTGGTTGATTTTGTTGTGCTAGCGCCGTCGTGGGTATGAGAGCTAAAATTGAGACTAACAATAGTGGTGCTACCCTCATAACTTATCACTCCTTAGAAGGGGCTTTTCAATATTTTCTCCAAAGCCCATTCCCTACTTTTAGTATAGCTCTTTAGCAAATTACAAAATAAAGATATGTTACAAAAATGATTTTAATGGTCACAAAAATAAGTTATAATTGCAATCTTATTGTTAACATGCTGAATGATTTAAGTTTGAAATCGCACCACAATAATCGCCTCACTGCCATTTGTCAAAAGCTTGTTTGAGCCAATCTTAAGCAGTGGTTTGAGCAATAAAGCTTCGTTTTTGCGTCAATCCACTGCTTTGGTTTAAGCTTTCCTGAACTGGAGACATATAGCTATTGATCGCTGGAGCGTAATTTTGGGGAGTGGCTCTCTCCAATTAGTAAGCAAAAATTAAGACGCATTGTTCCAATCGCAAAGCAACTCAGGCTCGTGTTTATTCGAGAGTTGACGTACGGGAACTTTAGGCGCACCAATATCTGTAGGATGTTTAGATCGCTGTTTTTTCTTTAGATGTTTGCAGGCATCCAATTGTTCGTTAGTTTCTGTCGTTGTCATATGACCTCACCTCCTTAGCACGGTAGAACTTTTCTAATCTCAATTAGAGATCTTACTTTGATCTTTTTTAACATATTCGCGGAATTCCCCACCCTCTACGTAGTAGGGTGGGGATGGATAGGGCACAAAAACTAGAGGTTCGATGCCTCTAGTTTTTGTATTTTATTCTCAAGGGTACGAACAAACTCTCGGAACACATCAACCTGAGTTCTGCCTGTTAGGTCACAGTAAGTATTTAGAATCTTCTTT
>NZ_JAAKGC010000409.1 GCF_017591665.1 Aetokthonos hydrillicola CCALA 1050 | reverse complement strand
AATCAGGCAAAGCCAAAATTGTAGGAAGAGATCCGTTTACGATTCAGTTGATTTATGGCAGCAGTGGCTACAAACAACCTATTTCATTAGGAATTGACGCTGGCTATAAAAACATCGGGTTTAGCGCCATCACTCAGAAAGAGGAGTTAATTGGTGGAGAGGTAGAACTTTTAGATGGGGTGTCAGAACGCATTACCGAAAAAAAGAAATACCGTAGAACCCGCCGCAATAGATTACGTCATCGTGCCAAACGGTTTGATAATCGTAAACGCAATGAAGGCTGGTTAGCCCCATCGATTCAACACAAACTAGATACTCATTTGCGGTTTGTAGAGCGTGTTAAATCCAGGCTACCCATCACCAAAATAACGGTAGAAACAGCCTCCTTTGACATTCAGAAACTCAAAAACCCAGACATTCAAGGGGATGGATACCAGCAAGGAGAGCAGCTAGGCTACAAAAACTTAACAAACTACATTCGTCATAGGGACGGGTACAAGTGCCAAAATCCAGACTGCAAAAATAAAGGTGCTGACAAAGTTCTTCAAGTTCACCATATTGGGTACTGGAAGAATCCACCAGATAGAAGCAATCGACCAAGCAACTTGATTACTCTTTGCGATAAGTGTCACAGTTCACCCAACCACAAAAAAGGAAAGATTTTGCACGGATGGCAACCAAAGGTTAAATCATTCAAAGCAGAAACTTTCATGTCTACTATCTACAAACGAATATTAGAGGATCTGTGTGCAGAGGAAGCTTTCGGGTATGAAACAGATTTTAAACGCAAAGAATTAAAACTCGAAAAAAGTCACCACAATGATGCTTTCATCATCGCTGGGGGAACGATTCAGCAAAGAACAGAACCTTTAATGATTGAACAAATTCGTCGTCATAAAAGGTCAATGGAACAGTTTTACGACGCCAAATACATCGATAAGCGTACAGGAGAAAAAGTCGCTGGCTCTATCTTGAATTCTGGTAGACGTACCCGCAATAAAAACCTGAATGGAGAAAACTTAAGAGTTTATCGCGGCAACAAGGTTTCCAAGGGTCAACGACGCATCAAAAAGCAACGTTATCGTTACAACCCCAAAGATTATGTGATGTTTGAAAACAATGTTTATCGAGTCGTTGGAATGCAAAACTTAGGAACTGGTGTCAAATTAGCCAACTATCCTGGTGTTGCAAACAAGGTTGTTAACGTCAACAAAGTTCAGTCCATTAGAAGGAGAAGCGGTCTATGTGTCCATGCATAGCTTGGCGGCTCTGCCCTCCACCCCGCTC
>NZ_JAAKGC010000408.1 GCF_017591665.1 Aetokthonos hydrillicola CCALA 1050 | reverse complement strand
CAAGAGAGAATTTGGCGTTTAATGACATACAGTAAGTTCTCTTGAAGCAACACAGGAACTATTTCACGGCTGGCATTTTTTTGACTCCAAAATTTTAAACACGCTCTTCGAAGCAGCCAATTCTCCCAACTGCTGCGGGTAAGATTGATTTAAAAAACTTGCTTCAATTGCGTTCCATTTAGGCATCAAGGCTTATCGTCCCATGACAACTCAAACATCTCCTCGTATTCTAATCCTGTTTTCCTCAATAATCCATAACCGATGAATAACAGCTTCTTGAGGTAATAAACGAATTGCCTTTTTAAAAACTGAAATTAAATAGGGTTTATCCTGGCGAGCAACTCGTAATACCATAATTCCTAAAAACAGATGAGGAGGATAAGTTCTAATATCCGCAAAATCTAAATCTAACGTCACCAAAACTCTGCCTTCCTGCTGACAAATATCCAAAATTATTGGATCTTTTTCACCTGATAATTTCTGCTGATTAACAGTCATAGCATCATAACCTGCTTCTTGTAATAAATCAGCCAATTCTACAGGTAGATTTTCATCGATTTTAAACTTCATTATTAAGCTGGTATAATGCGTTCACGGGCTAATTCTGCTGCATAAGAAATAGCGGCTTGAATATCCGCATGGGTTAAAGACGGATAACTATGAATAATCTCTTCAATACTCACATTTTCTGCTAAATTATCCAGAATAATAGAAACCATAATCCGAGTACCTTTAATACAAGCTTTTCCGTGACATACTAGAGGATCACTAACGATTCGTTCTTGCCATTGCATCTTTTTTTCTGTCTATTTATAGTAAATTTGACCTAATTAATAGCTATTAGCTTTTCTTCTCAACCCCATAATACTCTTCCAACCATTGCAGCAACCCTAATTCCAGAGGAGTTAAGTAAGTTTGCCGTCCCAAAGACTCTAGTACCGTATATGCGCCACGATCCAACGCACCATGATTACGTAATCGCCAAATCCGCTCCTTAATTTGTGGTAGTTGGTCATGGGCTTCTGGAGAGTCAAGTTTGTTCAGGTTTTCAGGTTTCACGAGCAGTGTATTGTCATGGACAGCCACTTCTACTGTAAACTCGTTAAGTGCAACTGCGATCGCCCAACACCCATTGTATTTACGCTCTTGTGCCTCTAGCCTAGTTAACGTAAACACATCCCCCACTCGGCAAAAATCGCTGGCTTTGAATAAAGGCTTCTCTTTCAAGCGTTCCAGTGTCTCTTTCACGATGCGCCCCGTTGGTACTTTATTACCAGCCTCAATTACTGCTTG
>NZ_JAAKGC010000113.1 GCF_017591665.1 Aetokthonos hydrillicola CCALA 1050 | reverse complement strand
GATTTTTTCACAAATAAGGGTGTTACCGTCCATTGTAGGGGCGCAAGCATGAGCGCCCCTACAGGTTTAAAACAACCATTATCCGTTAATCCACATGATGTTCGATTTGTATAGTGCGTAAGTCCTAATACCATATCACGTTGATAGGAGATACAAATAATTTCTCCTATGCCCTATGCCCCATGCCCCATGCCCCATGCCCTATGCCCCTACTCCTGATAGAGATTATGCTTAGCAATATAGGCTCTGACTGATTCTGGAACTAAGTAGCGAATAGATTGGCGATCGCGACAGCGTTTACGGACTAGACTTGACGAAATTCCTACTAAAGGTATATGTAATAATTGCCAATGTATGCTGCTTAACTGCTGAGTGAGATTTTGCTCGACTTGCTTACAGATCAACTCGCTTTCGTTTATAGTTTGACTACTTAAGGGCCGGGGTGCTATTAACCAATCACACTGTTGTGCTAATTCAGCTATACGATACCAACGAGGTAAGGTTTGGAACGTATCTAAACCTACAATCCAATACCAGTGAGTATTTATGTAAAGAGTAGACAATTCTAGAAAGGTGTTAATAGCATAGGAATTCCCGTTACAATTTACGTCGACTAGTGAGACAGTAAATGCCGGATTATCTGTTGTTGCTTTTTGCAACATTTCTAAGCGGTGTTCAAATAAAGCTGCTTGTTTATGAGGAGGATTAAGTGATGGAACCCAAATTATCTGTTCTAGGTTTGTCTGAAGTAAAGCTGTCTCGGCTACGATTAAGTGCCCGAAGTGGACTGGATCAAAAGTGCCGCCGAAAATCGCTATTTGCCGCATCCAATCACTTCTCGTACTTTATTTGATGTGAAAGCTATTAAGCCACAATATATCATCTTACCCAAATTTCCCCAGAATGTTAACAGAAAAATATGTATTTACTCGTAGTCATTTATTTCCAGATTCTTCCGAAATTTTCAGAATAAACATAATATCTGTTGGAGGAAGAGAAAAAATCCCCAGCAAGGGTAAAATCGTTTTTAATAAGCTAGGTAAGAGCCAAAAATTAACTGAGCTCTGGGGATGAACGGCATAGAGAGGCAGGATTCAGTGAAAATCAAATTCCTGTTATGATACCCGTGTTATTTGCAATTACTGTGTGGTGTGGTATTAGAGGAGTCATAAATGAAAAATTCAGTAGACTTTAGCGGCAGACCATTTCACTTTATTGGAATTGGTGGGATAGGTATGTCTGCTTTGGCATATGTGCTTGCAAAACTTGAGTTATCAGTATCAGGCTCGGATATCCGTCCGAACCAAATCACTCACAGATTAGAATCTATCGGAGTGCAGATCTTTAGTACGCAAGAGGCAAAAAATCTCGAATTCGTCCATCCTGAGCCAAAGGCTAAGGTCGTTGCGTTAAACACACAACAGGAATTACCTAGCGCTGTCAAAAACCAACTCCCTCAAGTCATTTGTTCAACAGCAATTAACACAAATAATTTAGAATATAAAGCAGCACAAGAATTAGGTTGCCCAATATTCCACCGTTCTGATGTATTAGCAGGCTTAATTGCGAATTACTATAGTATAGCAGTCGCAGGAACCCACGGCAAAACGACAACCAGCAGCATGATTGGTTATATGCTACTTGAAGCTGGTCTTGACCCAACAATTCTGGTAGGTGGCGAAGTAAATGCCTGGCAAGGTAATGCTCGACTAGGAAAAAGTCAATATTTGGTAGCAGAAGCTGATGAATCGGATGGGTCTTTAGTCAAACATACTCCTCAGATAGGCATTATTACTAATATAGAGCTAGAACACCCGGATCACTACCAAACATTAGAGGAAGTTGTTGATACTTTTCAGACCTTTGCCAAAGGGTGTAAAACTCTAATAGGTAGTATTGATTGTGCTACAGTCCGCGATCGCCTCAAACCAAAAATAAGTTATAGTCTCTACCCTGATACTGGGGCTGACTACACAGTTACCAATATTGACTATCGTGCTGATGGTACTACCGCTCTTGTTTGGGAAAGAGGCAAAACTTTAGGTTTGCTAAATTTGCGCTTGCTAAGTAAGCATAATCTCAGTAATGCTTTAGCAGCCGTAGCTGTTGGTCGGGCATTAGGTTTAGAATTTGGGGAAATTGCTAAGGGTCTTGCTACATTTGAAGGAGCAAAACGCCGTTTTGAGTGTAGAGGCCAAGTGAATGGTATTACTTTCATCGACGATTACGCTCATCATCCTAGTGAAATTCGTGCTACTTTAGCCGCAGCAAGTCTTCAAGTAAGACCAGAACAAAGAGTTGTTGCTATTTTTCAACCCCATCGGTATAGCCGTACGCTTGCTTTTTTAAATGAATTTTCTGAGTCTTTTACTTATGCTGATTTGGTTGTCTTAACAGACATTTACAGTGCAGGTGAGACAAATCCGGGGTTGGTTAATGGTGAAGATTTGGCAAATGAAGTGACTAAGCAGCACCCTAACGTTGTTTATCAACCATCTTTAACTAAAGTGTACGAATACTTGCTGCAAGCATTGCGCCCAGGAGATTTGGTGTTATTTCTAGGAGCAGGGAATTTGAATCAGATCATTCCGGAAGTTATCGCAACACTTAACGTGCCTGCTACCGCTATCTTGTGACGGCTAGAGAAGCTAGCACGTAACACATAGTATAGTGTCTACTTTTGTGAATTACCGCTGATTCAGCCTATTACCGTATTGATACGGCTTACAAACATCAAAAATTCAATTAATCTAGAAAATATGACAATCTCTCGGGCATCTGCAAATGTCTGCACATTCTCAGGCTTCAATACCACCAAACAAATACTAGATAATTCTGATCAAAGTAAGGAAATTAGTTTAATAGGGACTGATTGCAAGATCAGGTCTAAAGTCTCTCTAGCAGGATATACTTCTTACAGAGTTGGTGGTCCAGCCCAATTGTGCGTGACTCCTCGCAATTTAGAAGCTTTGCAAGCAAGTTTTAAGTATGCTAAATCACATCAATTACCAGTAACGATTTTAGGAGCAGGCTCCAACTTATTGATAAGTGATTGTGGAATATCAGGTTTAGTCATCGTAACTCGTCATCTTCGCTCTAAACATTTTGATCCAACAACAGGTTTGTTAACTGTAGCAGCAGGGGAGCCAATTCCCGGTTTAGCATGGGAACTAGCAGAACGAGGATGGCAAGGGTTAGAGTGGGCTGTTGGCATTCCTGGAACTGTCGGAGGTGCTGTCGTTATGAATGCAGGGGCTCACGGTGGCTGTATCTCAGAGATTTTAGTTAGCGCCCAAGTACTTTCATCTGATGGTACATTGGAAACTCTCAGCCGCGAACAGTTAGGTTATAGCTACCGTACTTCGATATTGCAAGGAAAGGATCGCATAGTTACTCAAGCAACTTTTCAACTCCAACCAGGTGCAGATCCTGTAGAAGTTTTGGCAACAACAAAGAGAAACAAACACCATCGGTTGAGTACTCAACCGTACCACTTACCTAGTTGTGGGAGTGTGTTTCGTAATCCCACAACTCATGCCGCAGGTTGGCTAATTGAACAGACAGGATTAAAGGGTTACCAAATTGGTAAAGCCCAGGTAGCAGAACGTCATGCTAATTTTATTGTTAACTGCGGTGGGGCTAGCGCTTATGATATTTTCACTCTTATCCGTCATATTCAAGAGGAAGTACAAAGGCGTTGGTCTATTTTATTAGAACCAGAAGTCAAAATGATAGGAGAGTTTTAAACAGTCAACAGTTATCAGTTATCAGTTATCAGCTATCAGTACTCAAAGCGTATGGTGGGATGATAACGATAACTGTTTAACTACTAAGAGTTGCAAATGTATTTAAGCAAACCTTCACAAGCATCAACCAGTAGATCAATCACTTGATTAAATCCTTCTGGACCGCCGTAGTAAGGATCTGGAACATCCTTAAGGGTATGCTTGGAGCAAAAATCGCATATTAAGTGTACTTTATGAGAAAATTGCCCTGTTGAATCAACAGCGAGAATATCGTCATAGTTTTCTCGATCCATGGCTAAAATTAAATCAAAGTCTTGCAAGTCGGACTTTTTAAACTGACGAGCTTGACCTTGTAACTTAATTCCTAGCTTTTGAGCAGCTGCAACACTCATACGTCGATCAGGTGGACTTCCAATATGATAATTGGAAGTCCCAGCAGAGTCACAGATTATACCTTCACATAACTTCTTCACAGGCGATTCATTCTTGATGGCCTGGGAAATTAGATGATTCATTATATTTTCTGCCGCAGGTGAGCGGCAAATATTTCCCAAACAGACGAACAGTAGTTTGTAAGCCATATTTTTTAGAGGGAGCAGGGAGCAGGGAGCAGGGAGCAGGGAGCAGGGAGCAGGGAGCAGGGGAAGCAGGCGGAGCAAGGAAGAAAAAAAGACAAATCTACCCAGTTTTGACTTTTGACTTTTGACTTTTGACTTCCCCGCAGGGGTGCCCCATGCCCAATCCCCAGTACCCAATCCCTAAAACCCAGGTAATTCTAGTCCACTAGTTAAATCTTCCATGCGCTCCCGCATTGTAGTTGTGGACTTGTTGTAGGCGTCTTTCATTGCTACTGTCACGAGGTCGGAAAGTACTTCTGCTCCTTCTGTAAGAGCATCTGGAGAAATTTCCACTCGTTTGGGTTCTTGGTTACCGCTGACAATCACTTTGACTAGACCACCGCCAGACTCTCCTTGAATCTCCATTTGCTCCAATTCCTCTTGGAGTCGCTTTGCACCTTCTTGAACTTGCTGGGCTTTTTTAAAGGCCTCAGCCAATTCTTTCATTTTTCCCAAGCCAAAGCCAAATCCTTGTCCTTTTCCTGTCATAAAACCTCGCGATATGTTTGGAAACCCGTTGCCTATGGTTAGCAATATGCTACGCTATAATCATGTTCGGGTGTGCTTTGAATAACAAATCAAATTCAATTATAGATGTCGTAGTCGAATTCTCCGCAACTTTACAAATTAGTACACCAATGTAAAACTTAAAACAAGCTAGTAATAGGGCTAGAGGATAAAAATTACATCGGTAAATCTTTAGTGACAAGGAGTTAATGCTACTCAGAACAATCTTTTTAGCATCCTGCAAACCAAGCACTTCTCTTGCTACCTGCCGACTTCTTGTGTAATTTCTCTTACTTTGATTTTTTCAAAAATCCCACCCTGGTTACGCGCAAACAGGAACCATCTAGCCTATAATAGGTCTTTATAGAACAGGTCAAAGTGTTTAGGAGGCAGCTATGCCTTCCAATTGTAGCTTTTGCTAATTGCTCGAATAAAATATCAGCACTTTATGACTTTAGCATAGCTGCTTTTATAAAGGCGAAGGATGTAGAAATTTTAAAATAAAGTTAAATTCTGTCAACTTTTTATGTATCAACCTATTAGATATATTTAAGATTTGCTTAATAAACCAAACTATTGGGGAGTTATCTAATGGTAATCCTGTCGTAGTATGAAACATAGGAGTACTATTCGTGCTTGTGCTCTGGTGATGTGCTCATGGAAGCAAATTTATTAATCACAAACGCTAGGGGTGTACTTTCCATGCCCTTGACAATCCTGGTGGTAGATGATGACCTGGGCACTCGTTTGTCTATTGGCGATTATCTTGAACTGTCTGGGTACTCGGTGCTTACAGCTGATAATGGCCAAGAGGCTTTAGCAATGGTAGAGAAGTGCCATCCTGATTTGATGGTCACTGATATTGTCATGCCACGAATGAATGGTTATGAACTTGTGCGTCGAATGCGTCAAAATCCTGCATTCCGTTTGTTACCTGTAATCTTGTTAACCGCACGAACGAAAACTCAGGAGAGAATTCTCGGGTACCAATCAGGGTGTGACTTATACTTACCTAAACCTTTTGAACTAGAAGAGTTAGCCGCAGCAATTCGTAATCTATTAGAACGATCGCAAATTATTCAATCTGAGTACCGTTTCTTTCAACAAGAGAATTTAGGAACTTCTGCTTCTCCTACAAAAGCTATAGAAGTTGATGACTCTAAGTTTAAGAATATGCAGCGCTCGGACATGTTATCCGCACTAACACCTAGAGAACAGGAAGTCCTAGAACTTCTAACTCATGGTCTTTCTAACGCCGAAATGGGTCAGCAACTACATCTGAGTCCTCGGACAGTAGAAAAATATGTTAGTAGTTTATTGAGAAAAACTGATACCAGTAATCGGGCTGAATTGGTACGCTTTGCAATTAAACATGGTTTAGTGGAATAGCTCAAAATGCTAAAGAACTCACACCACTGGCGCTGATATTATCCCTTTTGCTTCCAGTAGGGCTGCAATTCGTAAAATCAAAGCCTCATTGTATGGTGCAGCTATTAACTGGACACCTAAAGGTAAAGCGTTTGGGTGTTGAAGTGGTACAGATAAAACTGGCAAGCCAATGAAGGATAATGGTTGAGTAAATAAACCTAAATGGGGACGAACGAGAATTTCCTCGTTGTTTAAAATCATGGTTTGTTGGCCGATGAGGGGTGCTGAAATGGGTGTGGTAGGGGCAAGAATAACATCCACCTTTTGGAAGATTTCGTGAAACTGATCGCGAAACCATCTCCGAAAGCGTTGCGCTTGAATGTACCAACTACTAGGAATTAACGCCCCAGCAAGAAAGCGATCGCGTGTTGCTGGATCAAAATCCTGAAGGCGCGAGCGCAGCTGTTCCAAGTGTAAATTTGCACCTTCACAAGCTGTAATCACAAAAGCCGCTGCACGGGCGCGCTGAGCTTCTGGTATTGTTATACATTCAGTTATATCCAAGGCTTTAGCAACCTTTTGTACTGCTGCGAATGCTTCAGAACTGGCTTGTTGAATAAAATATTCGTCTGCAATTGCAATTCGCAAATTCGTAATATCTGGTAGAGATATTGTGTCTAAAGTCTCTACAGGAGGACGTTTTGTACAAACTGGATCATTATCATCTTCTCCTTGAAGCACATCAAAGACTGTAGCAATATCGCGCACCGAACGAGCAAAAAATCCAATATGGTCTAAACTGCTGGAAAATAAAGCCACTCCAGCGCGGGATAAACGCCCATAAGTTGGTTTCAAACCAAAAACTCCACACAAAGCTGCCGGAACACGAATTGAACCGTTAGTATCAGAACCCAAAGCTAGTGGAACCAATCCACCACTTACCGCCGCAGCAGAACCACCAGAGGAGCCACCAGCTACCCGGGTTAAATCATGTGGGTTACGGGTTGTACCATAATGAGTATTTTCCGTTACGAATCCATACGCGTACTCATCCATATTTAAAGCGCCCACCAATACAGCACCAGCTTGTTTCAGCTTTGCTATTGCTGTTGCATCTTGGGTTGCTGGAGGGTTTTCAGCATTTATTTTTGAACCTGCAAGCGTTGTTATTCCAGCAATATCGAAAAGGTTTTTTACAGCAAAAGGTACACCAGCAAGAGAACCAGGATTTTTACCTTGAGCAATTTCGCTGTCGATTCGCTGTGCATCAGCTAAAGCAGTTTCAACAGTCACAGTAGTGAAACAATTAAGCTCATGATCTCTTGCTTCAATTCTTCTGAAAGCAGCTTTAGTGACTTCGACTGCACTAACTTTGCCTTCTCTTACAGCAGTCGCGATCGCCACAGCATCGGCTTGTTCTAAATTCACGGCTCAAACACAGGCGCTACTTCAATATTATCTGGTAAAGGAAACTCATTAACAAGTTGCGCGATCGCTTGAATTTTTTCAAAGTTTGCCACTACCCCATCTCGATACTCATCCAGTAATTGCAAATCCACTAACAACGCCATCATATCCACATAAGAGTCTTGTATTTTCATCGTTTTATCAACTTTAAAGAAATCATTTTTTATTGATAAATGTTGGATGGAATAACATTGAACGAGTTCATGGTTTTGTCGTCCATGTGCAAATTATTGATGGTAAGATTTGGATTCAACGGGATGGTATTGAAGACGGAATTACACGAGAATTAGTTGCATCTGGTATTCCAAAAGATAAGATTGTTTTGGGTTTTCAACCACCTAATGCGCGCCCTTACACAGGTTATGCTGTTGCTTAAGTAGGACACTTAGAGGTTTTCATCAAAAAACCCCTAAGCATAGATCGTGATTATATTAGTACTCTACGGTAGAGTGTGTCGGTTAAAAAAGTTCCAACTTGTTCTACTGGCGCTAAAGCCAAGCTGATTATTTAATCTATTAAGACTACCATCACTTGAGGCACCACCAGGCCAAAAATGCCCACCGCCTACAACAGATGCGAGTAAAACTTCTGAGCCGCTTTTACAACTCGGGTAGCGAGCAATTCTAACTTTCAAGTCGCTTGAATTGCCATCAGCAAGTTGTCTGATCTGGGCTGAGGAGGGACATCCATTATGTGTTCGCCAAAAGCTAACCGTTGCAGGAACAGAACTCAGTGCACCTCGCTGTTGGGGATTTTCACCACGATAAGGTACAGAACGATCATTTGTGCCATTGATCATCAGCATTGATACAGGAGTGGGAGGCTGACAATTCGATTTGAGACGCACAGGAAGCGCACCAGCCACTGAGGAGAAAGCTGCAATTTTATTAGGAACTTTACAAGCTAAAGCTTGGGCAAGTATGGCACCTTTCGAGAAACCAGTCGCATAAATTCTATGGTTATCGACGTTTCTGATTTGTCCAAGATGATCAATTAAAGCCGTGGTAAATGAAACATCATTTGCTTTAGAATTAGGGCTGACGTTCCATTCCCGACCGATTCCATCTGGATAGGCGACCATAAACCCTTTTTGCTCTGCTAAAGTGTTGAATCGCGAAACGCGAGCAATTGAATGACCACTACCACCATGCCCATGAAACACTAAAACTAATGGCATTGGACGATTGGAATGATAAGACTTCGGGGTGTAAAGATAGTAGCTGCGCGATCGCCCTTGAAAATTTAACTGTCTATCACTACCACCATAAGCGATTTTTTTGGTAATAGTTTTTGCTTGTGCCGGAATTGCGTTGTAGCCTGCTACCAAGGTTATGGATAGTACGCTAACAAGAAGATGCTGAGGAAGTATGGTATTCAAATAGCTTTTCACGATTCAGTGTAATTAAACCCGATAATTAGTTTTACGTTGCTAGGTATAAGAAACCAGGGAGAAAATATTTTCTCCTATAGCAACTTATAAACCTAGAAGCTGCTGCTGACCTGTTAGAAATCAAGATACAGTAGTCAAGAGTGTTTTCAGATAAGGTTTTACGGTGGATCAATTCGCAAAGAAACTGATTGATTGGTACGACCATCATCATAGACTACTGCCTTGGCGTCATACGAGAAACATATATCACACTTGGGTGTGCGAAGTGATGAGTCAACAAACCACTCTAGCTGTTGTTGTCCCAAAATTCTCGGAATTTGTCAAGCATCTTCCTACCGTTTATGATCTTGCAACTTGTGATGAGGAGAAACTACGAGAACTTTGGTCAGGACTAGGTTATTATGCTCGTGCGCGGAACTTAAGGAAAGGCGCACAGTTTATTATTGAACAACTGAATAATCGTTTTCCTCAATCCTACCGCGAATGGCTACAAATTCCTGGGTGTGGTCCTTACACTGCTGCTGTAATTGCGAGCATTTGCTTTAATGAAAAAGTTGCCTGCGTTGATGGTAATGTCGTACGGGTGGTGAGTCGTTTACTGGGGTTATGTAAAGATGTGTGGAGTTCTTCTGGGAAATCAACCATTGAAGACTACGTTGCTTCGATGATTCCTGAAGAACGTCCCGGTGATTTTAACCAAGCGATGATGGAGTTAGGAGCAACTGTCTGCCGTAAAACAAAACCTAATTGTCCAGCGTGTCCACTACAGGAAAATTGTCTTGCTTTTGCAAACAATTGGATCGACATTTGTCCTCCCAAAAAGCCCCGACGTGAGCCAGTGAATGTAGAATTGTTTGCGATTCTTGTTTGGAGAAAGTCAACTGATAAACTCGCTATTGTAGATAGGAAAAATGGCTTTCTTTCAAAGACTGTGGGATTTCCATTGCTCCAGAAATTGGAAGAAACACAAGCAAAAGAAGTTTTGAAATCTCTCCCAAATCTTGATTTTTTTGAACTACCAACTAAATTTTCCCATGCGATCACCCATCATCGGATTTCTGGTAAAGTTATTCTTGCGCAAGAAATTGAAAACTTGAATTTTGATAGTTGGCAAAAGCTTGGTTTTACAGAACCATTTCACTGGTTTCCAAAAAGCGATATTGCTTCAAAACTATCTACTGCCTTCGATAATAAAGCTTTCAAGCTTTTTCTAGACTACCAGAAGGATTACGAAGAGGGAGCCGGGAATAGGGAGTGAGGGCTATGTGCAAAGCGTCTCCTTTTCATTCAGTCTTTTTGAATTGCGTAGCAGAAGCGACCAATTACAGGTTCTCTATTTTCCTCTTCCATTAATTCAGTTGTCAAGCTTTTGAGTTGTTCTAAAAACTTTAATATGTTTAACGTTTTTGAACCATCAGTTTTATTAATATCCGTAGAATTCCATGCTTCCCACCAAGGTTGTTTTTGTAAATCAGTTGCAATCGTATCTACAGTGAAAAAATAGATTCCTGAACCCATTTTTTTGGGATCAATTGTAGTTAAAAAGCTTATATTTTTTGAATTTTCATTTATAGAAAACTTACTTATCTGTAAGGCTTGTTGCAGGGATCTATCATTATTTTTATCTAGTTTTTGACGAAAAGTGTTAAAACTATCAATTTTCAGTTTAGTTTTAATAGAGCTATCGTCAAAAGGCAAAGTATAATTAAAAGGACTAAAAGGAACATCATAATTAAGAGAGATTTCCTGATGTTCTTTTTTCCCTATTTCAAGGATATCAATTGGTTCTGCATTTTTCTTCTCTACTAATATTTTTTTGTATTGAAGTGAAACAGGTCTTTTGATATCTATTGCCTTTGGTAAGTTGTTATCCAAACTACTAGGAAATTGTAAGGCTTTCTCAAAAATATAATTAGGAGAAAATATGATTGAGTTACTATCTTTTACTAATTGGCCACCGTCTTTAAACATCTTGGTAAAGAAGTACTCTATGTCAGAGTATTTACCTAGAAAAAGCGCGTAGAAAGGATGATATCTTTCTGACGGCTGACCTTTTGTGTTATAGTCAAAATTTGATTTTTGTACATCTTCGTTATAAATAGTGCCATTAAATTCACTTTTGATCGCTAAAATACCTACAGCGTATCCTTGTTTCACTTTCTCTGCATTAAGGTAATTTTTCTTTATTTCTTTACTAACTTTAGTGATATCACTGTCTTCCTGATATAAATCAGTAATAATGACTGAAAGTTGGTTGTTTTTGGCTGTAGTAATCGCTTTATCAATAGCAGTCTCCTGTAGTTTAGGGTATCGAGGGTCACGACCGTTATAGAAAGTGGCCAATTGTGTATCTTTTTCAAATTGGTCGCGGGTGATTGGCTGAATGTCGTTACCTAAACGGTTATATGTGATTTTTGCATTACTGAGTAAAAATGTGCTGTCCAGTAAGTCAAGAGTTTGGTTGTACCGGCTTTTAGTATCATTATTGACATAGCCTTCCATAGAAGGAGTACCGTCTACGTAAATGTTGATGGCAAGATGTTCTGATTTAGGAGGAGGGCTACTGAATACAGGTGGATTGCACGAAAAATCGACGGTAGAATGCTTACAGGCAGCTAGTAACACTGTAGTTGTAACTGCCAATATTATCCATTTTGGTTTAACCATGTAATCTTTCAATTCTTAGTCAATACTCAGTAGCAGTAAGCTTATAAGATGAAGTTATAATAATTAAGTAAATTAATTTAGCTTAAAGCTAAATTAATTTACCTAAAAACCATAGTATTATACTTGAAGTCAAAAAAGTTATTGGTGTATATTATTTTTTAAGGATTTTAGATCTCTATCAGGGGTAAAGGTGTAGTTTTCGTAGTGTAATATCAGTATAACTCGCCATTCCCAATCCTTTCGGTGCGTTAAAAACGTAACCGCAACCAATAAAGATAGTAAAGATTTGCATTTCGTTGAATTAACGTTCCGAAGTGCTGCTTTTACATATTGATCACTCTAAATAAAAAAATTATTAACGAAAAATGGGCCAAGCTAGGAGCAGAAATGAAAGCAGGTGAGATTACTCGGATCGCGGTTTTTAGCGTCCTAGGTGCAGGTATCATGTTTTTTGTACAACCTTGGGTTTACGAGAACAGGATAATCCGTATTAGTGACGTTTCTCCCGATGTTTGGTTAGAGGAGAGTTACACTTCTGGAGCGATTACTGTTTTTGCCGTATCAGTCATTTCAACGCTGATATGGTACCTGACGGCAGCAAAAGCCCGAGTTAAGGGATCTGCTGATGTTGAAAGGTGGCGTTTATTCTGGTGGATTTTCTTACTTCTACCTATAGCTAGTATATGTATAGCAATTGGCTTTTTTAATCAAAGCCAGGATGCACTTTTATCTTTGACGGCTCTGTATATTTTTGATATAATTTTGGTCTTTTGGTTGCCAACAGCAACTAGTTCTCCTGGTTTGTTAATGTATCTTCCTCCAGGCGCATTTATACTGCGTCGTCTTTTAGGAGCTTAGAAATGTCATTTTATATAATTGCAATTGGTGGTACTGGTGCTAAGTGCGTAGAAGCAGTCACCCAGGCATCTGCTATTGGTCTATTTACTGAAGAAGTCATTAAGGTTTTATTTATTGATGCTGATGAAACTAATGGCAACTTAGAGAGGGCTAGAAATAGCTTGAGCTTATATCAAAGGTGTTATGACTTTATTTTAGGGGATAAACAGCAACTTGGTTGGATGAAAACCCCAATTCAATCGTTTGATTTGTGGTCGCCTTTTACCAATAAAAATATAAATAAAAATCTCGCTTCGTTTTTTAGTTACAACACCCTGAAGCAAAATAATGAAGCTCTGGGGAACTTATTCGATGTTCTCTACACCAAGGATGAACTAGAGGCTGATTTAGATGTGGGTTTTCGAGGTAGACCTGCTATCGGATCAGCGGTTATGAGTCGGGTAAATTTAGATGATTTAGATCATGAACCTTGGGGTACTATAATTTCCCACATCGAGAAGGATGTCAGTAGCGGTAAGTATCCTAAAATATTACTTTGTGGTTCAATGTTTGGCGGTACTGGGGCTTCTGGATTGCCAACAATTGGTCGTCTAATAGCAAATAAGCTGGAGAGAGAAAATGTCCGTGGACGAGTGAAAATAGGCTGCTTATTTGTACTACCGTATTTTGGCTTTTCTCCCAAAGCTGGGAATAATCCAGAGCAAGTGTATGCTCGTGCTGATCAGTTTTTGCTTAATACTGAAGCAGCTTTACGTTATTACGTGAATCAAGCTAAGCAGTTCGACACGGTTTATTTGCTAGGAAATCAGAATTTTTCTCAATACGAATTCAGTATCGGCAAAAAGACGCAGCGTAATGAACCACACTTTATCGAACTTTACACTGCCTTAGCAGCACGCCATTTTTGGTTAAATACCCCAGCAAAACCAGGAGCAGTAGTATTAATCAGTCGTCAGAATAAGAGTAGGCTATTTTGGAACGACCTTCCAGATCACGACGTGGTTAAATCTAGCTTGGTGAATGCAACTCGTTTTGCTTATCTTTGGCTGACCGATATTGTTCCAGAATTAGTAAAGGCTAGAGACATGGGGGTAAATAAATTCCAAAGAGTTGCTCCTTGGTTTAGTAAGTTTTTTGGTTCTGGGCAAGATGGGATAAGTAGTTTTCTTCCAAGAACACAGAATTTACCTGATTTCAGTGAGTCTAAACAACAGGATGGGATTAAGATTATTGCTAGTTGGTGTAAAGATTATCTCCGCTGGCTTAATGATATCCATAGTTGTGAAGGGGATGATATTCAACTATTTGATTTGAGTACTGACGAATTATCCAAGTTGATTATCGGCGATCAGCGCGATCGCAGCACTAAAGCGCAAGACAACCCACAAAGGTTAAAAGAAGCACTATTAGACACTAGGAACATCCCGTTTTTTAATCCAGGAACGGCGGGTCTAGCACAAGCTTTATATATACTCTGTAAACTCAACAATTTAACTTAATTTATGTATAACGAATTTAATCAAGAATTTATTTTATTGTTACCAAAATTAAAGCCTGATTGTGATGTAAAAGCTAGTGTTCAATTGGGGAAATGGGATGAACGACAAAGCAAAGTCTTTGCTGATGTTGCTTCTAGTTTAGATTATGAAGCTTTCGGTGTCACTAAGAGCGTAAGTTCTGTGCCTACAATGTGGGCGCGTCCTTTGTTGATGGAGATGGCTTTACATAATCAAGGTCATCCCCTACATAAGCAAATGATAGCACAGTGGGAAGGAATGTTGGCTGCGATCGCTCTAGCAGAAGCGAGAGGATTTCCTTTAACTGCTCAACTGGTGGAATTAAGCGATTTACTACACGAAGACTTTGCAGACAGTTTATTTCAACTATTACCCGATATCGATAACGCTCTATATACCTTAAATGGTAAGCACCCTTGGCAAGATATTTACTTATTTTTATGGGATAAACGCTCTGTGGGGATGACTACACCGAGTGCGATCGTTGTACCTTGCGAGGGGGGACAATGGACAGGTTTACCTTGGTGGAATAAGAATGACAAGGTATTAGTATCCCCCCAAAGTTATCTCAATGAAAGTGAGAAAGCTTTACTATGGGGGTGGTTAGAAAACCTTCGGCAAGAGTTACCTCAGCATAATGGCAAAAAGAACGCCATTAACATGATGGGACGACTAATAAGTGAATTCCAATCGAATTTGAAAGGAAATCATCAGGAATCACTCAGTTTTAGCAACGATCCTCAATTTTTTGGTGTTCCTCTTAATCGAGGAGTGTTAAAAGCACTGAATCGTCCTATCAAAGCATCTGAAAAACCTTCTGGTGTTCGTTTAATAGCCAGCCAAAACAAGCAAGTAAAACCCTTATTAATTATTGACACCGAAATTGCTAGCGCTTGGCATGTTGCGCCGCAAGACATTTGGGTTTATGGGGGTAAAACCCTAGCATCGTTGTCTATCAATGATTTGCGTACAGGAAAATTGATGTGGCAAGATGTGCGCTGGATTGAATCCAAAGATTTATTTTTGCCAGAATTTGTGTTTATTGACCAAGAAGATGCTTTACCTGGAGGTTTTATTCCTCAGGAGACGGAACCTTTTGTTTTCAATGGTCAACGCATCACTCCTCTGCTTCCACTCAACCCTATCTTGCTAGAGTATTTTACACCAGAGGACTTGATCAGCAAATTAAAATTTCAACCTCTGCACGAAAAAGAAGGTTCTACGTTAAGGGTGATTCTCGATTTGCCTTTGACTGGCTTCGATGATGGAAAACCACCCCAGAATTATCGTGTATATAAAGATTACTTAATTAAACAAGAAAATGCTTTACCTGAAGTCCCGGTTTTAGAGGTTTGGCCTGATTTTCGCACTAAAGGGTGGCATGAGTATTATGCTTTTTATTATGATGCTGAATATAAAGATGAAACTTTTCAAGTAAGTTTACCTGAAGCTAAAGAAGCAAAAATTTTCCAAGAAGGAAGAGGTTCGTATCAAGTAGCTCGCTTAGATGAGTTTCCTTCGTTAATAAGTTGTCAAGATAGGCTAGGAAACCTTATTGGGTTAATTTTACTCCAAACTCCAGAAGAAACTCAACTAAGAAGTTCTTGGCAAGTGGGAGTAGATTTTGGCACGTCTTTCACTAATATTTATGTCAACAAAAATGGCGTTGCAGAACCCTTGCAGCTAGAAAATTTAATTCTTAAGGTCACGGAAACCCAAATAGATACTCGCTTACCAGTTTTATTTGAATACTTTATTCCGGAAAATTTTATTCCAGCAGATAAGCCCTTACCTCTATCGAGTGTAGTGACAACTAGGGGAAGCACAGAAACACGAGAAGATAAGCTTCGTCATATCTTTGACGGTCGTATTTACATTCCTGATCGGAACCGATTTAAACCCCAAGAAAACTGGATGAAAACGAATCTCAAATGGTCAAGGGATAATCTGTCTTTCAATCAGTTATTTCTTAAACATTTAGCAATACATATCTCTGCTTTAGCCGCAAAACATGGTATAAAAACAATTCAGTGGAGTCTTTCTTATCCGTCAGCTTTTTCTCGCCGTGATAAAAATCTTTACGCTCTTACTTGGGAAAATTTAACAAAGGATCTTGAAAATAGGACAGGAATCAGCCAGATTTGTCCAGACACTTCAAATACAGACTTTTTCCGTACTGAAAGTTTAGCCACTGCTCAATATTTTCGTGACCAAGAAGGACATCGATTGATCAAGACTACTTGTATTGATCTTGGAGGTGGAACATCAGATATTTCTGTATGGGAAGAAAATAGATTAGTACATCAGTGTTCTGTACAATTAGCAGGTCGGGATTTATTTTCTCAATTTTTAGAGATGAATCCTCAGTTTCTTGAACGGAGATTTGAAGTTAATCTTTCTGATTGGAGAGGGCTGAGGGGAGGTGCATTTAATGCAAAGCTGGATGTTTTGCTTCGTCTAGAAGGGGATAATTGGTTACAAAATATCAAACCTCACGTAGAAGATGAGGAAGATTTCCAGGGATTAATTAGGTTAACAGCAATTGGTACAGCAGGTCTGTACTATTATGTGGGAATCATCCTGAAAGTTCTTTATGAAGAAGGAAAATACAAACGTGAGGAAATCACGCCTGTTTATGTAGGAGGAAATGGATCTCGATTTTTAAACTGGTTAGCAGAAGGAGGACAGTTTAATAATAATTCCGAAGTCAATTTATTACTCAGTCGTATGCTCAGCAAAGGTTCTAAATTTGATGATACCGAAGTCATCACGCGATTGAGTAAGAGCCCCAAAGATGAGGTTGCTTGTGGTTTAGTTTTAAATGAAACTAAAATCGCAGGACTAGATAGAAAGATAAAAGATTCATTGATTGCAGGAGAAAGTTATGAACTAAATGGTGAAGTATTTCATAGCCAAACACGTTTAAATTTTGAGGAAGAAGATATTTTTTTAGAAATTCCTAATTTGACTAATCTATCCCAATTTCTCTATGACTTTCATACTGCTTTAAAAGAATTAGAAATTGAAGGTATTACACCCTTAGCAAATTACATTCGCATTCCAAACCAAGATAAAAATAGTAACCTGTGGGGTGAGGTCAAAGATGAGTTAACTAACTTGCTATTAGACAAGAAGGGGAAATCAGAAAATATTCGTTTTGAGCCTCCATTTATCTTAGGCTTGAAAGCATTACTTAGGGTTTTAGGTAGAGAGTGGGCAGGAAAATGAGGGGATTTTCAGGAACAAACCTGGATGTGGCTGCCACAAGG
>NZ_JAAKGC010000407.1 GCF_017591665.1 Aetokthonos hydrillicola CCALA 1050 | reverse complement strand
CTGCTAACGCTCAGGCAATTCTGCAAAAGGCAAACCAAACTGGTGTTTTTGCACCTCCGCGTGGCGCGTACACTCAATTCACCGCAGATACACCACAGTATGAAATTGATATCAACCGGGATCGGCTGAATGCTCTCAATGTTAACTTTAATGATGTCCTGAATACGATTAGCACAAGTTTCGGTTCATCTTACGTGACTCAGTTTGTTTTGGGACCGCGTTACTATCAAGTTTATGCGGTACTGGACGCACAGTATCGCAATAATCCGGAGGCGCTTAAACAACTTTATGTCCGTTCTTCCAGTAGCGGTGGTAATAGTAGCACGACAACCAGGAGTACTAGCACTACAAATAGTAACAATACTAGCAACAATATAGTCTCGCTAGATCAGTTGATCACTATCAAACCATACACAGGCCCTGCGGTAATTTCTCACTTTAATGGATATCGATCCATTTTGCTTCAAGGTGCTCAATCATCGAATTACAGTAGTGGACAAGCACTAGATGCTATTCAAAAAGCTTATCAACAATCTGCGTTACCAGGCATCAAATTTGAGTGGTCAGATTTGAGCCGAGAGCAAGTAGCTTCGGGAAGTCTGGGTTCATTGATCTTTTTGTTCAGTATTGTGATAGTCTTTTTGGTGCTGGCTGCTCAGTATGAAAGTTATATTGACCCGACTATTATCTTGCTGACAGTACCATTAGCAATACTAGGTGCTCTCGGTGCTGTAGCTCTACGGCGTTTTGTAGAACCTACCTTGGCAAATGATGTTTACTGTAATATTGCGCTAGTGATGCTGATTGGACTTGCTAGTAAGAACGCTATTCTTATTGTTGAGTTTGCTAACTTAGCGATGGAAGAGGGTAAGTCGATTGTAGATGCAGCCCTAACTGCTTCAGAAGAACGCTTTCGACCAATTTTGATGACTGCGATCGCTGCACTTGTTGGTTTCTTCCCTCTAGTAATTGCGAGTGGTGCTGGCGCAAACGCTCGTCACTCTCTAGGGACGGCTGTTTTTGGTGGACTATTGGTTGCGACTATTTTGAGTTTGGTGATTTTACCAGTACTCTACGTCGTTATTAAGACTCTAGAAGTACGGTTTCTCGGCGGAGATAAATCAAAGCGAGGTGATGGCTCAACACCTCCTCCATCATCCTCCTCTGAGCAAGAGTACGCACATAGTGGTTCAGGTAAATCAACAAAACCGGAAGCTAGCCGAAAACATTGAGCAACAATACTCTGGGCTGTAATACCAATTTTCTGTGAAGCTGCACATTATTTTTACCCCTCCTAACCTCCCCTT
>NZ_JAAKGC010000406.1 GCF_017591665.1 Aetokthonos hydrillicola CCALA 1050 | reverse complement strand
AGCAGAAGGTCAAGTCACCCTTTCACGCCGTCAGTTGGAAATTAAACATATTTGGGAACGACTCGCGCAAATGCAGGAAAATGCTCAAACCGTTCAAGTGCGAGTTTTAAATGTTAATAAAGGTGGTGTTACTGTTGAAATACAGGGTATACGAGGATTTGTCCCGCGCTCTCATCTTGTTGAGCGCAATAATTTAGAAGCACTCAAAGGACAAACCCTCACAGCTAGCTTTTTAGAAGTTGATCGTAACAACAACAAACTGATACTTTCTCAACGCTTAGCAACTCGTTCTGCTAGCTTCAGCACATTAGAACTAGGTCAGCTTGTTGAAGGTAAAGTTACTGGTATTAAGCCTTTTGGGGTATTTGTAGATTTAGAAGGTATTAATGCTTTGCTTCATATCAAGCAGGTGAGCCAAAAGTTTATTGATAATCTCGAAAAGCTATTTCACGTTGGTCAATCCATTAAAGCGGTTATCCTCGACTTGGATGAAGGTAAAGGTCGAGTTGCACTCTCCACCAGAGTTTTAGAAAATTTTCCAGGAGAAGTTATGGAAAATTTCGACGAGGTGATGACATCAGCACAAGCACGTACAGAACGTTTGAAGAACAAGCCTAGTGAGTGAACTGCGTGTTAGTTGGTAGGTTTGATTTTACCAACTAACCATTAACCACTTACTCGCTAATGTCACGCTTTGGTGGACGCTTGTAGGTAAATGTGAAAGTATCTTTACTAGCAATCACTTGTCGCATCTCATCATACATTGGGTAATTACCTACTCCTGTTATATTTGCCCAACCCCGTGTTCTTGTTAAAGCGACAAACAATTGATTACGAAAACTTACATCACTTTCGTTACGAGCTACATGATCCAAGCCAACAACATAAACCATATTAGCTTCATGTCCTTTGGCACGATTGATGCGCGACACTGTTACACCTCCCTCGTGCCAAAAACAATCAGGATTATAATTAGGCCATTTGGGAAGTAGCTCATTCAATTTCAAAGCTGTGGGAATATAAATATTTATATCCTGCTCTATTAAAAAACTACCAATTTCTGTTTCTAGCTCCAGCGCTGTTGAACGAGAGCCCAGAACTACCACTAAAATATCTTGGCTTGGATTAAGGCCATCATGGGCAATGTTATATTTAATTTTCTCAGCTACCGCCATCATTTCTTGTTGGCGAGAATTGTAAGTTTGAAATTCTAATACCGGTTCACCCCACAGATCTGAAATGGGATTTGGTGAGTGTTGTGGGGGTCGGTGTAAGGTTATTGGTTGATTACTACGACGAAAGTCTCCT
>NZ_JAAKGC010000405.1 GCF_017591665.1 Aetokthonos hydrillicola CCALA 1050 | reverse complement strand
TGCTGCTTAGTTTCGGCTAATTTCTTGATCCTGCCGCTTGACTCAGCTTCAAATTTGAAGTTGAGTCCCTCTGTCCTGCCCTTGCTTGTTAACTGCTGGTCGAAACCGGATTAGTCCAAACTCCAGTCTTAATGTCCTGCATCAATAGCTTCGCGGCAGTTACTTTTATTTTTGCTGGACTCGTAGCATGGCCGCAAGCAGTTTTGATGATGTTTGGTACAGTTATCGGTGGTTACAGTGGAGCATATTATAGTCGCCAACTAGATCCACAGATGGTAAGGCGTTTTGTCATCGTCATTGCTTGGGTAATAACTTGCTACTTCTTTCTTCGCAGATAAGCCAAGTTTAAAGGTGTTCTTTGAGTACTGGCAAATTCAAACAACCGTTCACTCATGTAACAACAAAGAAGGTAGTTGAGACATTGAGTTAAAGACTTGGGCTCCACATTCTTCAAGTAAAGAAGCCTCACTTGAATTAGCGTAAGCTAAAACATTCATCCCAGCAGCAACACCTGCACGCACGCCCAAGATGCTGTCTTCTACTACAGTGCAATATGGAGCTTGAACTCCCATATTTTTCGCAGCATATAAAAATAAGTCGGGTGCAGGTTTCCAGCTTCCGATTTCATAAGAGCTAAAGATACGTCCTTCAAATCGCGGCAGGAGGTTAGTAACACGCAGAGCTAACTTAATTTTTTCCAACGGACCACTGGAAGCAACACAAATGGGTAAATTAATTTCGTCAAGAGCGGCTTCTATCCCATCAACACAAAGCAATTCACGCTCGAATGCTTCAGCAGTACGAGTACGAAGCCTCGTTACAAAATCTGGTGGCATCAATCTTCCCAGCCTCTGCTCAATGACAGCAACACAATCAGCCATTTTGCAACCTTTGAATAACAACATGGCTTCTTCAAGTTCTAGTGCAAGTCCAAACTCTGCGACAAATTCAACAAGAACGCGATTGCCTAATACTTCGCTATCTACTAACACTCCATCGCAGTCAAAAATAACCAGTTGTGTTCGCATGTTGTATCGAGTATTTTTCTGATTTGTTCAAGTTAATGTATTGTACTTACCAAGGAATGATTTGAAGTTGAGTCCAACACTGCTTCTACCGTGTCAGCTTGATGGTATACTAAAACCGGCTGAGAGCAATACTATTCAAAAATCGCCAGAAGCTTGTTTGTGCCATGGTTGTAGCTATTTAAGAAAAAGTCTCGTTATCACCCGTTCGGAGTATACATTATGGCCATGCATAAAGCTATCATAGCAGAAATCCAAGAAGCATTTGGCGGGTCGCTTGCCG
>NZ_JAAKGC010000404.1 GCF_017591665.1 Aetokthonos hydrillicola CCALA 1050 | reverse complement strand
TCTCTAACCCGATCCGCGCCTCCTGTTGATTTTGCTTACCCAGCTCACTCCGAGGTAGGAACCCACTGCGCAGGCGCACGGGCGAACGGTAGAATAGTAACTCTTGATACGCCATTAAAAACTGGGGATATAGTTGAGATTATTACCCACAAAAATTCTCACCCCAGTTTAGATTGGCTGAACTTTGTCGCCTCATCAGCCACCCGCAACCGGATTCGCCAATGGTATAAGAAATCCCGGCGCGAACAGAATATTGCTCGTGGTAGAGAATTGTTGGAAAAAGAAGTGGGAAAAACCGGTTTTGACAGTATGCTGAAATCAGAACCGATGCAGGCTGTTGCACACCGATGCAATTACCACTCAGTAGAAGATTTACTCGCGGCTATAGGTTACGGCGGAATTACTACGAACCAAGTGCTAAGTCGTTGGCGAGAAGAAGCGAAATTGCCACAGCCGATCGCTCTCCCACCTGAAACACCTGTAAAAGAGCCTACTTTATCTAAGGTTTCTCCAGCACCAACTAAATTTACTAATTCACCGATTATTGGGGTGGAAGGGTTGATGTATTATCTAGCAAGATGCTGTCATCCTATTCCTGGAGAACCAATTAGTGGTGTAGTGACACGAGGAAGGGGAATCTCAATTCATCGCGACGGGTGTCATAACTTGGAGCATGTAGAGCGCGATCGCCTAGTAACAGTCGCGTGGAATGAAGCTCTAGAAAATGCAACTCGTCCAGAAACCTACCCTGTGAATGTCCAGATTGAAGCTTTGGATCGGGTAGGAGTCTTAAAGGATATTTTGTCTCGCTTGAGTGATCAAGGAATTAATGTACGCCATGCTCAAGTTAAAACTACTATTGGTCAACCAGCTTTGATCGACCTAGGAATAGATATACAGGCTCGTACTCAACTAGAGCAAGTCTTTGCACAAATTAAGAAATTGAGCGATATTCGCAAGATCCGTCGTGTTAGTGAGGTTGAGGAATAGGGCATAGGGCATAGGGCATAGGGCATAGCGAATAGGGCAGAGGAGCACAGGAGCAGAGGGGCAGAGGAGCAGGGGAGCGAGTACTAGATACCCATGCCCCATGCCCGATGCCCGATGCCCGATGCCCGATGCCCTATTCGCTATGCCCTATGCCCAATTTGTAAAACTCTATTAACAAAATCCTCCAGTTAATGTATAATGGTATTAAAATAGAAGTTTGCTGCACAAATAATGAAGGGTGTAAATTTGGAGGCAGATATTGAAAGGGGAAAGTTAACCAAAAACTTCAGCAAAGGAGGTTTAAGTACTCTGGTCTAAAGT
>NZ_JAAKGC010000403.1 GCF_017591665.1 Aetokthonos hydrillicola CCALA 1050 | reverse complement strand
CTTTTGCCAGCAAATAAGATGCTATCAACATTTTAATATAGTGTTAAATATGGTTAATTATGGCGATTTCCCTGTTATGCCAATTCTCTTAAATGGAGCAACAAATAGGATAGGGGTGTACCCTACAGGTTCCTGTAGGGTTCGCCCTTAGAAGATTTTTGATGTGTAGCAACATTTAAGAGAAAAAGCTTTCAGCCTTTATCATTTTTCTTGCACAAATGATGGGATTGCTATACATTCCTTACTCTTGATTGAAGAAGGCAATCATGATTAAATCTTGCCTTCTCCATGATCAAGCTGGTGGTGTATTTAGCCGCCAATAGTGATGAAAAGTTGGTTTTCCCCAGGTAAGGAGCCGAATGTCGGTTAAATCTGATGCTCTAAACGACTAAGGCGCTGGGAATAACTTTTCATGACTAAAAGTGCAAATATCGGTGTTTCTTGAATAGCAAATAAAAACCTTTGTTCGTCTAGAAAAGCCAACTTACAGTCAGTCTTTGCGATCGCTGTGTAAGTTCTGTTTTTTATACCAACAAGTGATCCTGTGCCAAAAACCTCTCCCGCTGCGATCGTTTCTACTATCTTGTTATCAACAGATAAATCAACCTCTCCTTCAAGAATGCCATACATATAATCACCTGGTTGTCCTTCTTCAAAGATGATTTGACCAGCTACAAACACCTTGGGATCTGGTTGCTTTTGAAAAATAGATATAGTCTGTGCAGGCTGTAACATAACTTTTTAACCCTAGTTCCAAGGCTAGTTTAAGCGATCGCGCGTCCTGTACATGGAAATTTTTGAGCTTTACTTTGTCTCGTTCAACGCTTCAAAGCCTGCTACAATATCTAGCAGTTCCTCGGTGATAGAATTCTGGCGCTGATGTTGAAACTGAGCAGTAAGTTCTTCGAGAGACTCCTCTATATTCTTTTGAGCAACTTGCATAGAGGTAAGACGGTGGGAGTTTTCGCTAGCCAAAGACTCGGCGATAACACGATAGAGGGAAATAAAGAAATATTGCTCGATTAACGATGAAAATAGCTTATTCCAGTCCATCGTAAAGGTAGGTAGAGATCGGGAAGACCACCGTTGCTGCTGTAAGTTACGCAACCACTCTTGATCCACAGGTAACAGATGCAAAGAGTGAGGATGATGGGAGTTATTTGAAAGAAATTGGTTGTAAAACAAGGATATTTGGTTTATTCGGTCGTGTGTACGCCATTCTTCTATTTTCAGCAATAGTTCCTGCACTATCGGCGTTATACCAGCAATAGACTTGGGCATTGCAAAGTATTCCTCTACTGACTGTCCTGC
>NZ_JAAKGC010000019.1 GCF_017591665.1 Aetokthonos hydrillicola CCALA 1050 | reverse complement strand
AGTGGCGGTGCTGACTCTTGGGTGCGCTTGTGGGATATTCGCAGTGGTGAATGCCGCAGCATTTTGCAAGGGCACACTAGTTTAGCACGTTCAGTTGCCTTCAGTCCAGATGGGGCAACGCTTGCTAGTGGTAGTGAAGACTGCTCAGCGCGTCTGTGGGATATTAAAAGTGGTGAATGCAGCAGCATTTTTCAAGGCCACACCAGTTTAGTACGTTCAGTTGCCTTCAGTCCAGATGGGGCAACGCTTGCTAGTGGTAGTGGTGACTCTTCGGTGCGCTTGTGGGATGTTCACACTGGTGAATGCCTGAAGATTTTGCAAGGGCACACCAGTGTAGTAAATTCAGTCGCTTTCAGTCCCGATGGAGTAACGCTTGCCAGTGCTAGTGCTGACTTTTCAGTACGCTTGTGGGATATTAACAGTGGTGAATGTCGTAACATTTTGGAAGGGCACATTAGTTTGGTGCGTTCAGTCGCTTTCAGTCCAGATGGTCAAACCCTTGCTAGTGGTAGTGGTGATTCTTCCGTGCGTCTGTGGGATATCAACAATGGTAAATGCCGCAACATTTTGCAAGGACACACCAGTTGGGTAAGTTCCGTTGCGTTCAGTCCCGATGGTCAAACCCTTGCCAGTTCTAGTAGTGATCAAACGCTTAAGCTTTGGGATGTTAAGACAGGTCAGTGCCTCAAAACCCTAATAACTGAAAGACCCTATGAGGGCATGAACATTACAGGTGTCATAGGTTTAACCGAAACTGAAAAAACCACCCTCAAAGCTTTAGGCGCGGTCGAAGAGTTAACAACGTAATATTCTACACAAGTAAAGTGCTATCTAAACCCAATACCTATTGGTCATATTTCCCAAACTCTCTTGATAGAGTGTTTTATCCATCAGATATTGAGCTATCAGCTTTACTACTGCCCTTTGAGGGATTACTCTAAAATTAGAAAGATGCTGTGTCTCAAAAGTCAGGTAATTTAGATGAGTGAATTGGCGATCCGCTTTTAGGCAGCAGTACTTTGCGATCGCGCCGATAACGCCAATCGAATCAGGTAACCCAAAAACTAAACGTATCAGGGTATACTATGTCACCTAATACTGTTCAAAATCAAAGTCTATCAGGAGCTGATATCCCAGATTGGGAACCGCCCGAACCACCTACAGATTTAATTTTTGACGATGGAGAACCCTTGGAAAGTAACCGCCACCGCATTGCAATGAATGTTTTAATTCGGTCTTTGGAACAAGCCTGGACAGACCGTAATGATTACTTTGCAGGTGGCAATATGTTCATTTACTATAGCCGTACCCAAGCAAGAAATCGGGATTTCAAGGGACCAGATTTTTTTGTGGTTCTCAACGTTGAAGACTCTCGTTCTCGCCAAGGTTGGGTTGTGTGGGACGAAGACGGACGCTATCCAGATGTAATTGTTGAATTGATGTCTCCTTCAACAAAAAATGTTGATCTACGTGAGAAGAAAAATATTTATGAAAGAGTTTTTAGGACTAGGGACTATTTCGTTTTTGACCCCTTTGATCCTACTTCTTTACAAGGATGGAGCTTAGATATAAATTTTCACTATCAGCCTTTAGTTGCTAATGAACAAGGTTGGTTGTGGTGCGAAACTCTGGGATTTTGGTTGGGAACCTGGGAAGGAACGATCAGCCGAGAAAATGCTTCTTGGTTACGATTTTATGACCGCGAGGGAAATTTAGTTTTTCTACCAGAGGAAGCAGAACGCCAACGAGCAGAAGCAGAACACCAAAGAGCAGAAGCACAACGCCAACGGGCTGAACGGTTAGCTGCACGTTTGAGGGAATTAGGAGAAAATATAGACGATGATGAGTCTTAATTTTAGAACCTGCTCTGAAAGTGACTTGGTAATAGTACAAAAGTATGTACTTTCTCTTTACCAAGAAGATCCACCAGAGATGGGAATGAACTCTGAAAAATTCCATCGAACTTTCAAGGAGTTTAGCAATAAACCTGAGAAAGGACTAATTATAGTTTTTGAACAGGACAACACAGTTGTGGGCTACGCGATCGTTGTCTTCTTTTGGAGTAATGAATATGGAGGTGATTTTCTTGAGGTAGATGAACTTTTTGTGCAGGAAGATTATCGGGGTAATGGTATTGCTACTGCTTTTTTTGAGTGGTTAGAAAAAACACGGAGTAGCTCATCAATAGGACTTTCTCTACAAGCAACTCCATCCAATGATCGTGCAGTTGCATTTTATAAGCGTCTTGGTTTCCGGGCTTCTTCTAACCGTCATTTAATCAAGTTGTTATAGTAGCTATATGATTTAAAGAGTCTGCGTGTTAGAAGGCTAGGCTCTGAACGCAAGAATTTCGGAGGGACTCGTGTTCGTCTAGAACCAGATGTTGCTAAGATATTTCCAGATTCCGATGCGGTTAATGAGGCTCTAAGATTTCTAATTAGAGTCATGCAGAAAAGCAACCCTGCTGCATCAAAGATTGCGCCTAACAGTACAGATTGGGAATTTCTGGCTTTTTAAATCTTCTCTACTTTGCTAGAGGCTTCTACAGACTCAGATTGCTGTTGTTTTGTGGTATCTATCAGCTGATATTGTTTTTGAAGTTCGATGTAATAATTCACTAATTTCTGCGGATCGTGTCCGTACTCTTGAGATATGCAATGTCGCGCTTCTCTTATTGTCTCAATTGCTGGATCATCTTTCAACATCATTTTCCGCTCCTATTAACTCTAATGGAGTAACAAGCATTGGGACATATAGACCAAGCATAATGTATACTTTGTGCTTCATCATCCCTACCAACTGATGCCAAATAGAACCTGTTCCTGACGTAGAAGCACCAAGGGAGACTAAACCATTTCATACTCTAGATTGTGACTTAGTGAAAAGTCATGAGTAAAATGGTCTACTACATTCGTATCACCTAATTCTAAATTATAGAAACTCACATTTTCATGCTCAAAGTATGGTCCCGCGTGCCAAGTACCTATCTCTAGCTTGATAAAGCAATTCCCTGGGATGCGGAAAGCCGCAATGTCTTCTATCTCTGGTTCATTAGCACTATTATTAGGAGGACACACTGCCATGAGCCAGTCCTTTCCTTCTAGAGAACCGAGACATTGAGTGCATTGCACATGACGGGTAATCTTATGGAATTTTCGTCCTCTGCGTTGCAGTTGCATGATGTAAAAGCGGGGAATACCTTTATCTAGTACTAATTGAGCATCTTCTGCATCAAAGGATTTACCGTCTTTACTAGGAAAAATCACTTGTCCATAGCGACGGAAATTTTCTGGTGTTATCCATTCTGCCCGCAATTGCTGTACTGTCTTTGATGTATTCATTTTATTTGGATCCAGTCACTTTAATTCCTGCATTTCTTGAGAAATGAGAGATTTAGGAATGATGGAGGCTTGTTTGTCCAAGTCTATTGGTTTTGTATACCACCAAGCCCAAGCAATAAACACTGCTTGGAAGGGGAGTCTTATAGCCTGTAACAAGTGTGAATCTGGTATATGGTCAATCTTAATGTGATTGACTGCCATGTTGATATTAGCTGGGTAAACAGCAATAAAAAGAGCTATTAGCCCCCATGCAGCAGCTTGGCTGACTGGTGGGACTAATAAACCAATACCACCTAAAATTTCATAAAAACCGCTGAGATAAACTAGCCCTACAGGAGAGGGAAGTTGTGAGGGGACAATTCTGGCGTATTGATCTGGAACGAGAAAATGCGTCACCCCTACTATGACTATAGAGACTGCAAGGATGACACGAAAGAGTTCCTTAAAGTTATTCATACCTATAAAAGCCCTACCATGTGCAGCAAACCGTGACCAGTCACTAGTTCGATGATCAACGCAATAAAGCCTAGCATGGCGATGCGACCATTCCATACTTCTGCTGAGGTAGTCATACCCCATTCCCATCTCTCCGGTGGGTATATTTTAACCTTTTTCTTCATTTGCGTGACTTGGGAGAGTTTGAGGCTAGGAGCTTCTAATGCATCAATAACCAAGTCTGCTAGTGCTTTAATAAATACTGGATTGGTGTTAAGTGCGGGTACTCGACGGAAGTTGTGAATTCCTGCTTCTTCTGCTAATTCCCGATACTCAATATCAATTTCTTGCAGTGTCTCAATATGTTCTGAGACAAAACTAATCGGCACAACAACTAAATCTTTCGTGCCTTTAGTGCCTAGTTCCTTGATGGCGTCTTCCGTATAAGGTTGTAGCCATTCTACAGGACCCACGCGACTTTGGTAAGCTAAGGTGTAGAAATTCGGTCGATTAAGGGTTTGCATAATGAGATAAGTGCATTCCTCGATCTCTTGCTCGTAGGGATCGCCTGCTTCTTCAACATAGTTTTTGGGCACCCCATGAGCACTGAAAAAGATATGCGCTTCGTCAGGATTGGCGATCTGACTTAATTCCTGTACTATGAGATCCGCCATAGCTTGCAAGTAGCCTTGTTGCTTGTGCCATGAAGGAATGACGGTGTAATTGATGCTTTGAAGTTTTGTGTTTTCTTTCCACAGTTTTTCTAATAATCGGAAGCTTGAGCCACTGGTGCTTATGGAAAATTGGGGATAAAGAGGTAGAATAACAAGGTGTTCTATTTTGTCTTGGATAATCTTGGCGATCGCCTCTTCGGTATAGGGATGCCAGTAACGCATTCCCACGTAGATAGTGGCTTCTTGTCCCAAAGCACCCAGTTGCTCTTTTAGGGCTTCTCCTTGAGCTTCGGTGATCCGACGCAGTGGAGAACCACCCCCGATCTGCTTATAGTTTTCTTGAGACTTTTTAGTGCGCCGTGAGGAGATAAGCCAAGCTAGAGGTCTTTGCAACCAAGGAAACGGTAGGCGAATAATCTCCGGATCGGAAAACAAGTTAAACAGAAATGGTCCAACATCCTCTAATCTATCTGGACCACCGAGATTGAGTAATAAGACGCCTACACGACCCATAACAGTACTATTCCCCCAACCTTTTCAGCTTTTTTACTAATGTTAACAATATATCTTTAAATAACAAACTTAAGGAAGGAAGCAGTGGCAACAATTTTTAGAGATTTAAGTTATCGCTACCAGTGGTTCTACGATGGAATCGCGCGTCTAGCGGCTTTAAATGTAGGCGGAGAGGCTAATTTTCGTAATTTAGCTTTACATGACTTAAAAATTGACTCAGACACCAAAATTTTAGATTTGTGCTGCGGTTGTGGACAAGCGACTCAATTTTTAGTGAAGTCTTCACAAAATGTAACAGGACTAGACGCCTCTCCCTTATCTTTAAAACGGGCACGAGAAAATGTCCCCCAAGCGGAGTACGTAGAAGCCTTCGCTGAAGAAATGCCTTTTGCGGATAACTTGTTTGATATAGTCCACATTAGCGTAGGACTTCATGAAATGGAGCAACAGCAATTGCGAAAAATTATTCAGGAAGTCTACAGGGTATTGAAGCAGGGCGGAGTATTCACATTGGTCGATTTTCATGCTCCTACTAATCCAATATTCTGGCCTGCTATATCACTGTTTTTGCTGTTGTTTGAAACGGAGACGGCTTGGCAACTCATAAAAACCGATTTGGTTAGTTTATTGAGGGAGATAGGGTTTGAAGTAAATAACCACAGGTTGTACGCGGGTGGAAGTTTACAGGTGATACAGGCAAGAAAGTGAGTTTGGGCATGGGGCATGGGGCATAGGAAAGGCACCCTGTGTCTAATGCATACGCAATTTTACTCTTTAGGACTGAATTATTAGGGTTTAACTATAAATCTTATGGTTCTATACCTTAAGAATTGGCCAACTTATTTCTGATGAAAGATGTGCGTACCTGGTTATACAAAATAAATTAATAATGTCAGTAAACACAATGGATTAAACAAAAGGAAGTTAACAGAATGAATCTTCTTGCTTGGTTAGTATTAGGTCTTCTTGCAGGCGCGATCGCTAAAGCTATTTATCCCGGTTATCAAGGTGGGGGAATTATTGCGACAATCGTTCTAGGTATTATTGGCGCATTTATTGGCGGAACACTGGGTATACTTTTGACCACTGGGCAGTTAGCTATAGCAGCACCTACTTTTAGTATTGCTGGATTAGCATTAGCTGTAGTAGGTTCACTAATTGCTATTTTTCTGTGGTACTCCTTTAATCGCAGAACAGTTTAGTATAGTTTCAAAAAAAATACTCATAGATAATTGCTCATATATACAATTATTTATGAGTTACATATATTGTTCATTTTGACGGTTTTATGACAAAAACAAAGACTCGTTCAACCAGTGCGAAGCAACAAGGCTAAGCTAGGTTGAGCGGGTTTTGAGCTTTGTGGTTACAGAATGAGAGACTATTTGACTTGTGTAACCCGCCAGCTCAGTTTTAGGTTAACCCAAAAGTTCCAAACAGTAGCGACGGCGATCGCAATTAAGTTGGCGATATAAGCATTGCGAATCATAAAGTTGTACACCAGATTTAGCACCACCACGTTCAACACAAGTCCCGCGAGGCAAATCAGATTAAATTTCAAAAATCGTTTTAAGCGCTGACGCCATTCCCGTTGGTGCTTAGAAACATCTCCAAAAGTCCAACTGTCATTCCACAAGAAATTATTAATGATCGCAATTTCACCCGAGATAATTTTGCTACGAGTTAAAGGCAAAGCCAGAGTGGTTGGATCATTGAGCAAGTAAAGCATTACCATATCTACAAATACTCCACTCAACCCTACTAAACCAAAGCGGATAAAGCGACCAATGGGGAAATTTATGCTTTGGCTAAATCTTTTGAGCCGCCCTGTAGAACTACGCAAAAGAAGCAAGTGATGTATATAATCGACATACTGCTTCCATGTCACCTTACTTTCACCTTCTTGACGTTCACAAAATACATAGCCAACTTCAGCAATTTTTTGTATTTTACCCCGACCGATAACCTCCAGCAAAATTTTGTATCCTATGGGATTAAGCACTGCACCAGCGATCGCACTCCGGCGTAGTAGAAAATATCCACTCATAGGGTCTGAAACCCTGCCAAGTACTCCTGGTAGAATAATTAATCCCAACAGTTGAGCCCCACGAGACAAAAAACGCCTAATAAAACTCCAACTACTGACTCCACCATCTTCTAAATGTCGGCTAGCAACTGCCAAATCTGTTCCGTTGTCAATTGCTTGTAATAATTGCAACAGCACATGAGGTGGATGCTGCAAATCCCCATCAATCACTCCTAAAACACGTCCTCTAGCAACTTGCCACCCACGAACCACCGCCGACGAAAGCCCCCGTTCATTTTGGCGTCTCATTACTCGCAAACGTGGGTATTCTTGGATAAGCGATTGTGCCACTTGCCAAGTTCTATCAGGGCTGTCGTCGTCTACCACTATCAGTTCGTAGTCTCCGTTTAACCCTTCATCTAGTAAATTACTTAATATCTCAACTACTTTGTGGATATTTGCTGCTTCTTTATAAGTAGGAATCACTAGGGAGAAGTGAACGGGTACACCGCTTAGATCGTCATTGGTAGGAGGCAATTCCAGAATCCGCAATTCACCTGTAGGTACAGGCAAAAGTGAATTAGGTTCGATAATACTCATGCAAAAAAGATTATCTGGGGAAACATTACTTTTAGTAATTATGCTCGAATAATGGTTTATCTAGTTTCAGTAAACAGAAATAATTAGTAATTTTCTTAGAATGTGAAGGAAATATTAAGGATAAAAACAATTTGCAGCATTTTATACCAAGTAAGGAGGAAAAACCCAATTACCAAAATATAGGATCTTCCTTAACTTGTGTAATCAGGGATTCCTGGTTGAGAGTATGATTCAAATGCTTGGGCTCGTCTCCAAAAAAACTAGTTATCTTATCTTAAATTGCTGTGTCTATGAACACACCTTCAAATTTATTAATTAAACTTTCACGACGTTTATTTGAAAATCTAAACGAACAAGAGAGATTTGTTGAGGCTTTAACTAACCCTCAGCCGTTCCATCCTTGTATTCTTTGGGGTACGGAAAAACCCGAAATTCCACCATTTCAGGTGGAAGCACCATCACCTTGGCAACCCAACTTTATTGATCGTTTATCTTTAGGACAAAAACCCGGGCAACATCCCTTACATGAAAAAGGAAATTTTTATTGTTTAGATTTTTCTTCTGTGTTTGCAGCTTCAACTTTATTAACCATTAGTGACCATATAGATTTAGTTCTTGATATGTGTGCTGCACCAGGAGGAAAAAGTATTTTTGCCTGGAAAAATTTCCATCCTGATTTATTAATTAGTAATGAAGTCATTGGCAAACGGCTGGGAATGCTAATTTCCAACTTTAAAAGATGCCATATTAAGCCTTCTATTATAGTTAATAGAGATTCCAGTATTTTAGCCGAGATAATGGCATCATCTAGTCATTTAGCTATAGTAGATGCTCCATGCACAGGTCAATCTTTACTAGCAAAAGGAGAAAAAGCGCCTGGGTGTTTTCATCCAACTGCTATTAATAAAAGTGCCAATCGGCAGAAAAGAATTATTGCAAACTCTGCTAAAATAGTAGCACCTCAAGGTTATCTAGCATATATGACTTGTACTTATTCTCCTGAAGAAAATGAGCAAGTTAGCGAATGGTTCTTGGAACGATTTACCCAGTTTCAAGCAGTTGAGATTAATCATTTAAAGGAATATCAGTCGCATTTAACTACAATCCCTTGTTACCGGATGTTTCCTCAAGATCGTTTGGGTGCTGGTGCATTTACCGTGCTTTTCAAAAATACTGATGAGGGGGAAGTAAAGGAGGTAAATATGAATCTTTTGTCTGGAGTCTGGACTAATATACTAGAAAAGTAGACGAGCTAGTGCGGTGCATAGCCACTTTTGCTAAAAAGGTAACAATAGAACTTAAGATTTCACGTCAGTTTGCTCAATTATGGAAAAACTGCTACCGCAAAGACTATTTGATTGGTAGGGTAATCGTGAACTCAGTACCTTTACCAACTTCAGAACTCACTGTAATTGTTCCATTATGTTTTTGAATAATTTGATAGCATATTGAAAGCCCTAAACCTGTACCTTTACCAACAGGTTTAGTAGTGAAGAAAGGATCAAATATCTTGGGTTGAATTTCTGGTAGTATTCCAGGTCCGTTATCCTGTATTTTTATATTAACTTGATTTTCTCCAAGTTTTTCCGTCAGGATAATAATTTGTTTATTAATTAATAATTTTTCACTTAACAAAGCATCGCTAGCATTCATAAGAAGATTCATAAATACTTGATTCAATAGCCCGGGATAACAATTCACGCGCGGTAAATCTCTATAATGCTTAACAATTTCAATTTCGTTATTAAATTTGTGATTAAGTATCAATAGTGTACTCTCTATTCCTTCATGTAAATCAACTTCTTTTATCACTGCTTCGCCTAAACGAGAAAAATTCCGCAAAGACAAAACGATGTCTCGAATTCTTTCACTACCATTGTTTATTGACGAAAGAATTTTAATCAAATCTTCTGAGATAAAATCTAGATCTATTTCTTTGATAGCAGTTTTAATTTCAGTACTTGATTCTGGATACTGTTGCTGATATAAATATACTATTTTGATTAAATCTTGTGTATAATCTTTAATATATTCGATATTAGAATGAATAAAGCTAATTGGGTTGTTAATTTCGTGTGCAATACCTGCTACTAGTTGACCTAAACTAGCCATTTTTTTCTGTTTGAATTAATTGAGATTGTGTTTCTTTTAACTCATTTAAAGTTTTCTCTAATTGTTGATTTTTGTTAAACACAAATCTATTATAGACCAAAAATAGTCCTCCAATTATTCCAGAACCTAAAAATAAGACAATCGTTATTTCTATGTTAGATATTTCAACAGCTTTTTGCTTTTGATTTTCATAAAAATTACTCAAGCTATTTATCTCATTATTTAGCATGAGGAAAGTTGGGTCTACCTGTTGACTAACAAATTCCATCGCCTGCTTAATTTTATGTTCATTAATTAATCTTATTTCTTGCTGTAATAAATTTATGTATTTGTTATACATATCGAATATTTTTTTTATTTTTGATTTATTTTTTTCATTATCATCAATATTTTTTAAGAAAAAATACGCTGATTTTTGGGCTTCATTTATTTCATCACTTAATTCCTTATCAAGTTTTTTTTCGCTATTAACTTCCATTCTAGTGAATCTAGAACGTTCAAATATCTAGCAAATTCTGTTAGAAAATTTTTTGATTTATAACTTTTTTCAGCAGAGGTGTTTATATTTAAAATACTGGTCCGCGCCATGATCGCCATGAATATACATAGGCATAATACTGTCGAAGGGCGAACCCATTTTTTGAGTTTGATCATAATTCAATACGATACAAATATGTATAGTTACAATAAGATAATTCCCAAAATATCGGTCAAATAACATTTGTACAATATTGAAGATTTTTATAGCTCCTCTTACTGCTAAGTAGATTTCAAAAATAAATTATTCGTCATTAGCTCTTAGTTGCACACCTAGCGCATTAAGCCTACTCTAACGGCGTCTCCAAATCGAGTTAGAAAAGCCACCCAGACGATCAGATGAGCTTTTAGTAAACACTATCCCTTGATTTCTAATTCTTTATAGCCTGTTTCTGAGTCAATATTCCTAAGAAATACATGCTCTTGGCTATTGCCAATGATTATTTCAGCAGTTGTGTAGATAATGCACCCATCACTAAGATGTCCACCTAAAGTTTTGCCTTGTTTATCGGAAATAGCTATATGCAAATGTACTCCTGTAGTCGCAATTGTTCCATTAAGAGAAAGAATTTCAAATTTCTCTGTTAATACTGTACTAGCTTCTTGATTTGCAAAGCGAATCGTTGCTTGTTTCAAGCTACCAATCGCAGTCAATATAAATCCAGCTTTAATATCTTGTTTCTCAGCAAAATTCTTTAAGCTTTTTCTTAAATCTTCATTTGGTTTTAGCCTGACTGGAAAAATTTTCATAATTCACATTCAATAATATTATTCTCGTTTAGATACAATCTCTTCTAAGAAGCTGCCTGTACTCACGTAATTATACTGAACCTTTAGCGAAATAACAATTAATAGAATATACCTGAATACCTTCTACGATACTGAACATGTTAGGGCTACCGCTTCAGTGCAAAAATTTAAAAGAACAGGTTGAGTCTATCTTACAGCTTTTACAGCAAGAGCCTTTTTTACGTTCCTACGATATTTCACCTTTGCGAACTTCTTTATCTAAAGCAATTTCCCCAAAATTTGAGATTGTTTTTGCGGGTGCTTTTAGTGCGGGTAAGTCTATGCTCATAAATGCACTTTTAGAACGAGAATTACTATATAGTGCAGAAGGTCATGCTACAGGTACGGAATGTAAAATTGAATATGCAGAACCAGATCAAGAGCGAGTTGTTTTAACTTTTTTGAGTGAAGCGGAGATTCGAGAACAAGCTGTGTCTTTGTGTCAGCAGTTGGGATTCAAGACAGTAGCAAATATCAACCAAGGTGAAGTTATCGATCTACTACGCCAAGGATGTGAAGCTATTATTCAGCAGGAAGGTGGTGAAAGTAAATCTGAACGTGCAAAACAAGCCAAGGCTTTGATATTGTTACTTGAGGGTTATGTGGCGAACCGTCAGCATATTTACACGGTGAATAATGCTACTTACTCGATGGAGCAATTTAACTTTTCTAATCTTAAGGAAGCTGCTGGTTATGCACGTCGGGGAAGCAATAGTGCTGTTTTAAAGCGAATTGAATATTACTGTCATCATCGTCTATTACAAGACGGTAACGTGATTATCGATACACCTGGTATTGATGCACCTGTTTTAAAGGACGCGCAACTAACTTACGCTAAAATTCAGGATTCCGATACTTCAGCGGTGGTATGTGTTCTGAAACCGGCTTCATCTGGTGATATGACGAAGGAAGAAACGGAACTCTTGGAAATGATGCGGGGAAATTCAGGAATACGCGATCGCGTCTTTTACGTCTTTAACCGTATTGATGAGACTTGGTACAACACTCAGCTACGACAACGGCTAGATGATTTGATTAGTAACCAGTTCCGTGATACCACAAGAATTTACAAAACCAGTGGCTTACTAGGATTTTATGGGAGTCAGATAAACCAGACTACTCCACAGGATCGGTTTGGTTTAAATTCCCTTTTTGCTCAAAGTGTCAAAGGTTTAGATCTTAAAGAAGAAACCCCGCAGTTTGTCAATGAGTTTCTTCGCTACTGTGCTAACTCTGGTAAGCTTGCACCTAGCAAGTTCCGCATTTCTGTAAATAGCTTTGAAACTCCAAATGAAAACTATGTAAGGATTTTACAGGAACAGGGAACACCTCTGATTGAGCAGCTCATTCAAGATAGTGGAATTGAAGAGTTTCGAAATGCTATTACTCGATATCTCACAGAAGAAAAGCGTCCTCAGTTATTTAAAAATCTTGCTGATGACTTAGGAGATGTTTGTATTCAATTAAAAAAACATTTTCAATCCATACAACGCGATTTAGATAGCCAACCACGAGAAATTGAGGCGATGAAAGCACAGGAATTACAACGTCTCAATCAACAGTTACAGCAAGTAGGAAATGACTTTCAGTGTTTAATTGCAGAAGAAGTTAACAAAATTGTAACAAATGACTGTGATGGTTTTGAAGCTGATTTTCATCAGTTGCAATCGCGGATGATTCGTCGTTTAGATGAGTTACTAGATACTTTTTCTGTGAGTAATGCTTATCGAAGAGCAACTTTGAGCCATCCTCGCAATGCGACTGCGCCTTTAATTGCCATTTTAGTGGAAGCACTTTATTATTTGGCGAATCAGTTAGAAGATATTTTGGTAGAGTCTTCTCAAGAAGTTCTTAGTAAGATTTTTCAACGGTTGATAGAAAGGATTCGTAAATCAGAGTTATATCGCCAATTATATCGCTTATTAGGAAATGATGGTGGGATTGAGCAAGAGTTGAAAAATCTAGAAAAACAAGTTACTCAAGTTTTGGTGAGTGCAGCGCGAGTGGAGTGCGATCGCTTTGTAAGAGAAAGCCCAAGATTTTACGATGAAGGCACTTTTTCAATATACCAGTTTCGGCAAACTTTACAACAAACTTCTCAAGGTTACGATTGCGAAAGCATGGTGGACGCAGAACCTGCAATTAGACAGCTATTAAAGTTGGATTTTGAACCAAAAGTCTCTCAAACGATCCGCCGAAATTTCCGCCAGACTATCAACCAAACTTTAAAAACTCGTTTTCTACCAATGGCAGATCAGCAAGCAGATGAGATTTTGCAACAGTACAATCAAGCACGTGCTTATTTAGAAGAGACATTAGAAAAAGAAGCTAAGGAAAAAATTCTTAATAACCAGCGGTTACTGGGCACAGTTGAGCAAAAGATAGAGCTATATAATTCAGCAGTATTGGCAATTAATAATTGTTTACAAGCAATGCAATTATATGATCATTTGTTACCTTTAATCGAAGGTTTTGACTCACAAACCATTAGCGATAAAAATATCGTTATATCTAATGGTTTAGTTGAAAGTATGTGAGTTGAGGTGAGTAGTCCTTGATGTTATCGTCAGGAAAAAAATTGAGCAACATGTGTTATCTTATCGTAACCTTATCCAAAGGCCTTGGGTGCGACTTGTTCAATACGGTTCACAGTGGGAAATGTATGATTTTTAGTATAAAATAGCACATCTGCTTCAAGCCATTGGCAAAATCTCCTTGGCTTGCTTCATAGTCAAGGTTTTATTGTAAAGTCATTGCTTTGGCTGCTTCTCCCAGTTCAGTAACCAAGGGTTCAAGGCTTTCGACTCCTCGTGAATTGCTCAATGCAACTTCGTGTCCAGCGCGAACGAAAAGCCGCGCAGCATTTGCGCCAATATTTCCCGTTCCAATAATTCCTATTTTCATCAGACTTAGCAATACGTATGGGAACTTGGAGCCGAAAGACATGGGAATATAATCAAGTTTATTGACTGTTGATTTTCCCTTCTTACACTCCTAGTAAAGTATATTCTTTTCAGGTGCAATGAACACTCCTGTTTTAGATACATCTGTTGATAAGACGGTACCGTGGGGCTTTACACAATGTATTCCTTTTAGCGCAACCTCCTAACTGTCTCAATTATCTTCCAGATTATTTGCTTAACTGTCTTATCTGTCGTTGTGCTATGTTTATCTGGATACTACTGTCAGCACCCCGACCTCAAGGACCAAAATATGAATATAATAATTATCCTGTGTGAAGTCATATTTTTAATACTTATTTTCTCGCTATTAAACTTGGTGATTGGGATAATCTTCAAGCAGATTAGTAAGAGTTATTGGGTTCAAGGACGAAGTGCAAATATTACCTTCCTACGCCGAAGTATCAGCAGAATCTTGATTTTAACTTCTGTAATTCTATCTCTTGCGGTGATCGGTGTGAATGGGATGGTGATTTATCGGGGTGGGAATGTTCAGGAATTTCAACTAAATCTCATTCACAGTCTTCCTGCTCAGTTTTGGACAAATCTCTTAATTGCGGGCTTGAAAAGTGTAAGTTTACTAATGCTAGTTAAACTTACGGTACCACCCTTAAGCCGAGGTATAAATTGGGTTTGCAATTACGCAAAAAGCGTTGACCAGATAAAAGCTAATGATGAGAGCATCGAGGCTTTCTTTAAAGTTTTAAAAAGAATTATTATTCATACTCTCTGGATATACTCTGTTATTCTATCTGCTCAATTTTTCCATGTACCAAAGGTTATTCCCAACTATCTTTACATCGCTTTAAAAATATATATTATTATCACAGTTGGTTTACTCATTGTCAAAGCTGTTGCTACTATCGTTGATACTCTTGATGCCCTGAGTCTTAAATACTCTAGTTCTAGTAAACTACTAAACTTATACGAGCGTTTACGTCATTTAATTCCCCTGTTTAAAAAATGTTTGCAATACGTCCTCTATATTGGTATAGTAAATCTCGTCGTTCCAGAAATAGAACCTATAGCTTGGATCAGTGCTTATACCCCTAAAATTGTGCAAATTATTGGGGTTTATTTTCTTAGCAATGTTTTAATTGAAGTCGCTTACTTTTTTCTTGATGAGTTCTACTTAAGATCCGCAGATGCAAATGCAAATGACTCTCAGGAGCAGAAACGGCTGACGCTGATTCCTTTGATGCGGAATTTTACCAAATATTTCGTCTACTTCACTGCTGGGGTGACTATACTCAAACTCATTGGCATTGATCCTGCACCCATTCTAGCAGGTGCAGGAATTGTAGGTATAGCAGTTGGTCTTGGTGCGCAAAACCTAATTAATGATGTTGTTTGTGGATTTTTGATTTTATTTGAGAACTATTACTTGGTGGGTGATTATATTGAAATTGGGAAATTGCAAGACAGGGGTATTGAGGGAACTGTAGAAGCAATTGAACTACGAACCACTCACGTCCGTCATCCTGATGGTCAATTGCAGATTATTCGTAATGGAGAGATTGGAGCAATTCTGAATTTCTCTAAGCAGTATATATATGCACGGGTGGAGGTTAGCGTTTCCTATCATTCCAATTTAGATCATGTGTATAGGGTGCTTGAGAAAGTAGGAGAACAGTTAAAAGCCCATGAAGATGATGTTATAGAACCGACGCGAGTAGCTGGAATAGAAAATTTTGGGGATAATCACCTATTGCTGTTAACACTGACAAAGGTTAAGCCAGGGAAACACCTTCATATTCAGCGTGTTCTCCGCAAAATTTTGAGGGATGCTTTTAGTCAAGAAGAAATTGAACTTTGCGGTTTTTCTAAGAATTGATTACTGGGATAGATTTGGCTCCGCAACAGATGGAAAGCTTTCAAAATTTCGTCGTACCCAATTCATTCCCACTTCATTGTTTAACTTAATGCGCTGCGGTGTGTTGAAGATATAGAGTTGCGTTGAGAAAAATATTTGATTAGCTTGAATAGGTAAAATCTTCGCTCGTTGGAAGCCTAAGTATCTGTATAGCTGTTTGTGTTTAACGCTCTTACGACTGTTTGAGCGACTACTAGCTCTGTCATAGCAGAGCTAATTTTGACTAGTAGATTTGTGTTCCATATCACGGAACACGGTGAGGAGCCTGTATCTTTCTAAAGGACGGAGAGTTCAAAGTTTTACTAGTTCCCAGCCTCTGGCTGAAAACTAGTACATTCATTGTCTATTGTCCTCGTGCTACTTCTCTAACTTCTTCTACATCTAGTTCTAAAGCCTTAGCAATTTCCTGAATACTAAGTCCTTTCTCCAGTAATGCTGGTACGACTTTTAATTTAGTTTTTTTCAAAACACTTTGATAATAACCTGTTTTTTCGATATCATCACTCAAATTAAGCATGGCTTCAATTTCCTCCAGACTGAGATTTGGAAACTTGTAAACTACAACGCTTTGGATAAATGTTAACACTTTTTGCAAAAGGGTTTCATCGGTTAATTCCTTCTTGGCTTTATTTACTAATTTTTGGGCAAAACCAGTAGTTTTTTTGGGAGTTTCCACAAATAATTTCGCTATTCCCATTCCTATAGATTCATTATCACTTGAAAGCTCATTTAGGTAAATGCGACGTACATATTTCTCTATTAAAGGCTGATAACGAGGATGAGGCAGAATTTCATTACTGCGCCTGTCATAGATAACAATTGCATACCAGTCAGAATTAGGAGGTCGATATTGACGAAAGTAAACAAAAATCTCCCCGAAAAGCCGTTCGTAAAATTCCTGATCTTTATATGTTTGTAATTCTACAAAATATAATGGTTCGTTGTCAAATCCTTCAATTGTGGAAAAGGTACCATCTAAACGGAAAGATTGCTGTTTTAGTTCTGTTGCAGTAAATTTATAGGCATTAGGGTTAGTATTAGGTTTACCGATGAGTTCAAAAAAGATTTGAGGTAATTCTTTAATTAGTTCGTAGAAAAGGGTATCTGTTTTCACTAATTTTACCTATTGTGTTAAGATTTTGCAATATTATCACATAGAGTGCTTAGGTAAGATATTTTCTTTGAAAAAACAAAAGCCGTGGGGTTGGTGATTCTTTTAAGAAAAATAGACCAATGGGCATGAAGAAAAATTTTTCTTTAATTCATGTTGGATATTAAAACCTGCAGTTTTTTCCTGTAATTGATATTAGTAACAATTGTGATATTTTTTGTAATTACTGGGATAAATTTTGCTCCGCAACAGATGGAAAGCTTTCAAAATTTCGTCGTACCCAATTCATTCCCACTTCATTGTTTAACTTAATGCGCTGCGGTGTGTCGGGATAAATTTTAGATAAAATATTTGCATCTTGCTCCACAACTACATTAATCAACTTCAACAGATTACCTTTAATCAGGTGTGCGATCGCAGAATGAGCCTTCATGTACATCAACACAAACACACGCGATTGATTGGCATTTTCTGGAAGGTAAAAGTGGCACTCTTTCAAGCTTAGCAAGTTATTCTCCCCGTGCATCAATCCCATAAAGGGAAAAAAATTCTCTAAATGCACTTCTAAAACTTTAGGCATTGCTAGCAAACCTGGATTTTTTAAAATGTTACTCAATGTAGGTTTTTTCCTGGGTTGTGACAAGTAGGCATGAGAATGTAATCCTTCATCAATGAATTCTTTCATATGAACTTGTTCAATTTCAAATAATTCTCTATGGGTACCATTTTGATGGTTGTAATCGTGCATATTCAACAGCAAGCTCAAAATATCAGTTGGAATGCTCCGATTACCCGTAACCCCGATAAACTCGTACTCTGTTGCAATCTCGTTCATAATGTTTGGAATTGGGATCTTTGGTTGATACCCTCCATAAGACCAAATAAAATTATCTTGGATAATTAACTCCAGTGGCTGGATTAACGATTGAGTTTTTTTGTTAGAACCAGGGATAACAGTGCAACCCAGATGGTCAAATTCTAATGCATGAAAAGGGCAGGCAATTACACTATTGCCATCGGGTTTTTTCACACACCATCCTTCCGACAGCATTGCGCCCATGTGAGGACAAGCATTGGGCAAGGCTCTAACTACACCATTACTGTTTTGCCAAAGAACATAATCATTGCCCAACAGAGAAATTTTCACGAGTTTATTTGGCTTTAGCATAGAACGATGCGCCAAAAGCCACGGTGCGCCTTGCAATTGCTTCATAGTCGTACTAATTAACTTACTAATTAATTAGTAAGTTTACCAGTGAGTTGCTACTGCGTCAATTCCAAGATTTAACATGTTCGGTTTATCTAGCTATTTGTTACGATGGAAGCACCAATTTTTCATTCACAAACTGTGGTTCGATCAACTAAACGAGTTGCTAAATCAATCCGCCCCTCTCGAGATGCTCAACTTACCCAGCAGCAAATATTGGATGCTGCAGAGCAAGAATTTTCCCGACACGGTTTAAAAGGGGGACGGATGAACGCGATCGCCGAACAAGCCAAGGTAACAACCGCAACGCTTCACTACTACTTCGAGAACAAAGAGAATTTGTATAAAGCAGTACTGCAACGCCCAGTTGATGAAGTCGAGACGCTACTAGGTGAATTAAACTTTGACAGTGTTTCCCCAGAAGAAGCTCTTAAGCAAATTATTCGTATCGCAATTTCTAATGAAGCCAAAAACCCTCAACGCCAAATGCTCTGGTTTCAAGAAGCGTGTCAAAATCAAGGAGCTTATTTTAGGGAATGCAATGTTTTGAATCTTCACCAGCACCTACTTAAGGTTTTACATAGAGGTATGGCAGAAGGCTGTTTTCGTCCGCTTGAGCCATTTTTAGCATTGACTCATATTTTAAGTGTTTGTCTGTTTTACTTTACAGTACATGAAAACTGGAAACACCTAACACCAGATATTGATCGGCTCAGTCCAAAAATGATTGAGGAACACACTCAAGAGGCGATCGCATTTATTTTGGCAGCAGTGAAGCGCTCATAGTAATAGCCAGTGAAAACCATTCGCATCTTCACAGATCTTCGACAAGTAATCTTCTCAAATTCTCCCGTTAATCCACGGATGCCGCTTAAATCATGATTAGGGATGATGATTAAAATATGGCTGATTTGTGCCAACTTAGTTTTTTTATAAAAGGATGTTCATATGGAAGAAAACTTTTTACTACAAAACTGTGGCGTTGTAGATGCTTTGTTCTTCAAAAATAGAGTACATAAAATCATATGCAAAATGAAATCCACTCAGATCCTTGGATAAGCAAAACTCCGCGTATTTCCATACCTAAAGAAGTTAGGCAATACGTTTACCGACGCAATAAATACCATTGTCAAAGCTGTGGCAAAAATCACAAAGAAACCGACCTAACCATCGACCATATTATCCCTCTTTCTCGCGGTGGTAAAAACGATATCAGCAATTTACAGACTTTGTGTTTACGCTGTAATCAACACAAAACAAACCGTATTGACCATCGATTTAGGCGTCATTTTGATATTTAAGCTATTAGATATATCAGTTTTATTTGAGTTGTAAATTGAATTATGAAGGAAGAAAAGCAGTCCCACCAGGGTTCATTGCGATATATACCGTTGCCAAAGCTAGGGTAAAACTTACGAAGAAACAGATCTAACGATTGATGATATTATATCTCTTTCCAATAGTGGTAAAAACGATATCAGTAACTTACAACCTTTATGTTCAGAGATAATTTATAAAGTAAACATTAAGGCTCTGTAGGTTGGTTTGAACGTTCGTGTTACCCAACAAAATCCTAAAAATGTTGGGTTTCGTTCCTCAACCCAACCTACGCAAATTAAAAGTTTGTAATGCTTAAGGGATTTAAGAATTACTTTATAAATAGCCTCTCACGCTGCAATCAATACAAAACAAACCGTATTGACCACCGCTTTCAGCGTCATTTTGATATTTAAGTTCTCACTTGTATTAGACAGAACGTTTTACCTCTATAAGGGATTATTAAATTAATAAAAAAGTTTATTGTTACAAAGTCGAGGGATGTTATTAGAAAACATCAAATTATCTGAACTGCCATCAGTATATTTACTGGATAAAGACAAGCTACCTAGTTGTGCTTGTATCTATTTCATTTGTGACAGCAAAGATAAAATTCTTTATATTGGTAGAACACTCAATTTAGTTGAGCGATGGAAGGATCATCATAGATTGAATGAGCTAAAAAGATTTAATCTCAAAAACCCTGTTAGTATTAGCTGGATGACTTGCAGCGATGATATAAATACTCTTTCAAGTCTTGAAAATGAGCTGATAAAACTATACAAGCCCCCTCTAAACTGGTCAAGAGTAGTAATTAGAAAAACTACTCCGGTTGAGATAGCACTGCAGCACAGCCTTCAGCAGCTAGCCAAATTTAACACTATGATATTGGGGTTTGATCCAGTAGTCGACGAAAAAAGACCCACAATTTACCTAGTTTACCCTGTTAATGGCAAGCGCGGTCTTTCTGGCAGTATAAGGGTTGCATTAAAAAATATTAACGAGAAGGCTAGCCTGCTGGAGTGGAAAGAATATTACACAGATCCAGAGTCTTTAGGTAAATTTGGGTATTGGATGACTGAGTATAACGGTATCAGAATAGACTTATCTCCCCTTCAGGGATTAGCTCATTTTATGAACGATTCAACCCTCAGAACCTTAGCCGGGGTGGAACTCATGGCTTTTAGCTCTGAGCAGTTGGAAATACTTAAAGAGGACATTTTATGTTTAGTCGAGGATGATCCCATACCCATGGAGCCAGTGGATAAAACTCTCTGCTCAATGAGCAACTGCACCACCACCTGATCTCACCTTTTTACAGAAAAGTAAAGCAAGACCAGTTATTAACAAACTAATTGCAATAAAGTAAAAACAATCATTGAAGGCGATCACGTAAGATTCTCGACGGACAATATTAGCTATAGCCCCAATCGCCTGATTATGAGCAGTAGTAGGATCGCTTCCTTGGCTTAAGAAGTACTGAGTCATCTGATCGATTCGCTGTTGAGTTTGAGGACTATAAGAAGAGATGAACTCTCCAAGTCGTTGAGAATGAAATTGCTCTCGTCTAGTGAGCAGTGTTTTTAAAGCAGCAATCCCTACAGATCCTCCCAGGTTACGCATCATGTTGAATAAACTTGAAGCGGAAGCCGCTTGTTGTGGTTCAATATTCGCTGTGGCGATCGTTGTGAGAGGTAAGATCATCAAAGGTTGTCCCAGAGCACGAACTAGCTGAGACCATTTCAATTCTTGGATCGCCGTCTCGCTAGTCATGCTCGAGTTCATAAAACAACTGAGTGCAAACAGACTGAACCCTACCGCAGCTAGAAAACGAACATCAAAGCGTTGCATGAGCTTGGGTATCATTGGAATAATGAATAACTGTGGCACTCCTGACCAAGCAATAACCTCACCAATTTGTAACGGGCTGTAATTCTGGATCAAATCAAGATACACCGGCAAAATATAGACAGTACCATAAAGTCCTAGTCCAAGAGCCAATCCTGCAAAACTACTGATACCAAAATTTCGACGTATTAATAAGCGTAAATTAATAAACGGTTGCTTTCGTGTTAGCTCAGTCCAGATGAAAAGGGTCATAAAAATAGCTGCTGTTACAGCTAAATAACGAATCGCCTTGGAAGCAAACCAATCATACTCTTGCCCTTGCTCCAAAACGATTTCCAAACTCCCAAGACCGATCGCCATTGACGCAATACCCCACCAGTCTCCTTGCTTCAAGCGTTCTAGCTGCAAAGGCGCAGGGTCAATAGCGTATAAAACTATAGCAATAAGTAGTATCCCTGGAACTATGTTTAAGTAGAAGTTGTACTCCCAACCAAAGTTATCTGTCAACCAACCCCCAATTGTTGGACCAATTGACGGTGCGAAGGTAGCTGTCATTGAAAACAATGCTAGTCCAATCGGCTGTTTGGATGGTGGTAATGATCTCAGCACAGTCGTCAGCGACATCGGAATCAGCACACCGCCAGTAAATCCTTGCCCAGCACGAAACACAATCATTTGAGCAAGATTTTGCGACCAAGCACAGCAGACGGAAAAAAACAGAAACAAGACTGAATTACCGACTAGATACCACCGCACAGAAAACACTTGTGATAGCCAACCGGTTAGGGGAATAGTGACAATTTCAGCTATCAGATAGCTAGTGGAAATCCAAGATCCTTCTTGTTGAGTTGCGCCGATCGCGCCGTCAATTTGTGCCAGTGACGAGTTTGTGATTTGGATATCCAAAACCGCCATGAAGGCTCCTAGCATAGCTCCCATCACACCAATCCAGGTTCTCAGAGAGACGGTTTCAGATGGTGGTGATGAGGAGGGAGGCTTTTGCCGTTTGTTTTGAGAAGTTATATTATCAGCCACGAACTTGCACCTACTACTTCACAGTAACGCTTGTTTCTACTGATAATCCTGGTACAATCCGTGATTCATAACCTCGAACGCTCTTTGGATCCAAAACAATTTTTACTGGAACACGTTGTACAATCTTGGTGAAGTTACCAGTGGCGTTATCTGAAGGTAACAGAGCAAAGGTTGCTCCTGAACCAGGTGAGAAACTATCGACGCGACCGAGAAAAGTATGGTTAGGTATAGCGTCAATGTGGACTTCTACCGGCTGCCCTATACGCATCTTTGCTAGCTGAGTTTCTTTGAAGTTGGCAACTACCCACGGGTTATCTTGTGTTATCGACATTAGCGGTGTGCCTGGTTGTACCCGTTGTCCAACTTGAGCGGATTTGTTACCCACTCTCCCGGTACTGGGGGCGACGATATTGGTGTAGGACAGTTGTAAACTAGCGTTGTTAAGATTGGCTCGTGATTGATCAACTTGAGCTAGAGCCGCTTGGTATTGAGCTTGGTTGACTTTGGTTTGCTCCCCAGTTGCTTGTGCTTGTCGCAATGCTCCTTGATATGCTGCCAATTCTGCTTGGGCTTTAGTCACATTCTCTCGAGCCTGCGCTAAGTTAGCTTGAGCCTGATATACCCCTTGTATGGCAGAGTTTTTCTTCGCAACGTCTACATAGTAAGTATTTTGAGCAGTTTCTAGCTGTTGACGCGGTACGACTCCTTGAGCGTACAAAGTTTTGTAACGGTTATAGTCAGATTGCGCCCTTACTAAATCTGCTTGTGCTTGATTTACTGAGGCTTGCGCTGATGAAACTGCTGCTTGGGATGCCTTAACACTCGCAATGGCGGTAGAAATTGCAGCTTTGGCGCTACCAACGTTTCCCTGGGCTTGTTGTGTATTACCTAATGCATTCCCAGCCGCATAATTAACATTAGACTGTGCTGCATTTGCTTGACGTTGAGCAGCTTCTAGCGCTGCTTGTGTTTGTTGTAATTGTACCTGATAGTCACGAGGATCAAGCCTTACCAATAGTTGACCTGCTTGTACGTGTTGATTGTCATTTACCAACACTTCAGAGACTGTGCCATTAATCCGGCTGCTCACCGGGTGAACGTCGTTTGTTACATAGGCGTCATCTGTTGATTGATGGGTAGATGCGTACATCCACCAGTGAACACCAAAAATACTTGCGGCGATCGCGGCTACTGCTCCACCAGCTAAAAGGAATAACCGCTTACGTTTGTTCGGTTTCTTCTTGGGTTCTTCTTGCCGTTGTTCTGGTTTCGGTTCCTCTGTTTCTTGCTCTGGCTCTACCTCTGGTGTCTTTAGCGGCTCAACTCTGACTAATGTTTCGCTTGCTCCTGGAATGGGACGTTTATTGGTGTAGTTGTTTATGTCTAACTCCCTCTGTTGTACGGCACTACCTTTTCCATTTAATTCGTTTAGATTATTTGAGGGCTTCATATTGGTTATTTTTACTTATTATTTAGTATACGTAATATTTAAACAAAAAATTTTTTCACTCGCAAGTTCCAACAGTAGGATATGCGATACATAAAGATCTGCCTGGTGGTTGAATTAGTGTAAGTGATTGGCAACACCTCGACTATTAAAGCTGAAAAGCGTTAACCTAGGGGGTTTAGGGGTGTTGGGAAAGAAAAATTACATCTGCTGCTGGAGTAGTGCCTAGCTGACAAATTATTTTTCAGGCTACTTAAAGTTCTATTATAGAATGGGGGCAAGATGCCCGCAGTAAAATTTAATATTCGCCAGGTTCGGTAAACCCGCCATAAGGAAACCACGGCTATTAGCCGTGGTTACGCATGACTTATCCTAGCTGAGTCAACCAAGTGCCAACATCTATTGCCAGTTTTTGTCCTAACTTCAATAGCTGAATATATTGACTCGCATTTTGATTATTGGCTTTTACGGCTAGGCACTGAGGCACAATTTGAGTGTGTAGGCAACTGAAGTAAAGTTCTTGGGATCGTTCAAGAGAAATACCAAGATTTAGCTGATATCCCACATCTATCAATCGTTCTAAACGTTGGATATCTGCATCAAATGTACCATTGGGTTCATAGAGTAATTTCCACAGCGATCGCAAAATCAATTGCTCTAGTATGGCTCTACCCTCAGGAATATTTATGCGGCAGTGTAGGTGTTTAGCTTCATTTGCGATCGCCTCTAATTCTACTACATGATTTCCACTCAATATTGAATCGTGGATATCTTGTTCAAATGAGCGCAAAGTCATCATACACCGATATCCCAGAGCAATGTCTGCTGCCACCTGTAACTCTTGAGGTGCAACAAGTCCATCGCGATGGAATGCCATCAATATGCCGTAATTATCACGATATGCTTGGGTATAAAGCTGATCCAAACGTGACAGGGTTTCCTGAGTGAGTAAGCCCATCAGACGATGACGTTCTTCAGCAAACAGATTTTGCAAGCTGTAGGCTTCGTTTCCAAACAATTGGGTCATGACTAGAATAGTGTGTGCTACGCTAGCCTGTTGCAGGGAAGCAAATACCTGTTCTTTTAGTGATGTATAAGCACGGCGTCCCTCAAAGGGTTGAATACAACAATGAAAATCCCAACCCCCAAGATGGAGAACAGCAAACACCAAATTTTCGCTTTCCCAAGTAATTTCTGACACCAGCTTTACATTTCCTACTGCCAGAGTCAACGATCCCAATCGTTGCAGCTGATAATCTAGCTCGTCAACAGAGTAACAATAAACCTGCTTGTGGTAAACGAGAGGACATTGAATAGCGCTTTTTTGTTCAAAACTTGATGATCGGGTTTCCCCTTTACGGTTAGCAAACAGCGAAGTAATAGCATAATGAGCTGCTACTTGCTTAAAATTCACTTGGGCAGTCTGTACTAATTGACGATAGACTTCAGCACCATTTTTAAACAAATCTACATTACTATTAGCTAGCGCTAGGCGATCGATGAACTCTTTTTCTAACTGTACGCCAGCCACATCTCCTGCAAGTTCTAAAGCACGAGCGGCATAACGTAGAAGTTGTGTTCCTTCTGGACGAGAGATTTCCTCAAAAAACCACCCACAGCTTGTGAACATTAGCAAAGCATGACGCTGCATTTCCAATAAGCGCAAGGCGTCTATTTGTTCGGTAGATGTGAGATCGTGGGTTTGGTGATTATACAAAAAGCGGCTAACATTTGCAGGGGAGCGATCGCGTATGACTTGAATATACTCATCTCGTGCTCGCCAAGGATCGCGGAAAAACTTTCTCCCATGCTCCTCATAGACTTCAATCAGCCGATCCCGTAACCAATTTAGTGTATCTCGTAGAGGTCGACGCCATTGCTGATGCCATCCACCACCACCACCGCAGCCGCAGTCATCCTGCCATCTATCTACACCATGGGAACAACTCCACGCCGTAACAGGTTTCAATTCTACTTCCCAAGTAGGAGTATTTAAGCTGAGATAGTGAGAGAAGTTTGTCACAGTCCAACCCCTGTTGGGAAACTCATTCTTAAAGGCGTAGGCTAGAGTTTTCTCTGTTCCACCTTTATGATGTCCAAAAGTTTCTCCATCAGTTGCTAGAGAAATTAACTGTGCTGGGCGGTGATCCCCACGCACAGCAGAACCTATGCGTCCTGCTAAGTGGGTGGAACTATAAACAACATCACCATAGCCCATATCCCGGGAGATAGGACCATCGTAGAAAAAGATATCGATGTAAGGAATTTCCTCAGAGGTATTTTCTCCTCTCAAAAAGCAGCGATACGGACGTGTGGGATCAATTTGACCACCACCAACTTCGTACCATTCAGGCAGGGGATCATTTTCAGTAGCTATGATGCGACAACGTTGTGCTTGAGAGGGAGCAAGGACAATAAACCGAATACCATTGTCTACTAGGGCTTTTAGGGTGGCATAGTCCACAGCCGTTTCTGCTAACCACATGCCTTCGGGATCACGTCCAAATCGGGAACGGAAGTCTTCTTTGCCCCATCGGATTTGTGTGTATTGATCCCGGTGATTAGCAAGAGGCATAATGATGTGGTTGTATACTTGCGCGATCGCGTTACCGTGACCGTTTAAGCGAGCGCAACTATTGCGATCAGCCTCCAAAATACGCTGATACACCTCTACATCATACTTTTCCAACCAGGACATGAGCGTTGGCCCAATGTTAAAGCTTAAGTATTCATAGTTATTCACTAAACCCATTAGTTCGCCTCGGTCATTTAACACCCTGGCGAAAGCATTTGGGCGATAGCATTCGTAGTGAATGCGCTCATTCCAGTCATGGAAGGGAGCAGCGCCTGGCTGGCGCTCAATCGCATCCAAGTATGGGTTTTCTCTTGGTGGTTGGTAAAAGTGCCCATGCACTGTTACGTAAACACCTGTAGCCGTTTTCAGGGGATCAGGTGTTGTGGTCTTTTCGTATAGTGTCACGTTTGAGCCAGTATTCACTGGTTGTTCAGCAGTAGTAGGAGTCATGCAGAATTATTCCAAACTATAGATAAACTTGCAGTTGCGCCGATGACAATGTGTTGCGACCCTATTTACAGCAGCATTTCCACAAAAATTAGATAGACAACAACTATGAGATAAATCAAAATTTCGACATATTGGTCTTCATGTTGAGGGTCATCTGCATTATCAAGCAGCTGTTTCCCCAAGGAATTTAGTCATTGAGAAAAGCCCCGATTGGTAGGCTTCCTCTTCTAGCCACACCAAAAAATTTAATCGTCTCTTAATTTATTAAACAGCATTTTTGGTGTAAACTGCCCAATTGCCTTAAAAGTTTTATGACAAAATATTGCAGATGCTATATGCAACGTAAATCTATTTTACAAATACAAGCCAAAAATGGAAACAGTAAAATCTCTCAATTGCGAAATCAGAGTTCTACCCTTTGTGGGAGAATAAAAATTGAAAATTGAAAATTGAAATCTTCAAGCTTCACTCTTTATGAGAAAGTTCAGGAAAAAAAATAGAAAACTTTACAAAACACAGGTACAAACTTCTACATACACACTTGACTTTTTACCTCAAGTGCGATGTCTTTTGAAAAATTGTGACCAGGGATGAGGGGCAATCCCCCTTCCCCTTTAAGCATCCTCTATTGAGTATTGTCCAAATAGAGAGAAAATCTAGACCTACATAGGTAAACAGCTCACAATTTTCTCCCAGATCGTACTTAATAATGTCAACAAAAGAGTAAAGACCGTTGTGATTCTCTTTCAAGGAAAAAGATCACATTTTTTAACTTGAAAGTACGCAATATTCCGGAATAGCAGCAATTTTGTCTGTCAAAGGAAATATGGTTGTTAGTAAAATCAAACATAATGAGTGATATTGCCCTGCTGATGACGGGCGTGTTAACGACAGGACAACCATCGTCGCCGCCAGTTTTATCGGAGCAACCACTGTTAGAATTAGACAATAGTGTCGAGCAGTCAACGCGGGGTGAGTTATCTCAGTTAGTTCCAACTGCTCAGATGACACCTCCTGAATTCATGCAGTCAAATGGGACGATGCTCTCTGCTCCTTCAGCAAATACAACACAGGCAAACAGTAGCAACCAAGTGTCATCAATAGACATTGGTGAAAATCTTCATAACAAAATTTCTTCCGACATACAGATTAAAAATATATACCAAAAACCTACTGATCAGGTTTTAAATTCAGCAGCTTTAAGGGCAAATATAGTCAGTTATTCTTTACAAGCAAACTTTTCTCGACTTGGAAAGCAGTCAGATATTAAAGAAAACACCCCTAATGAGAGTTATCTTAACCAGCAAAAAGCCGCTTTTGAAAGTGCAAAACAACCAGACTTAATACAAAAACAAAACTCTACCAGTAGCAAATCTGTCACAAAGTTCCAGAAGGTGTCTTACCCACCTATGCCAACTTTGGGATTTGGGGACTCTGGTATTTCTGTGAGAGTTTTGCAACGGCTGTTACTTGCCAATGGTTATGCTATTCAAGTCGATGGAACTTTCGGCGCGCTCACCGAGACTGCCGTTAAAACGTTTCAGTACCGACGAAATTTGTTAGTCGACGGAATAGTTGGGCAACAAACTTGGTATGAGTTGACAAAATAGTTTACTGGAATTTGACGGCTTTTTGATGCTCAAATGGGTCATACTAATGGAGATTGATTCTGACCAAAACCAAACTAATGAGTGCTTTTCAAGATATGTTGAATAAAGCTCCTAATGAGTGTTTAGTTGTGGCTCCTAATCCATGAATATCGATCCTTTCTCGGCTAGAAATGGCGATCGGCATGGCAATCAACAGGAACAGACCAAAAAAGAAGTCGTTGCTTAATTAACTAGCCAGCCTAACTAACTCTTCAACACTGCGTTGTATAGTATTGCAGATCGCATCTAAAGGTAGATCACTTTGATCATGTCCGAAAGGTTCTTCAATTTCAGAGCCAATTTCTTCAATACTTAATAATGTGAAGCTCACAAAAGCCATGATGATACCAGTCCACCAACCAAAATCATCAACAAGATCAAGAGGCAATATTAAGCAATAAATTAATATCAATTGTCTGAGTCTAATTGAGTAAATTATAGGTAATGGTGTTTTCAAAATGCGCTCACAACCACCCAAAATATTTACCAATTCGTCTACTAATTTCTGTAAAGCAGTTAATTGATAGATATTTAAACAATTCTGGTCATACCGCTCCTGTAAATAAGCTCCTATCCAGAAGCTAATTAGTAGTGGGGGATGATTCGTATCTTTAAGATTCACATAATTGTTTGATAACATCAATGGTACTAGCTCATCGTTTACAGGCTCTGCCCTTAGATGTAACTTCATTGCAACAGCAAAAGCAACTAATAGCCATAGTGTCGCTTCTTTTTCTAGTCGATCTGACGGCGATTGCTCTTTAACTACTATCCAAATACCACGCGCCAGGTTACGGCTTGTATTGACTAGAGAACCCCAGAGTTTCCGTCCTTCCCAAAATCGCTCATGAGCTGTATTTGTCCGAAAAACCAGTAACAAAGTTAAACCAATATTAAAACTTAAGACAGCATTGATGGTTACGGTATTCTTATTCGGGAAGGCTATGGGGCATCCGAAATGATAGAGCAATGATACTAAAAAACCATAGAAACAACAAAAGAGGATCGCGGGAAGAATCACTGGAAGCGCTGCTTTTTCAAAACGGAGAGTGACTTGAAACCAGTTGAGTTTTTCTCCTTTATAAAGATGATACTTTCCTGCAAACGAATTCTTTTTCCTCCCTAAATATCTTTTCCACCGTTCCCGGTTATTATTCGGATTTGAGTTGTTCATCTGTTCTAGTAGAGATGGAAGGACCCCACACGAATTTTATAACCAGTTACTTTTTGATAACAACTGCCAACAGTTAGTTGACGAAATAGGATTTTAGCTATTTAATCCAGCACGTTGAAAGATGGTTGATGGGGTAATTTCTAGTTTGGGTAGTAAATCATCAGTAATGACTTGATCGCCTCGATAAGTAATAGGAAGGGAAGAAGGAGCAAATACAGTTATGGTCTGAGCTTTTGTATCAACTACCCAAACACGAGAAACACCAGTTTTGAGATAATCTATGGCTTTTGCGATCATTTCCCCAAAAGTTTGGCCAGGTGAGATAATTTCAATAACTAATTCAGGTGCAACAGGACAAGCTTCATCGTGTAACCAATTAGCAGCTAGACGGTTATAAGAAACATACGCCAAACCCGGTACGGGTATCCAATCTTCATTTTCCAGTTTTAATTTAATAGCCCACTCAACTCCTGATATATCTATCCAAGTTCCGCAGCTCATAGGCGTACAGAAAAACTGATGGTAAGGGCGTAGCCTCCGGCTTCTCGCAGAGTATGGCATTCGCCCCTACAAGTTGGCAGCGACTATTCTCTGTTAATGTCTATACTGACGACTTAATAATATCGATGCTCGTAACGTTCGCGATCGCGATCCCAACGGTGTTCACGTTCCCGACGGTGTTCGCGTTCCCAACGTTCATGACGCTCGCGCGCAAGCTCACGTTCACGCTCACGTTCCCGTTCCCATCGGCGCTCCCTCCAGGATGGAGAATGACCAATGTTCAAGATAATTTGAGCATAAAGATCGCTGGATGGCTGTTTACTGGCTAGACTGGAAGAAAGATTTGGGGTGTTCATCGCCACGGATGGCTGTATGATAGTGGCGGTGGCAACGATACCCGTCAATAGAGGAACTGCTTTTAACATTGAGCTCTCCTAATTTGTTGATTTGAGGTTGAGCAACCCGATCAGTTCTCCTCCAAGGTGATACTAATGAGGGAGAACTGATTGTTAATATTGGACTGATGGTAATTGTTAGACGAGGTAGTGCTCAATTTAGTTCTATTTTTATTTGAATTTCTTTTAAAGAAATATCTGACTGATTTATAGCTCTTTCTATACTGATGAAGTACAGTCATACCCAAAACCATAGCGGTATAGATTTTGTCAGAATATATCAACAGACGTTAAGGATATAACTGCCCCATGCACAAAGAATATATGGAGACTTTAGAAGCGTTAGTTAATGAATCGACATTATCTACAATTTTAGAAATGTTGGAGCGAATATGCCATAAAAAAGCAGAAAATTTGAGAACTCACTGGCAAGATGAGGCTTCAGCAAAGCTTTGGGAGAAAGCTGCTAGACAGATAGAACAAATAAATGTAGATGTTTGATTACTTGTGTTTAGACTTGCTTCTCCCTGCTATGCCTCATCAAGCTTCTATTCAACAGTAACTTGACTAGTATCAACATCAGTGGCACCGTTTACTCCTTGTGCCACTGAAACCATTTTGTTGAGAATGTCTTGACTTGGAACTTTACCTTTTAAAACGACAGTACTACCTGTCTGAGCAACCCATAGGGTGTGAATGTCATCAACTTCCGAGTCTTGGTCAAAAGCAAGTGCTACACGCTTTGCTAACCCACTTTGATCGTATTCTCCATTCAAACCCAAACGCTCTGCAGGAATTGATTGAGTTGCAGCAGGAGCAGCAGCAGTCTGTGTCTCTTCAGTTTGCTGTTGTTCGGGTGCAGGATTGACTTGTGCATTATTGGGTTTCTCAATTCCAAAAAGTCTTTGTAACCAACCCATAAACTTTATTCTCCTCTTAGCCGCATATCATAGTATTAATTTAGTTTTTTGATAAAATTGCTACATCTGCCTAAGAAAAGATATGCAGTCAAGTTAACTCCTGCTTTAGATGGAGTAACGGTAAATCCAAGTACTGCAGCCCTATATCGTTGATGCTTGTTGTTCTAGTAGTTGTTGCGATCTTGGTTTATAAATTAAATAGAACAAAGCCTCAATATAGCGTAATAAATCTTCACGTTTTTCTTTTGAAGTAAAGTTCCAGAAGCCATAGATTCGCGCCAGAGATAGTAGCTTACTCGTATGGATTCTCCATGTGTAGGTGCTAAAAACTCTTTCAATAGCCTGGTGCGAAATTTCATCCCAGTACTTAGGATTTTGCTCGCATTTAATGACAAAATCCAGAATTTTTTCAGATGTTTCTTCTAAATTAGTCGGGTTAATGTAAAAGCCATTTACCCTATCCTGAATAATTTCTAGTGGACCACCAAATTGTGTGGCAAAAGTTGGTAATCCTGAAATCATCGACTCTAAAATAGTTAAACCGAAAGCCTCAAACAAAGCTGGCTGCACAAAAATTCCTTTGTGATCAGCGATGACTCGATAAATTTCACCAGAGTCAGGCTTTGACAAGCGGACACCTAACCAGCGAATTTTTCCTTGAAGATTGTATTTTTCAATAATATTGTAGAGTTTGACAATTTCATCACGTTCTTCATGGTCATCAGATTCTTCCACGCGCAACTTACCCGCTACTAAAATTAAGTTGCAATACTCCTGCAATTGTTGACTTTTACCAAAAGATTCGGCTAAACCTGTGAGGTTTTTAATTCGGTCAAGTCTTGCAATTGAGAATAAAGGGCGTTTGCTTTTGTCGTCAAGTTTGCCGAAAATCTGGGTGGAATCTTCGAGAGTAAAAAGCATTTCTTCGATTCTTTGTCTGTCGCTCTCAACTCTGTCTTCTGTTCTCGTGTAGGGAAAAAAGTAATTTTCATTCACCCCTGGGGGTACTATATTGAATTTGGGAGAGAATAACTCAATACCACTTACCACATGGTACAAATCCGGCATTGTGAAACACTTATAAGACTCGTACTGTCCCAAGCTAGATTCGGTTCCCACAATTTCTTGGTAAGTACTGGTGATGATAAAATTGGCAGCGTTCATTGCTAATAAATCAGCAGTAAACTGTAACGAAAAATGATATTTATCTTCTAAATCCTGCCAGTAGAGGTTACTGAACAAGTATTTGGATTTTTCTAAAGCATGACCAATGTTACACTGAGTCACTTTCAACCGACGTGCTAGCAAAAAGGCTGCCAAATTACCATCAGAATAGTTACCAACGATCAAATCAGGTTTACCCTGAAACTCTACTAGAAGTTCTTTTTCTGCATCTATTGCGAAGGTTTCAAGATATGGCCAAATCTCAAACCTCGAAATCCAATCCTTAGCTGCTTTAGAATTAAATTCTCGGAAAGGAACTCTTAAAATCCAAGCATTTTCTGTATCATGGACTTTTTCCAAACGTTGGTTACAAAGAGTTCCGTCACTATTAGGAATTAGGCGAGTGAGAATAATTACTTTTGGCTCGACATTTAATCCTTCTAAACCAGCTAATATTGCATCTTCTTGGAGTTGCTTTTCTAGAGTTTTTGCTTGATCAAGCACGTAGACAACTTGACCCCCAGTATCAGGACGCCCTAAAACACCCTCCTGCCCAAACCAGCCGTGAATTGACACTAGGACAATCCTAAAAATTATCGGAATACGGGAAAGGAAGGCTTCTAAGATTTGTGAATCTGGAGAGTCGATGAGTTCATCAAGAAGGCTGAGGGTTTCTTTTACTCGCGCGGCTGTGTTACCCCATCCTGGTTCAAACCCCATCGTTTGTAGTTCAAACCGGAATTTTTCGTAAGGTAGCTCGCTGTCATGATTATCTAATACAGCTATAGCTTGCTTAACTTGTTCGGAAAGTTGCTGTTGAGATTGAATATAGTCGCTAATCAATAACTGAGTACCGTTATACTGGTGCAAGCGCAAGAACATGAACAAGCTTTCCAGCCATTGGTTGCGATCTTCAAATAGCTGGCTGGATAGATAGCGGTTGAGGTACTGTACACCCTTACCAATGTTTTTTGGATCGCGAATCACTGGCGAGTAATCATAAAACGGATTGAAATCTAGTTCTAGAATGTTGCCTTCTTGGGGATGATATCGGTTAACGAAGCGATCGCCCCTTGGGCGCAGCGCTTCGCTATCGCGTAAATCCAAAAGTTCTTCTACACTCATCGGTTCAACACTTAAATCTCCTGTTACCCGATAAACTTCTTGACTTGCAATTTTAGGGCGGATAACGAAGCAGAGAGTTAAGTCCTGTACAATAATTTCTTGAGTGTAGTAAATGAGTTTACCTAAACGTGAAGAAGTGTAAGCCTCTTTGGGCTTTTGGTATTTGGAACAATATTCACTATATATATTAAGTATCTCGTTTCGCAGCAAGTATTTGTTTGGGTGCTGGTGCAATTCACTGATGAAGCAACGCAAATCGCTTTTTTCTTCGCTATCCAAAACAGCTTTAAAAAGTTGAGACATAAATAAGATGTTCCACATCTAGTTTAAGGGGGCAAGGGGCATAGGGCATAGGGCATAGGGTTTGAAGCTTTCCCGACTAATAGAGCAAAATGTAACTTAAATGTGGAAAAGCTTAACTACTCTCAAGTCAAATATTGGTGGTAGACTGAATCTCGGAATGCATTCCCATCCCAAGAGTGGGAACAACAAAATCAAATAAGTGATGCGCCATTTCTAACTTAGAACAAGAGGCGATTTCTAGCTTGGTTCCTTGTTTGTCTAAAAATACCGCTCTATTGTTATCGCTGCCAAAACCACTACCGGGTTCGTCTATTGGGTTTGCAACAATGACATCCAAATTCTTATTATACAATTTCTCTAATGCTGGCTTGATAATATCGCCTGTTTGTGCTGCGAACCCGATTAATTTTTGATGTGGTTGCTTGCAGGTTGCCAATTCCGCGATGATATCTGGGACAAATTCTAAAGGTAAGGTTTCAGGAAGCGATCGCTTTGGCAATTTCTGATAACTATACTCTCGTGGCTTAACATCAGCAACAGCCGCCGACATTACAATCACATCAGCATTAAGTAAATACTCTAACATACTAGCTCGCATTTGGTCAGCACTAACAACCGGAATAGCTTGTATTCCTAAAGGTACATCCCAATTTGCTGGGGCATGTACTAGTGTAACATTTGCTCCTCGGTGAAGTGCAGCTAATGCTGTAGCTAACCCCATTTTGCCTGTAGAAGGGTTACCTATAAAACGTACTGGATCAAGATGCTCTCGCGTTCCTCCAGCGCTGATTAAAACGCGCTTTCCTGCTAAGTCTCGCTTACCGAAGGTTTGGAGAAGAGATTGAGTGTAAGCAACAATTTCCGGAGGTTCTGCCATTCTCCCAGATCCGACGCGATCGCACGCCAACAAACCCGACGCGGTATTCATTGCATGATATCGGCTATCTGTTAATAATTGTTGCCAATTGCGTTGCACCGACATTTGTTCCCACATATCAGTATTCATTGCAGGAACTAACAATATGGGGCTTTTAGAAGCTAACACGGTATTGGTTAGCAAATTATCAGCCATTCCATAAGCTAACTTTGCTAATGTATTAGCCGAGAGGGGTGCAATGACAAACACATCCGCCCATTCGCCTAAGTCGATGTGTAATGGGCGAGAGTGAGTTGATTCCCAAAAATTTTCGTCAGTGTAAGCGGGGTGGCGAGACAGTGTTGCTAAAGTCAGAGGTGTGATAAATTCTTGCGCCTTGGATGTAAGAATAACTCGAACTTCCACCCCAGCTTTAAATAGTGTAGAAACAACCTCACAAACCTTATAAGCCGCGATCCCGCCGCTTACACCAACTAAAACCCTTCGCGATTTTGCGTTCTTCATGATTGTTAGTAGTTAGTTGCTAACACTAACACTAACTGAAGAATACAGGAGTCAGGAGTCAGGAGTCAGAATGATCAATAGGGGTTAAAACTTCGTCTATAAATGGACGAAATAGGAGTTGAAACTTTTCCTAAAACACCATCCCTTTATGGGTAGTATTCTGACTCCTGTATTCTGACTCCTGACTCCTGTTTACGCTTCGTCGTAGGGTTCTAAGTCTAACAGATGAATATATGGTTCTACTAACTCAGGACGCTGGAACGCGATCGCACGCAGTAAGTGCCAATCATTTAACCCCTCAAAAGCATTACTGTAGTTATCTTGCTCCAGACGTATAGCTAACTGTTCCACCTCTTTTGAAGTTATGCCAGCAATTTCTTGTTTTGAAATGCTTAGAGTACTCATTATGCTTGCCCCTCCCTTAAGCCGCAGTCGCATCCAGCATGGGTAGATTTGCGCTTGACGAATCTACCCAATATATATTACCCATTCCAAGGTGTGAATTCTGTGAAAATTTTCAGTATTTCTTTCGGAATTTGTAAAAATTGTGTAATCTCAATCAGGAGAGTGTATCCACTACAAAATTTCTAAACAATTCCAGTACCTCTGGACTGATTTCGTGACCCATATCAAATTCTTGGTATTTTACTGTAACTCCTAGTGATTCTAAAGTCTTCCGTGCTGAAATCGCAGCTTCTAGTGGAACAACAGTATCTTGCTTGCCATGTGTTATCAAAACTGGAGGTACAGATTTTGCATCCAATGTTTTTAAACCTTCCGCACTTGGATGTAAATACCCACTCATAGCTACTAAACCTGCTAGGGGTAACTTTAACCCTACATCTAAAGTCATAGCTCCACCTTGAGAAAATCCGCTCAAGATTGTTCGCGATAAAGGTATGCCAGTAGTACTTTCCAAAGATTGTAACCAATCAGTTAGTAACTCCCGACTTTGTATTAAGCCCTGATACATATTTTCCATTCTGAGATCGTACCATGCTCTCCCCACAGATGAATCCGGAAAAGGAAAAGGAGCGTCGGGAAACAAAAACTGATAATTTGGCAAGTTGAAATATGGTGATAAAGATGCCACATCCTCAGCATTAGCACCCCAACCGTGCAAAGTTACGATTAAACCCTTTGGTGCTTGCCCTGATTTTGGAGGTACAGTAATAACTTCTAGAGAATTATTCATTAGCTGTTTGTTGAAAGGAATCTCGGAAATTATGACACGTCTCGCCTTGCTAAGTGTATCTAACAAAAGAGGTTTAATTGAGCTTGCCCGTACTTTAGTAGAAGAGTTCAGCTTCGATTTAATCAGTAGCGGGGGAACAGCACAAGCGCTCAAAGACGCAGGACTCCCAGTTACAAAAGTAGCTGATTATACAGGCTCTCCAGAGATTTTGGGTGGTCGAGTCAAGACTTTGCATCCTCGAATTCATGGTGGTATTCTAGCACGGCGCGATGTCACCCAAGATGTTACAGATTTAGCAAATAACCAAATTCGTCCCATAGATTTGGTGGTTGTCAATCTTTACCCTTTTGAGGAAACGATTGCTAAAGAGGGTGTGACTTTATCTGAAGCAATTGAGCAAATAGATATTGGTGGTCCTGCTATGCTGAGAGCATCTGCAAAAAACTTTGCTCATCTCACAGTTTTGTCTGATCCAGCACAGTATGAAGAATATTTACAGGAATTGCGTCAACATGGTGGTGAAGCGTCGCTACAGTTTCGCCAAAAGTGCGCTTTGAGCGGATTTTTACATACTTCTCGCTATGATCAGGCGATCGCATCTTATCTCACACAGCAATCAGCAACAGAATCCACTTTACCTCAACAATACACCCATTCTGGTACACAACTGCAATCTCTCCGCTATGGTGAAAATCCTCATCAAAGTGCAGCTTGGTATCAAACTGGTAATAGTGCAGAGGGATGGGCAGGGGCTACCAAAATTCAAGGTAAGGAACTGAGTTACAATAATTTAGTTGATTTAGAAGCAGCACGACGGATCATTTCAGAATTCACTGATAGCCCAGCCGCCGCAATTCTCAAACATACTAATCCCTGTGGTGTTGCTTTAGGTAGTAGTCTTAAAGAAGCTTACGAAAAGGCTGTTAACGCTGATCCCGTTTCTGCGTTTGGGGGAATTGTTGCGCTTAACCGTTCAATTGATGCTGATACTGCGACTGAGTTAACAAAGCTATTTTTAGAATGTGTGGTTGCACCAGGGTGTGAGCCAGAAGCGCAACAAATTCTCGCTGCTAAATCAAAGGTGCGGGTGTTAACTTTACCTGATTTGAGCAGTGGAGCAAAGGAAACTGTGAAAGTCATAGCTGGTGGTTTCCTTGTACAAACAGCAGATGATATCGTAGCGGATACGAGTAAGTGGCAAGTTGTAACTGAGAGGAAACCAACTGAGCAGGAGTTGGAAGAATTGCTGTTTGCTTGGAAGGTTTGCAAACACGTGAAATCGAATGCTATTGTTGTGAGTCGCGATCGCGCTACAATCGGTGTGGGTGCAGGTCAGATGAACCGTGTTGGCTCGGTTAAAATAGCTTTAGAACAAGCTGGAGAAGGGGCAAAAGGTGCTTTTCTTGCTAGCGATGGTTTCTTTCCGTTTGATGATTCAGTAAAAACATCTGCTGCTGCGGGAATCACGGCTATTGTACAACCAGGGGGAAGTCTCCGGGATCAGGATTCTATCGAAGCTGCAAATAAACTAGGCCTAGTCATGGTATTGACGGGTGTTCGGCATTTTCTACATTAAAGAATTTCGACCGTCAAGGAACAAAGTCCACTTGATAAAGTGTCACTTAACCTATTTGTCTTTTATTTGAACCAGTGATACTCTTTAGTTGTGTGTGAGGAGTAAGTTGAAGATAAAAAGCGCTTGAGGTGGAAACACGGCAACACTCTCGAGCGCTTTTTGCTATGTAAGTATCGATCTATTAGGGATGCTTAGGGTTTTACCTGAGAAATATCAACGCTCTTGATGTTCTAAATACGAGTTAATTGCACATCAAATAACAGCATGAATTTTCACAAACTCGCCCTTGCTGACTGACGAAAATAAAGCCTTCTAGGCGTGTCCTACACATAGTTAGGATTTTGTGGAACTACTTAAGCTATTCTGGGTGTGCAGTCAACAAATAGCTCTTTCGTGTAAGCCATCTCTATGGTGTGGGAAATGAATGCTGTGAGTGCGATCGCTATATTGCTAGATTAGGCATTATAATGTATAGTCATGTAGTTTTTCGTGTATTTACTGGTTAAAACTATTAAATGATTACTGTTACACCAGAGGAAATTAGCCAGTTCCGCAACCAGTTGGCTGATAGTCCAGAGGCATTAGTAGCTTTAGATACCATAGAAGAGTGTGAAGGCTATTTAGACGATGCAGTTCCACTGCTGTTTATGCGGGAAACTGCACAAGAAGCAGATAGAGGATTAAATGATTGGTTAGAGAGAATCCGCAAATTTGTTTGTCAAGAGGAAGTTAGAGACGCTTTAGAATCTGGATTCATTGCTCCAATTATAGAACCGTTTGCAGTTAGTACAGGTATTCCTTTGGGTACTGCCACTGCACTTAGTATATTGGTATTTAAACTGGGGGCGAAAAAGTTTTGTGAAGTACCTTAACCTGGTGATTAATGTCCAGAAGCGATAAATCCAGCCCAGTAGTAGGGATTGGCAAAAGGTAGGTGTTGACGTTGCTTGATTCGTTTCAAAGATTCTTCAAATATTAATACTTGTCCTTTTCTCAATTGGGCAAGTATCTTTTTATCTTCCCAAAACTTGACTACTTCCTCAACAGTCAGATTTCGTAGCCATGTTTGAGCTTCCTTTAGAGCTATGGCAACATCCCCAGCTTCTAGGTTATCAAGTCGGAATAAGTTTTCGTAGAATTTAATCATTAAAAAGCTGGTAGACAAATCATTTACTCTCCAGAGAGAACTAACAACACTGGAACTACCTGCTAACAAAAAACCGCTAGGTAAACCAATATATTCGTCGCTGGTATTTTGAAAATCAATCAATCCAGTCTCGCAAGCGGAAAGGGTGACGAGGCGACATTTTTCTAATTTGAGAGCAAAGATTTTATCTAAGGTAAGGCATTTGTCTAAATCGTGGGTTTCTCCTGCTCGCACATTCAGATAACGTTCCAAGTCGTGTTTTGTTGCTGTGTCTTCGACTGCTGCATTGGCTAGAATCAAACCTGATTGACTAGCATTTGTCAAATTAAAAGAACCGTGACAACTAAAGTGGGCGCAGTGGTAAGTATTTAACTCAGATTGATTAATTGCAGTGAGTGTTGCGTCTGTTTTCTTCAGGATGTTGGCAGGATTAAAGTAGCTTTGAATAACTTGTACTTCTAAATCTGTATAGTTTAAATCTCCTGTGGGGTTTTGAACCGCAAACAAAGATTGAAAATCAGGACGTTTGCGTTGCTGTACCTGTTGCAGTAGTTGACAACTGGGTGCATAGCTCACACCATGAGGAAATAAATCTAGAAGACTAGAATAACTTGCAGCATTTTGATTTACTGGGAGTGCATGAAGGGGTAATAGATGCAGAAAGCGATGGGGAATTAAAATGAGTTGATTACACTGCTGTGGTATCCGGGTTAATATTTCATCGATGTGCAGGATTGCGGCTAATTGTTGAACTGCTGACTCTAAGCTATTCGGCCATTCGTCTTTCTGCCCGTAGTAATTTTGTAAATATTGACTTCCCCAATTTCCTAGAGCTTCTCTGTCTTCTGCTTGGGATTGCCAAACTGTTACTTCTCCTGTTTTGGTGACAATAAACGCCAGGATTTTATCATTCAGAATATACCACTCAATGATGACTGTATTCTCATTCAACGTAGCCTGAAATGAATTAAAATCAAAACCGTAACCAACAGGTAAATAGCAGTTTTGTAATTCATTACGCTGCCGGCGCAATTCTTGGAGATCTTTTGCTAAGACTTCGGGATTGTCTGCTTTGCCATTCTGGATTTGATATTGTCCTGCGGCTATTTCATCTCTGTAGGTTTCTAGTCGAGTGACAACATCTGGAGGGAAGATGGTTTTAGAGTCACGTTCCAGGATTTGCTCAACTAAATTACGAGTTTTACTCCGTTCAGCATATTCAATTGCTTCGGTAATCTTATTTAATTGCAAGCAAACTTCTACCATGCGGCTATAAACTTGGTTAAACTTTTCCGCTTGTTTGCGTTTGCTTTCTTCACCAGATACTATCTCTTCTCGTAAAGATTCTACTGTGTCAATGGCAGACTTAAAATCATTGTATGCTAAATCAAACTGGTTTGCGTCTTGGTAAGTAATTCCCCGGTTGAATAAAGTTTCTGCCCAATTTTGAGGCAAAGCTTCCCTGGTGTAGACAGTTAAAGCCGCTGTATAAGCCTTGATCGCATTTTCGATATTCTCTGCTCTGTCGCCTTTGATTCTCTTGCTGTAGGCATTGGCGAGATTATTTTGCGTCGTTGCCCAATCAACAGGCAATGCTTCCCTAGTTCTGACAGTTAAAGCGTCAGTAAAAGCAGCGATCGCCATTTCGATATTCTCAGCCTTGTCTCCTTTGATTTTATTGCTGTAGGCAAGAGCGAGATTATTTTGCGTCATTGCCCAATCAATAGGCAATGCTTCTCTAGTATAAACAGTTAAAGCCTCAGTATAAGCCTTGATCGCATTTTCGATGTTCTCTGCTCTGTCTCCTTTGATTTTATTGCTGTAGGCAAGAGCGAGATTATTTTGCGTCATTGCCCAATTTTGAGGCAAAGCTTCCCTGGTGTAGACAGTTAAAGCCGCAGTATAAGCCTTGATCGCATTTTCGATATTCTCTGCTCTGTCGCCTTTGATTTTATTGCTGTAGGCAACAGCGAGATTATTTTGCGTTGCTGCCCAATTTTGAGGCAAAGCTTCCCTGGTGTAGACAGTTAAAGCCGCAGTATAAGCCTTGATCGCATTTTCGATATTCTCTGCTCTGTCGGCTTTGATTCTATCGCTGTAGGCATTGGCGAGATTATTTTGCGTTGCTGCCCAATCAACAGGCAATGCTTCCCTAGTTCTGACAGTTAAAGCCGCAGTAGATGCAGTGATCGCATATTCGATGTTCTCTGCTTTGTCGCCTTTGATTCTCTCTCTGTAGGCAGCAGCGAGATTATTTTGCGTTGCTGCCCAATCAACAGGCAAAGCTTCCCTGGTGTAGACGGTTAAAGCCGCAGTATAAGCCTTGATTGCATTTTCGATGTTCTCTGCTTTGTCGCCTTTGATTGTGTCCCTGTAGGCAAGAGCGAGATTATTTTGCGTCATTGCCCAATCAATAGGCAAAGCTTCCCTGGTGTAGACAGTTAAAGCCGCAGTATATGCAGTGATCGCTTTTTCGATGTTCTCTGCTCTGTCGCCTTTAATTCTCTTGCTGTAGGCATTGGCGAGATTATTTTGCGTTGCTGCCCAATCAACAGGCAAAGCTTCCCTGGTGTAGACAGTTAAAGCCGCAGTATATGCAGTGATCGCATTTTCGATGTTCTCTGCTCTGTCGCCTTTAATTCTCTTGCTGTAGGCAGTGGCGAGATTATTTTGCGTTGCTGCCCAATCAACAGGCAAAGCTTCCCTGGTGTAGACAGTTAAAGCCGCAGTAGATGCAGTGATCGCATATTCGATGTTCTCTGCTCTGTCGCCTTTAATTCTCTTGCTGTAGGCATTGGCGAGATTATTTTGCGTTGCTGCCCAATCAACAGGCAAAGCTTCCTTGGTGTAGACAGTTAAAGCCGCCGTAGAAGCAGCGATCGCTTTTTCGATGTTCTCTGCCTTGTCTCCTCTGATTCTATCACTGTAGGCAGCAGCGAGATTATTTTGTGTTGCTGCCCAATCAACAGGCAAAGCTTCCCTGGTTCTGACAGTTAAAGCCGCAGTATATGCAGCGATTGCATTTTCGATATTCTCTGCTCTGTCGCCTTTGATTGTCCCCCAGTAGGCAGCAGCGAGATTATTTTGCGTCGCTGCCCAATCAACAGGCAAAGCTTCTCTAGTATAAACAGTTAAAGCCGCAGTATAAGCATTGATCGCATTTTCGATGTTCTCTGCTCTGTCGCCTTTGATTCTCTTGCTGTAGGCATTGGCGAGATTATTTTGCGTTGCTGCCCAATCAACAGGCAAATCTTCCCTAGTCCAGACGGTTAAAGCCGCAGTATATGCAGCGATTGCATTTTCGATGTTCTCTGCCCTGTCTCCTTTGATTCTCCCCCAGTAGGCAACAGCGAGATTATTTTGCGTTGCTGCCCAATCAACAGGCAAAGCTTCCCTGGTTCTGACAGTTAAAGCCGCAGTATATGCAGCGATTGCATTTTCGATGTTCTCTGCCCTGTCTCCTTTGATTCTCCCCCAGTAGGCAGCTGCAAGATTATTTTGCGTTGCTGCCCAATCAACACGAAAAGCTTTTTTGGTGTAGACAGTTAACGCGACTTCGTAGCCAGTGATAGCAATTTCTATATTGCTGGCTTTGTCACCCGAGGGGAATTGCTGAATTAGATTGCTAAATTTACCAATAATTGCTGCTAAATCTTCCACCTCATGTGCTTTCGCTTCCCTTCTATTTGTTGCGCAACGACGTAGTATTTCTGCAAACACTCCATCAAGTTTGTCTATATTCTGTGCCAACAAAAAGTAAACTATCTCGGGATTACCTTTGCTGTTTTCGGTTGCTTGTAGTACCTGGATCAAAAATCGAATATATGCTTGTATCTCCTCTTTACTCAGAGATTGCAAATCTATTTGAGTATCTAGATTCAACGCTTCCCCTAGTTGCATTGCCAAATTTTGCAACCTATTCGCTGTCTTCTCATCTCCATGTTGAGAACACATCTGTGCTACTTCTTCTACTTTCTGCACCAAGCCAGCATCAAGTAAATCTTGGTGTGCGGCTAAAATCTTTGGTACTTCACCATTGGGGGCATCTAACAGACTACGAATCAGGTTGAGATAGGCTTGCTGACGTTGTTCGTTCATGGGTAAGGGCGTGAGGTAAACGCATCTTGATTAAGCTTCAACAGTATTATCCTCAATTCCGAAATTATCCTCAATTCCGAAAGGGGGGTATTTCTTGACGACACACCCGCAGTTTTTCTACAGTTAAGTTGAGAAGTTCTGCGGCTTTCATCTCTGAAATTTTGCCCAATTTTAAAGACTGCCAAATTAGAAATTCATAACGTTCATTTTCTGGATAATCATCTAAAAGTAGTACTGGTGGCAATTCCATTAAATTTTGTAAAGATGCACCATCATGTTGCTTTTTATAAATTGCACAAATTTTTGCTTTCTCTTTATCGAAATCAATGATTCCCATGGATGCTAAACGACTTAAGATGACTAAGTAACTCACCCGAAAATGGCGTTTGAGTTTGACGATATCTTGGGTAAGTGAGTACATACGCTCAAATTCAGCTTGGGGAACAAGTAGGTGACTAGCAAAGTAATCAGCTACCTTTTCTTGTGGTTTTTCTTCCGATAAAGTTTCTTCTTCAATTAAAATTTCTTGGTACTCTCCACGGTGAAAAATTAAGTGTCCGATCTCATGTGCAAGGGTAAATAATTGACGTTCAATGCTAATGTTAGAGGTATTCACCAAAACAAAAGCACCGTCAATATCACTACAAGCACTCAGACCAAAGAAACCTTTAATCGGAACGGAGGAGCGTAAAACCTTTAAGCCGATTTCTTCAACGGACTGAAACAGGTTAGTAATAGGAGCATCTCCTAAGCCTAAGCGATGGCGAAACAAAGCAGCTATTTTCTGAATGTGCTTCTCGTTACCTTCTACTTGATAGCAGGGTGTACTTTCTGGGGTATAGCTTGGTAAGCCAACAGCTTGTTCTAGGGCGATATAAGTTTGCAGCATTCGTAGCACTTGGGCTGCAAATTGGGCGTTTTTGCCGAATTCCACATGAGCGCGGAACCGGAAGTTCGGTAGTCCTTCACCTTGAGAACGTAGTAAGTCATCAAGTGTAACGCCCAACGCATTCGCCAAAGCAGAAAGGATTTTGCTATCTGGTAAGGTTTTGGCGTTCTCGTAGTTATTAATGCTCTGGCGAGTTACCCCGGTAGTTGCAGCAAGTTGCTCTTGAGACAAGCCTAGACTTTTACGGTAGCGGATCAGGTTGGCAGCAATGATTTCTTTCATAGCTGATTTTTTATAGTGTTAGCGTAGCGTCTCCAAAGGAGCATTGTAAAAAGAGTTGACGGAGGTATAGAAAATTTTGTCAAAGTTATTGACATCATTTTACTTGAATTATAGCAAAGAATGTAAAAGCTCTTTTACATCTGTGCGAACAAAGTGTACTCGGTATCGCTGCCACAACATTTTGTAGTTACGCTGAAATATTAAGTAATACGATTTAGTGATAGAGTTTGAATGGGATAAAGCAAAGTGTCTTTGAAATATGAAAGCTCACAAAATAGAAGTCGTTTTAACTGAAGATGGAACTTTGACCCTACAGGGTTTACCCTTCCATGCTGGGGATGCTGTCGAAGTGATTATTCTGGAAACTAAAACTTCACAGTACCAAGCTCAACATATACCCCAATCAACTACAAATCCTTATCCAATGCACAACACAAAGCCATACTGTTATGACGACCCCACACAACCAGTTGCTTTAGAAGACTGGGAAGTTCTGCAATGATTGTACTTGATCCCACATACATATCCCCACACCGCGATGCTTAACAGTGTGAGGATGTGTTATGAAAGTTAAGCTATATCAAAGCGGTCGGCGTTCATCACCTTCGCCCAGGCTGTGACGAAGTCCTGCACGAACTTTTCTTTGTTGTCATCCTGCGCGTAGACTTCGGCATAGGCACGAAGGATCGAGTTGGAACCGAAGACAAGATCTACCCGTGTCGCCGTCCACTTAACATGATCCGTCTTGCGATCGCGGATTTCATACATGTTATTACCAGCTGGCTTCCACACGTAGTTCATGTCCGTTAGGTTCACGAAGAAGTCGTTTGTTAATACGCCTTCGCGATCAGTAAACACACCGTGCTTGGTGCCGCCATAGTTGGTACCTAGCACGCGCATACCGCCAACCAGTACCGTCATTTCAGGAGCAGTCAACCCTATAAGTTGTGTGCGATCAAGCATCAGCTCTTCGGGACTAACGCTGTAGTCCTTCTTGAGCCAGTTACGGTAGCCGTCATGGACAGGCTCTAGTGGCTCGAACGATTCGGCATCGGTCATCTCGTCCGTTGCGTCGCCCCGGCCAGGGGAGAAGGGAACGGTAATGTCAAAACCAGCAGCCTTAGCCGCCTGCTCGATGCCAACGTTACCTGCGAGTATGATAACATCTGCGACGCTGGCACCGGTATCCGCCGCGATGCCTTCCAGTACGGCCAGCACTTTGGCCAGACTTGCAGGCTCGTTAGCTTCCCAATCCTTCTGGGGGGTTAGGCGGATACGTGCCCCGTTAGCCCCCCCACGCTTGTCCGAATCCCGGAAGGTTCTGGCGCTATCCCAGGCGGTGCATACCATTTCGCTGATGCTCAGACCGCTGGCTGCAATTGCGTCCTTCACGACCTGAACATCATAGTTAGTGTTCCCGGCGGGGATCGGATCCTGCCAGATTAGGTCTTCTTGCGGCACGTCGGGGCCGATGTAACGAGTCTTCGGCCCCAAATCCCGGTGTGTCAGCTTGAACCACGCCCGTGCAAAGGTCTCGGCAAAGTAGACCGGATCGTGGTAGAAGCGCTCGGAGATTTTCCGATATTCAGGATCCATCTTCATCGCCATATCGGCATCGGTCATGATCGGGTTGAGGCGGATCGTGGGGTCTTCGACATCAACGGGCTTGTCTTCTTCTTTGATGTTGATCGGTTCCCACTGCCACGCACCGGCAGGGCTCTTCTTCAGTTCCCAGTCGTAATTAAGCAACTGGTGGAAATAGCCGTTGTCCCATCGGGTGGGATAGGTCGTCCATGCGCCTTCAATACCGCTGGTCACGGTGTTGCGACCAATACCGCGATGGGTGTTGTTGATCCAACCCAAGCCCTGTTCTTCGATATCGGCGGCTTCAGGTTCCACACCGAGCAACGCAGCATCGCCGTTACCGTGACATTTACCCACCGTGTGGCCACCAGCGGTAAGGGCGACGGTTTCTTCGTCGTTCATAGCCATACGGGCAAAGGTCTCACGTACATCATGGGCGGTCTTGAGTGGGTCGGGATTGCCGTCTACACCTTGGGGGTTGACGTAGACTAGCCCCATCATCACGGCAGCCAGCGGATTGTCGAGATCCCGCTCGCCAGAATAGCGACTGTTGGGATCGTTGCTGGGCGCGAGCCATTCTTTCTCCGAACCCCAGTATATATCTTTTTCGGGATGCCAAATATCTTCCCGTCCAAAGGCAAAACCGAAGGTCTTTAGCCCCATAGATTCATAAGCGATGGTGCCTGCGTAGGCAATCAGATCCGCCCAACTGAGCTTGTTGCCATATTTCTTCTTAACGGGCCAAAGCAGACGGCGAGCCTTGTCCAGGTTAGCGTTATCCGGCCAAGAGTTGATAGGTGCAAAGCGCTGATTACCGGTACCCGCACCACCGCGACCATCAGCTATCCGATAAGTACCCGCAGCGTGCCAGGTCATGCGGATCATCAACCCGCCATAGTGTCCCCAGTCCGCTGGCCACCACTCCTGGCTGTCCGTCATTAGTGCGTGCAGGTCTTTTTTGAGCGCGGCTACGTCAAGTTTCTTAACCTCCTCCCGATAATTGAAGTTCGCTCCCATCGGATTGGTCTTGCGATCGTGCTGACTCAAAATATCGAGGTTGAGTGCTTTGGGCCACCATTCCGTATTCGACATGCTAGTTGTCGTAGTACCACCGTGTATCACCGGACATTTGCCACTGGTAGTCGTCATATCAATTAATTCCTATTCAAGCAAACTCATTTCGAGCCTGATTAAAACTATAGCGTACTCATACTGACTTCGGATAATTTATTACATAAATTTTCTCTAAGGTTGGGATCAACATAGGCTTGTTCTGCTTGCCAGAAGAGCCTGAGAGATTGCAAAGGCTGAAAAATGCTTGTGCGATCTGCCCTTGGCAGCAATGCTTCTCTTCTCCTATCGGAGACGCTTCTCCTCACGGAGAGGCTGCGCCCGACGCGCAGCTATGCCCGCAGGGCTTTACGCGAACGCTATCGCTGCGCTCAACTATGGATAGCTACGAGTTGCTAATTGACCAATTTTCACAGATCAGATCTCAATACGGTTCGCTTAAGGATAATTGTAGGTTGGGTTGAACGCTCGTGTTACCCAACAAAATCCTAAAAATGTTGGGTTTCGTTCCTCAACCCAACCTACGCAATTTTAGGCTTTAGGCTTTAACCGAACCGTATTGGATCAGATCTGGGATATTTTCAAAGTGACGATTGCACATTCTACGTCCTTTTTCCAGTCCCACGTCAAAGAGTGCGTGGATCCCTATACCCGACAACGGAGTCAGTTTTTAACACATCTTGTAAAAAATGATAACCTGCTTGTTCCAAATCTCCTTCTAAAGAAAAAGTTAAACTGCGAATCTGGATGCTACCAACTTTGATATTCAAAGGTTCTGCCAAGGGTGATGGATAAATTAGAATTGCCTGGTGACAGCCTTTTGCTTCTGCATAGGCGACCATCTGGTTAATATCAGAAGTTAATGCTCTAGAAGCAGTTTTATACTTAGTATCTAAAACATATCTGGCTATCCCTGTTCTTAAGTCATAAATTACTAAGTCAATGTCCAAGTATAGTTCTTGCTGTTGACCCAAATAAATTCTTTCTTGGGACTGAATATCCAAACTGAAGGGTAGTAGTAAAGTTTCCCGATGCGCTTTCAACCATTCAGCTACAAAGCGTTCATAAAGTTGGGACAGATTAACCAAAAAAGGTAACATCGCATTTGTTCCCGTTTCGTGGCTAGGTGCAATGTGTTCCAAAAAGAAGCGACAAAGTGCATGTAAAGGGTGATAGTCCTGATTTAGGCGGTTATATCGTCGTCCTATACAACTTCTCGGGTTACACGGTTGCAATGTCACTAATCTTTGTAATGAATGATACGCAGTGCGTAACGTTGGCATTACACGTTCTGTACACAAACCACTATGGACAATTTGCCAGAGCGTCCAAGCAATAATTTGATTGTCTTCAAGGTCTGCGGTATGTTGTTCATACTGACATTGTATTTTAGTATCCCACGGTCTAGTAACTAGTTGTCTTACATTAATACGTCCTCGGACATGAGGTAAACGTTCTGTTTTGGAAACATAAGCACAATAGAATCCTTGACGACTACGTTTGAGAATGCGACGAGCTAAGATATCAGCTAGCCGTTCATAAAATTCTAAGAGAGTTTGACAATCCACCAGTCCTTCCAAAAAGCGAAAACCTTTGAGATCATAGGTGTACTCCAGCATTCGGAAAAGATTACTTAGCTTGACTTTGGGGCGTAAGGCAAGATGAAAATCAGGTGTTAAAGGAATATGACCAACCCACCCTTGGGAAGTTAGTCGCCAGTGATTGTCCGTTTTCGGAGAAGGGAACTCCACGCTCACCTGAGTATTGTAGTTACGCCATAACATTTCTCCTACTGCGTCAGGAAGTAGTGTTCGCCCCAACGAATTCGGTACATATTCAATTAACTCTATTATTTGTGGCAATGTGACACTCATGAGTAAATTTGCTTCTTGATTTCATTCCAGCGAAACAGATCCACTTTACTAGGTTGGTCGAAGAAATATTCTTCTAAATACGGCTCAATCTCAAGCTGCCAAATATTATCAATCTGATCCGCTAAGTCGGATCTCAAGAAAAAACTAATACCCACTTCGTTGTGAGGATTACCAATTACTTGGTTCAACTTCCTCAGTGTTTTAATCAATTTTTCTACTGGAAAACCAGTATTTAAGTGATGTTGGCGTAAAATCTCATAATTTGGGTATAGAGGAACAAAGGCAAAGCGGCGACGCAGAGCATAATCCACCAGAGCAATAGACCGATCTGCTGTGTTCATTGTGCCGATGATTCGTACATTATCAGGAATACTGAATATTTCACCTGCTGCCAAAGTTATTTTTTCATTACGATACTCTAGCAAATACATTAACTCCCCAAAAACATGGGCAGCATTCGCACGGTTGATTTCATCTATAATCAACACGCAAGTGTGCTGACAACGAGCTGCCTGATCACAAAAATTAAGGAAACGTCCGTTAACCAGTGGATAATCAAGTCCTCCATCAATTCTTTGTGGACGAATTCCTTGTATGAAGTCTTCATAAGTATAGGCAGAATGGAATTGAACAAATTCCACAAAACCAAGACTGCCATTAGTCAGATATTTAGCTAGTTTCTTAGCAACATATGTTTTACCTGTACCTGGAGGACCATAAAAAATTATTTGCTTTTTACGATCTATTGCTTTTAACCAATTTAAAAGTGTCTCTTCTTTAAGACCAATATCTATTGCACATTCACCGAGAGAATATTCTGGTTGTTTTTCTTGTTCTTGAAGATCGATAGTAAGTGTATCAACTTGATCACCAGATTTATGTTTTTTAGAATTAAAACCATAGTTTTTCACAGCGACTAGCCAATGACAAAACATGTCGAATAAGTCATCATCTCGTAAAGCTGGCACACCCAAATGACGCATATCAGAAGCTAATTCTTTAATCAAAATTTTCCCTGCTGCGTTAATAGACGGATATTCGGTTAACTTTTCGGTATAAGATTCTCGTGCGATATAATTAATAACTTGCTTTGATTTTTCATTAATTAATAAAAAATCATCAGGTCGCAGAGCATTCAGGATAGGTGTAAGCATTCCTATTTGGAAGCTTTGTGTATAAGGTAATTTTGAAAACTCCTGACAAGCTTCTTCTAGCTGAGTAGGATCTTGATAACAGCGGTAGACAAAATGAAATATAGCTTGAGCTATATTCCTCAAGTGTTCTGGTTTTGTTCCAACAGATTCAAAGCATTTTTTAATGTCCTTATCTATAACTGATGCATAGTGTATCCAAACATCTCTTTGACTATTATTAGCTGTGGCTGCGTAAGGAAGAAGATGTGACAAAACTACTTCGGTTATATCTTCCCCAGATTCATAGGCAGAGACTATTGCTTGAAAATTTCTCTTTCCTTTTTGACGCTGCTCTTCATAACTCGTCTTATGACGTAACCCAACCGGGGTATAAGGGTAAGAACTAATAAATTCTTTAAATAATTTGCTAAATTCTTCTTTTTTATTCACAACATAGCCTTTTTATCATTATCAATTTTTTCACCATTAAATTTAATTTACTTTATACACAAGCACAACAATAAAGATAATTAGTTATCTTAAGGATCACTTTTATTTGCTGATACTGCAAATTTTTCTCCTCCTAAAGCCAAGATAGTCCTATACTCGAGTTCATTAAGATAGCGATAGCTTTGAGGTGGACGCAAGTAAGATATTTTTTGTTTTAAAGATTCTAAGCCAATAGGATGGTCAAATTTTTTGATGTTTTTTAAAAAAAATCCTACTGCAACTGATGCTCCTTTGTAGTATTGATAAAATTCTTTATGACTGATACCAGCATAATCTTTCACTTCTTTCCAAAACTGTTTAAGTTCAGTATTTGTCGCTGCTTTTTCCATGACAGCATCTACTTCTGCAAACCCTAAAAAAGCTTTTTCTGGAGACGTTACATAAACAAGGACAATATCCCCTTTCTTAAGCCGAGTTCTAACTCTACGCAATTCTACTTGCTTGGTTCGCTCTTCAAAAATTTTATAAGCATACTTAGGTTTTACTGAGATTAATAGAATGTTACATGACATGTAAGTTATTTATACTTTAATTGGTTTCATCCCTAGATTATACACTTTCATAAAATCTTCTTCAGTAATTCTATAAGGCGAAATCAGTAAGAGATTATCCTTTGACAAAATTTGCTGAAGTTGTTGTTTGGATACGGAATTATTAAATAATTCTGTATCACTAAATCGAATCGACATAATATAACCATCTTTATCCATTGATATGTTCTGAATATCAGTTAGCTTATAAACTCCTAATCTTTGAAAACGTCGGTAAAGATCTTTAGGCTTACCAATAATCACTTCATCCACATAAGAGCAAGCACGAATATAACCAACATTATAGAAACCCCCACCTTTTCTTTCTCCTTGAGTTTCACTTACATACCAAAGAATTCTACAAGGAGCATTCAATCCCCTTGAGTTTTTAACCGAACGATAGTAAACAGCTTCACGGTTAAATGCTAATTCAGGCTTAACTCCGAATTCTTGCAAAGGAAGCATTTGATTAGCTAAATTTTCATCAAATAAATCTTTTGCCCATCTAGGTTGGATAGGAATAATAAATGTAGCAATATTAGCATCCTTAATTTTTACAGGAAATAAGAAGCGTTCAATATCTATTAGCTGTTGAGGAGCTTTAACTGTATTATCTTCAAAATTCTTAGCAATTTCTAGAAGGAAGTTGTATTCATCTCCAAACTGAGAAGCGAGAGACGTTAAGTATTTTGATAATTCGGACGAAGTTTTAACAACTGGTAAATTGGCTTTTAACCATCCATTATTAACTTGGACAAAAGTGTCTTCTTGAATAGCTGTGATAACAGGTTCTTCTAGGTAGGGATCTGTAATTCTTGTAAATTGTCGTTTTTCACTAGCAGACAGACAAATTGACTTAAAAATCAAGTGATTAGCGAGAGTAGACGAAATTTTGTCACTGCGAACTCGTAACAGTGGAATTTCTAGCTCATTTTCTTTCTGCCTTCCATACACAATTAAAGCTTGTGGTTGATTGGTTCCTTCTCTCACAACAATACACTCAAACTTGTCAGTTTTCGCTAAAAAACGCCGTAAATGATCCTGAAAGATTGTCTTATCTTCATTTTTGTGAAAATTTTGAAAAAATTCAGCTAGAAAAGATTCTTCACCTATCTTGATTTGAATTTTTTCTGAAGATGTTCCGGAAAGGCGCACGGGTTGATAATTAGGTCTATGGTGCAGTTCATCAAGCTGATTTATTAGTTGTTCCGGATGAAAAATTGATAATTTAAATATTTCATAAATTTTATCTTCTAAATTTAGAAATTGTTTATCTTTAGTCAAAAACAAATGAGAATCTGATGTAATTGATCTAGCGAGATAACGCACTAGAGATTCATCAATTTTTACTTGATTGTTTTTTAATAAATTTTCGATTTGTAAATATACAGATTCTAATTTTTCGCTGTCACAAGGTAAGCGAGTAAAAGTTTCTGCAAAATTACGCATTTTATTTCTCTCATCAGTGTCGTCATTTTTATTAATTTGATTAAAAATTTCATCATTAATGCATAACGTTAACTCAGTCTGTACCCAGTCAGCTAGTAGAATATTTTGGTTTTCAGTATCATTTTTTTCGTCCAAGTATAATGTAAAGAAAATATCTGGGGCAATTATCACACACAATTTTGACTCAATTTGCTGCTGAATTAACTTAGAAAATAGAGGAAGATGTTTACGTTCTAGTACCCAACGAGTAAGTATTGTTTTCTCTTTCTTACCCCGTCCGATCTCATCCTTGTAGGCAATAAAGCCAAAACTCAACCACATTCTTTCTAGGTTGTAGTCCCGACGACAACTTAGGTTAATTCCGCGAGAATATGTTGTTATTTGTTTTAAGTGTTCGACCAGCAGTTTTGCTACTCCCTTACTGCGATGTGACGGGTCAATACATAAATGAGTGATAGTGATCCAGGCACGGGAATGCCGGTATAAAAGATATCCAATACATCCTATTTCGGGTTCAAGGGCTACAAGAATTTGACGACGTGCAGCATGCTCCTCAAATGCTCCTCTGGGAAATCTACCAAGAGTTTTAGAATTTGCGCGCCACAGTTTTAAGACTGTCTCTAAGTACGGTGAATGATTATCTATCGCTTCAACCTTGATCTGTGGATCAGTTTTCACTTTTTCGTCACCTTTTCCAGTTAGCGTTGTGCTTTCTTCTTTCATAGCAAATTTGCCCACTGTTCACTAGCGTTAGCACGCTCTAGCACCCGTTGCATTCATTAATTACTCGCACAGCAACACCCAAAAACTCTATTGTGCAAGATGTGCATCAGCAGTTAAAGTTTTTGGGTGTGGGATTTTTGGAAGGTAAAAGTTTTCTTAACTGCCAAGGTCGTAGGCGCAAGGAGTGCGATCGCCTCTGGCACTGCGCTTTTACCGCAATCGCCATTCAGCACTGCATTCAATAGTGCGCCCCTCTGGTCAGCTTGGTTTTTGTTAGACTTTCTACACCTTTACTTTGGGGGCTATTGCATGATTACACTGCGCCGAAGTGCGATCTCCTATTTTGTCTGACGCTACATTTTTCCTAGACAAAACCGGCCAACCTTCTCCTTGGGGAGACGCTCCGCGAACGAAAAAACGCACCACTGAACTTTTAAAATTACGGAGACGTTTCTGGGCTTTTGTGTGCAGATCGCACCCTCACCCAGGTGTTTCACTTGTTAGACTAGGACTCATGTTGTCCTGTTTTGTCGGGGTTCATCCCAACCCCTCATTCCGTCGTTTGATCGGCTTATCCCATCCTCCACCCTGATTTATTCTTTCCTCGTGCGCACGTTGTCGCTCGTGTGCTTTCAGCAGATCTTCTTGAACGAGAATTTTTCTAATATCTGGAGAAATATCTGCATATGTTTTGAAATATCGACCGTAAGCCATCTGCTGCTCTTCGCCTAGAGAACGGATCATCCTGTTGATTGCTGCTTGCCTCCCGCCACTGCTGATATAAGCGCGCCGAACCCGCAAATAACAAAGCCAGTCACAGGATGCGATCGCGGACTGCATAGCGTCCATTGCTTCATCATCGGTTTGTACGCTCATTATCTTTTCGCATCCTCTACTATTGTGCTATGTTATGCTCATCATATCGTGGAAAAAACTTCCCAACACTTCCAACCTGACCACGTATGTTGACGCGCTCGAATTGAGTAGAACTAAACTTGCACTATTATGTTCCCGGACGAGAGCGAATATGATCGGGTATATGATGGCGATCTCCTAACATTTCTAACAAGGGGCCATTATCGTCAAATTTAACCATAGTTACCGACGCAACCAAAACATTGACCCGATAGCGATAGCGTCCTAAATCAATTCCTAGTAAACTGCAAAGCATAATCCGAATCGTGGCTTTATGCGAAACGACTAAAACATTACCTTGGGGATGTTTTTGTTGAATTTCAGCAATTACAGCCATAGAACGGTTAGCGATATCTACCGCAGTTTCTCCACCAATGGGTGCATTCCAAGCAGGTTCTGTCAACCATTTTACATAGTTTTCTGGGTAATTCTCTTGGGCAAACGATTTACTCTTGGTTTCCCATTCACCGTAACTACCCTCTCTAAGTCCGTCACGCAACTGCATATCCATCCCGATAGCATCACAAAATGGCTTGGCAGTTGCAATTGTGCGCTTCATTGGGCTAACATAAACAGCCTCCCACTTCAATTTTTGATAAACATCGGCAAAAGCCGACGCCATCTGCATACCAGCAGATGTCAATTCTGCATCAGTTTCACCGCAGAAATTACCACTTTGACTAAAAGTAGTTTCTCCATGTCTCAGTAAATATAAATTGAGTGTCATAGCTTGTATTGCGATTGGGATAAAGACGTTTATGCAAAAATAAAATACCGTCAATATCGCAATCGAGTCTGTGACAGCAGAACAAAGTGATCAACCAAAAAAGTTAATCAAATGAACCATACATTTGTGTTGATGGAGAATAAGCGATCGCTCCAAAAGCATTACCCGGATTTGTACTATTGGTAGTAGAGCCAACATTTTCAGCACTTACTTGCACTGGTACTATCAGTAAACCACTGCGTAGGTTTTGAGCCAGGAAATAAATTTCCTGGCTCAAAGCTGAAACCCATTAAAATGGGTTAAAAGATGACCCAGTGAGCTTTTAGCTCAATGCCAGCTAAAGCGCCCGAACTTTAGTTCAGGGCGAATTTTCGGGCAAAACCTACGCAGTATTGAGCGTGGTTGGGCTTATAGGATTGCCCAAGCCGATTTGAGTCAAGCTCTAATTTCTAATTATTTAAGTAACTACCCTGACGACGCAGAATATTAAGAGCTTTAGATTCTATTTGTCTAACTCTCTCCCGACTAACGTTGAGCCGAACTGCGATCGCAGCCAAGGTTAGTTGTTCACCATCCTCTAGTCCAAAGCGCAAGGTGAGAACTTGACGCTGAACAGGGGTTAAACTTGATTCCATGAATTGTTGTAAATTCTGACGCACAAGCTCCTGATGTAACTGCACATCCAAGGGGAGTTCATCACTTGGTAACAAATCGCCAAGGGCAGTATCTTTATCATCACCTATTTTCATATCCAAAGACTGAGGGTATCTGGAATACTGGAGATAGTCTCTGACTTGTTGTGCGGTCATCTCTAATGATTCAGCAATTTCTGCTACAGTGGGCTTGCGACCCAATGATTGAGACAATTCTCGTTGTAATTTCTTAATTTGGTTAAGCTTTTCATTAATATGAATAGGTAGGCGAATAGTGCGGGATTTTTCGGCTATGGCTCTGGTAATGGCTTGGGTGATCCACCAATAAGCGTAGGTTGATAACTTGTAACCTTTATTGGGATCAAATTTCTCTATTGCTCTGTCCAACCCTAAAGTTCCTTCCTGAATTAAATCTAAGAATTCTAAGTTTCGGTTCTGATATTTCTTTGCCACCGAAACCACGAGTCGGAGGTTAGCGTTGAGCATCTGCTGTTTCGCCCTCCGACCTTGATGAAGAATTAAACGTATTTCATTGTCAGTTTTACCGAGCGAATCTGCTAGCTCCACGTCTGTGGGTTCTCGGTTGAGTTCAGTAGCAATTTCGAGTCGCTGTTGGTCAATTTTTATCATCTGGTAGACTTTTCTGGCACAAGCAATTTCTTCGCTCTGAGTCATCAAAGGGTAACGACCTATTTCTTTAAGATAGGAACGAACTGAGTCTGAAGTTATAGAAGCCATTTGAATAACATTTTAAATAGAAAACACATTTTATAGCATTGATGGCAATTAGCAAACCGTTATGTGGATATTTTTCCCTGACGTTTTATACTGAACACAAGTTGCTTGACAACGCTCCTTATCTGGCAGATTTTTCCGGGTTTGGTGAAACGGAGAGTTTGAGTCTGGAGTAAAAGCATGGGTCTTGAGCTTGTATTATGAAGGCAATATAACTCAGGTAAATAAATAGTGGTGCTAAATGTCATTTCAATCACTTAATACACAGTGATTTTGTCGATAAAAAAATAGAAGGAGGTTTCAACATGAAGAAGCGTAACTTTCGCACAATAGAAACAAATAGTGTTCATTTGAACACAGTGGTTGAGGGTGATGGACCTTTAGTGATCTTACTTCATGGATGGCCTCAGTGCTGGTATTTATGGCGTAATCAAATCGATCCGCTTGTAGAAGCAGGCTTCCAAGTGGCTGTTCCTAATCAAAGAGGGTATGATAGTAGTGATGCTCCACAAGAGATTGAAGCTTACGACATACTCAACTTAACAGGGGATGTGGCAGGAATCGCTGACGCTCTCGGTCACGAAACATTCATTGTCGTTGGGCATGATTGGGGTGCGCCAGTAGCTTGGAATACAGCACTGTTATATGAGGAACGAGTTAATGCTGTTGTTGGGATGAGTGTTCCTTACTTGCGTTACCCTATTGGATCATTAACAAACCAAGAGAATTTTGGGGACAACTTCTGGTACATGGTCTACTTCCAAAAGCCCGGAATCGCCGAAGCAGAATTTGAAGCAGATATCCGTCGTTCCCTAAGTAAAATTTACTATAGTGCTAGTGGTTGTGCTCCTGAAGGAATTTTCCTGAATCCCAAACCATCAACTTCTGGTTTTCTCGACGGACTGAGCGATCCCGAAGAGCTACCAACAGGAATGACGCAAGAGGATATAGACTATTACGTAGAACAGTACACACACAGTGGTTTCCGTGGCAGTCTCAACTGGTATCGCAACATTGATCGCAATATGGAAGTTACCCCCCAGTTGTCAGGTAAAAAGATATCACAACCAGCACTGTACATTGCTGGGGAAAAAGATCCTGTCTTGAAGTTTCCAGGAGTAAGCCTTGATTCAATGACGGAGTTTGTTCCTAACTTGAAACGACAGGTTATCGTCCCTAATGCAGGTCACTGGGTTCCCCTAGAGTATCCACAAAAAGTCAACGAGGCTTTGCTTGGTTTTCTAAAAGAACTTTAGCCGACAGCAGCAGTAGCGACCAATGGCGATCGCTCTTCAGGGCACAGCCCAACGCTTATGCCTAACCCTATGCTGCTCCACAACCAACCAACTGTTTTTCTGCGTCTGCTACACATAGTCTCAGTGCAATCCCTACCATTTCTGTCGGCACAAATCTTACATCTATATTTGTGTACTTCCCTTTACATAAACTCGCAAATCCCCAATCTTCTTCACTACCTACGACCCAAACTATTTTCGTCCTGCTTGATTTGGTAGCATATTGCACAATATCTTCAAAAATTCCTATTCCTGCTTGATCCGTAGCTGAAGGTAGGATTGCTTCCATCAATCCAGTTTTTCCTAACACCCATACCTTATCACTGTTGCATTCCAGTATGTAGTACACATCATTTACATAAACCTGCTCTGATCTGAGTCGTGCAAACAGTTTTTGGTTCTCCTGCTCTACCTGTTTAACCGTCTTCCCTATTTTGTTCGATATTAAATACACTTCTAAAAGGCTGAGATCTTGATACTGAAAAATCTCCTTTAGTGTTTCTAGTCCTTCCACTTCCCCCAAAATTACGATATCTGGTAATTTCACAGATTCCATCTCAGTCGCTATGTCCAGCACCTTTACGCTCTCCATCTTCTGTCCACCTTAGTTAATATCTATCTGTCCTATACCCGACACATTCTATCTCTAAGTTCCCCATTGCATAACTATTACTCTGGTCATAACAGATTTTATTCCACAAGGGCATCGTCAAATATAACACTCTACCCTGGATTTCTCACTCTTTGACCGATCCAGGAAGTGTCGGGGAATAGTTCTCGCCCAGATTGCGCACTTCACCATGTAATACGCGTAGATTTCCAAAAATTCACTAGCATGGTTAAATGAAGAACATAAATCTCGAATGGATTTAAATATTAATACTTAACAGTTTGACCATTATTAAGAATTTTTCTTGAAAAGGGGGATAATTCATTTTGAAGTGCGCAATGTGGGTTCTCGCTGACGCGTAGTTACACGGCACGAAGAACACAAAGGATTTGTTGTACTGCCGAAACGTTGGCTTGTTGAAAGAACTTTTGGTTAGTTTAACTGGTGCCGTCCATTAAGCAAGGACTATGAGATTTTACCTGAAACAACAGAGGCTTTTATTGATGTCGCCATGATTCGTTTAATGTTAAAGCAACTTCCGTAGTGAAAATTACCTCCTCAAAACTTTTCAGACATCCTCTGAGAGCTTTTTTTACTCAATTTCTGACTTTTCAAACATCCTCTTAGTAGTTGGGCGAGGATCTATAGCAGGTTTAACATTAACTAAACGCACTTTGTTTGGCTTGATGACTGCAGTAATTAGTGGCAAATAATGTTTATTTTGTCAATAAATATCTAACTATAATGTATGGCTTGCAACAGAATATTTAGTTTAGCATCATGCACAATCATGATTGAAAAGTTGTCCTGTTGTGTCGGCAAAAAATGTAGCAGTAATTCTGTGCATTGATAAATCCAGGCTACGGTTGCGAGTGTCAAATTCGATATTTTTATGATTTAAGGACCAGAAAACAATGAAACGTTTTTCTCCAGCCTTTTTAGCAATTCTCCTAGTAAGTGGATCTGTTCTGGCTCTTTCTCAGAATGCTGATGCTTCACCATCCAATTCGGAGCGTGATAAATGGCGTGAGCGTGTCGTCCATATTGAGAATAAACGGCGTCATCGGTCGTACTTACAAGATCATTGTGCGACCGCACTCTCAATCTTTAACTGTGTTTCTTTATATAACTTTAAGCATTGAACTGTCATATCAGTACATAACAAACCCTATTCATTTCGATAAAGGTCGAGGGGAAAGTCTGCGTAAAACGCGCAACATAAGTCATGATTATTGGGTTTATCAAACCTAGTTCTTCGGAGCCTAATCCTGACAAAAAGGCAGGCTTAATAATATTTCCTTTAAGTGATAGCGGAGCGTTAGCCGGTACTTCGGCGTCTGAGTCCACAACATCTAACCAAGAAGCCTGCTATGAGTGTTGCGGGAAATTCGAGGGGATGTAGAAGGACTTTTAGGTACTATCAACTTCATCCTGACTTCTGGCGAAGTAGCACATGTATTCTTCTTTATAAAATTGCGTGAGGTACATTCGTGGGGGCAAACGCCGTTTGCCCTTGGACTATCGGTGTACCTCATTTGTCTCAAAACTGCTGTATCTCTAGCTCTGAGTGATCGCTTATGCAAGCAGGGGTAAAAGTAGCCAAGCGCTGCAAAGCTCCATCAAAGTGCGCGTTTGTGAATCACCAACCTCACCCAGTACTCATGTTTCACCCAACCCCAAGAGAGATCAAGGACGCTAAGTGTTCACAGACATCAGTTGAGCACTTGGGTTGTTCGATAAGTTCAGTTTTAAAACTGTCACCCAGTATACTTGTCAACCAATAAAGACGGTGATAGTCTTTATTTGTGTGTGAGGAGTGAGTTGAAGATAAGAAACGCTTGGAGTGGAAACACGGCAACACTTCAAGCGTTTTTTATTGTCTCGTTGATCTGTCATCTTCGCCACGTCCGTTTTCGTCATGAATACCGTCATCTGGTTCAAATCCCCAAGCTGCATTTCTTGGCGATCGCGCATCTTACCTTAGTTTGTCTATTTGCCATTCCCTGTGTAGCTCTAAGAACCATCACAAACATTACTCCTTTCCTCCCAACCTAAAAGCCATCATAGAAGTCACAGTTTCACAACAAATGAGGGCAAGATGTATTTCACCTTCTTTATGGGTTCAAGTTTTGGGATTGTCGTTTTGGTTCTGTTGGCTTTTAGTGTTCTGCAATGGTTCCACCTACCTACAGGTAACTTTATTGACTGGGTAATTGGGGGTGCAAGCTTTTGGTGGCTGTTGGTGATTGTCACTGTACCTTGGAATGTGCATTTCCAAGCAAAAGAAGTTTTAGCACAAGGCGCACAATCCGCAGAAAAAGACATTCCAGTTGTTGAAAAGCAATTGGAGTATGTTAAGGTTTTGGCAAAGCGATCGCTTGTTGTCGCGATCGCCTTACACGTACTCTCAGCCATTGGTCTTTACATTCTTGCAGCTACCGGCATTAGTGCTGTAGGCTATGTTAGTTCTGGAGCAGCTTTATTATTAACCGCCTTACGTCCAGCTATCAGCGCCTATGAGTATTTGTATGCGCGATTAACAATGATTCGTCAAGAATGGACTTACCCACGGGAAGATATTGTAGAACTTCGCAGCCGATTTGACGCTGTTGAAGCAACTGTAAAGCGTCTGGAGGAACAACTCAACCCAGAACAGCCTTTCTCCTTAGCCGCAAATCAGCAAACTTATTTGGAAGAAAGTCGCAAAGAAGTAGCGCGCATTAGTGCTAATCTAGAGGAATTACGTGCCACTAATCAAACTGAACACGAACGTTTAGCAAGAGAAGCACGACAAGCCTTAGCCCAACTTTCAACAGATGGACAATTTCTCGATCATGTGCGGGAAATTATTCGCTTCTTTAAAACAGCTTAAATTTGAGTGTATACTATTCTTTTAACAAGAGTTTACTAACAGGTGCTGATTAAAAATTAAAGAGATCGCCGTAAGTCTCCCGCTATATTCGGTATTTCCAATTAGAGGCGAGATACAAAGCGTATTAAGCAAAGCATCGGCTAGGAAACAAAAGGATCAACGTAGCTACTTAATCTAATGAGGTTTGACTGTGTATCCACCAAGCGTCTCTGAACCAGATTTGCGTTCCCCACAACCTGAGAATCAAACCCATTCACACGTCTCTCTATCACCAGTTGTTGCGCCAATGCGCGTATCTGGTGGTTTTGCTCTACTTGATAGTCTTAGCCGTCACGGTGTCGAGTACATTTTTGGCTATCCAGGTGGTGCGATTTTACCAATTTATGACGATCTATATAAGGTGGAAGCTTCTGGTGGTGGAATTAAGCACATTCTAGTAAGACACGAACAAGGTGCTGCACACGCAGCGGATGGCTATGCCCGTGCTACAGGGAAGGTAGGGGTATGCTTTGGTACATCAGGTCCAGGAGCAACTAATTTGGTAACGGGTATTGCTACAGCCTACATGGATTCAATACCAATGGTAATCGTTACCGGACAAGTGTCGCGGGCGGTGATCGGCACAGATGCATTCCAAGAAACAGACATTTACGGCATTACACTACCAATAGTCAAGCACTCTTATGTAGTCCGTGACGCAAAGGATATGGCACGAATTGTTGCTGAAGCGTTCCACATTGCTAGCACAGGGCGTCCGGGACCAGTTTTGATTGATGTGCCTAAAGATGTGGCATTAGAAGAGTTTGATTATTCGCCTGTGGAACCGGGTTCAGTTAGATTACCAGGTTATCGCCCCACAGTGAAGGGAAATCCACGACAAATTAGTGCAGCGCTAAAGTTGATTCGTGAAAGCCGTCGTCCTTTACTATATGTGGGTGGAGGTGCGATCGCTGCAAACGCTCACCAAGAAATTAAACAACTAGCCGAGTTATTTCATATCCCTGTTACAACAACTTTAATGGGGATCGGCGCTTTTGACGAAAATCATCCCCTATCTTTGGGAATGCTAGGGATGCACGGGACGGCTTATGCTAACTTTGCTGTCAGTGATTGTGATTTGCTAATTTGCGTCGGTGCAAGATTTGATGATCGTGTTACTGGCAAGTTGGATGAATTCGCTAACCGCGCTAAAGTTATTCACATCGATATCGATCCTGCTGAAGTTGGTAAAAATCGCATCCCTGAAGTGCCGATTGTTGGTGATGTGCGAAACGTGTTGCTGGATTTGTTGCGCCGCTCCAAGCAGTTAAGTGCAACAACGACACCTAATCAAACGCAAGAGTGGCTGAACCTGATCACCCGTTGGAAAGAAGAATATCCTCTAGAAGTACCCCAACACCCGGACAGTATCTCACCACAAGAGGTGGTTGTAGAACTCAATAACCAAGCACCTGATGCAATCTACACCACAGATGTTGGTCAACACCAAATGTGGGCAGCACAATTCCTCAACAATGGTCCTAGACGCTGGATTTCTAGCGCTGGTTTGGGAACGATGGGTTTTGGTGTACCAGCAGCAATGGGTGCTAAGGTTGCTTTCCCTGATCAAGAAGTTATCTGTATCAGTGGTGATGCTAGCTTCCAAATGAATTTGCAGGAGCTAGGAACATTAGCACAGTATGGGATAAATGTCAAGACTGTAATTCTCAATAACGGCTGGCAAGGGATGGTACGCCAGTGGCAACAAGCTTTCTACGGTGAGCGTTACTCTTGCTCTAATATGGAAGTTGGGATGCCAGATATTGAGTTGTTGGGAAAGGCATACGGGATTAAAGGGATGGTGATTAGCGATCGCGCTGAATTAAAAGATGCGATCGCGGAAATGTTGGCTCACAATGGACCAGTAGTAGTCAATGTTCACGTGACCAAAGACGAAAACTGTTACCCAATGGTAGCACCAGGCAAGAGCAACGCCCAGATGATAGGCTTGCCGCGCCAACAAAAGAAAGGTTCCCCAGAACCAGTTTATTGCGGTAATTGTGGTGCAAAAAATCCACCCAATCACACTTTCTGTCCTGAATGTGGAACTAAGTTGTAATTAACATCCTGTCGTAAGGTGTTTAAAAGGATGTCTTAATCACCTATAAGTAAAGCTACATAAGCTTTACTTATACGTCCTTATTCAATTTAAAGCTATTTGCTTTTCTTCAAACAAGAAGAGCAACATTAAGGCAGCTTTTTAACTTTTCTCCAAGTTTTTGAACATGAGGTTCAAGAAACATTGAATAATGATTCCCAGGAACAATATGAATCTCTGGCTCTTTGTGAAAGGGCTTACTCCATTCCTTCCAAGATAAGAAGGGACTATTAGATATGATATGAGCTATTTCTGTAACTTCACTGGTTTCAAATAAAGTAACACGTCCTGGGTAGCTTTTAATAAGATAGTTTTGTGCTTGTTTCCAAGAATTGCGCATGCCTAATTTGTAACATTCAAAAAGATGATGAATTTCATTAAAACTAGTATTTTTAGGTACAACTCCTAGTGCTATTGCTTCTTTCAAGAGGTAATTCAATTGATGTTCAAAATCAAAGATTTTTAACAAATCGTATCTCAAGACAAGTTCTTTATGATGACGTGTTCCTAAATAATTAGCAAAGAAGAATACCAAAACCCAGTCTTCATTAAAAGGTAGGTTCATTATATTAGCAGCATCTAATAATGCAAGTAGAGGTACTTCTTGTCCTCGTTTATATAACTGTTGTGCCATTTCTAAGGCTACGCACCCCCCCAACGACCAACCACCCAATATGTAATTTTGTGGGTGAAGAGAATCCAAAGCCTTGAGGCATTTAGATGCTATATCTGCTATGGTAACTGAAGATGAAAATCCATTTTGATAATTTTGGAAATTATTAAGTTCCGAAGGTTGTAGTAAGTAAAAAGGTTGATCATTACCTAAATAACTTACTAGATTTTTGTAAAAATAAGGCTCTAAAGAACCAGGATGTACGCAAATAAAAGGTAATTTAGAACCTTCAGATTGAATACACCAAAGTAAATCTGATGGTAACTGAGAATGACTAGTTCTAGACTGCCTCATTAAATTGTTAGTGGCTTTGGAGGTAGAATCAGAAATATTTGTCAGATGTTGACATAAATTGATAACAAGTTGGTTGAAACTCAGTTCTTGAAAAAAGTTTTCGGTTTGTAAAGTTATGCCCAGGTTAGTTTCAACCCAGTTATGTAAAACCAATGCCATGATGGAATCCAACCCTATATTTTGAAGTGGTTGTTCTCTATCGAGCATTGATATCGGCATTTCCATTACCCTTACTACTTGTTCTTCTAAATAAGAACTGAGTAACTGTTGCTGATTTTCTAAATTTGCCCCTAAGAGCGCCTCACGAATAGAAGATGTTGCTTTGTTTGACTGGATAACTAAGTCTTGCTCTTTCTTAAAAGAGCCATTACAGCCTAAAAGCTCGTCTTTTGTACCATTCTTATTTTCGATGTGAGAACCTGAAAAATCTTTGATCCAATACCGTTGACGTTGAAAAGGATAAGTAGGTAATGGTAAGCGCAAACGAGAGTAGTCTTTGTCAAAACCAGACCAGTCGACTGGATAACCGTGAAGATATAGACTTAATAAAGTTTCGAGTAAGACTTGCCAATCAGGGAAAGTAGGACGTAAAGAATGTAAAAACACACCGACATCTGAAGGTGAGCGATCGCTAGCCATAGGTAACAAGCTGGGGCGAGGGCTAATCTCCAGAAATATATCCACACCTTGGTGATGGAGAGTATCCATCGCTGCAAAGAATTGCACTGTTTGGGAAGCGTGTTGACGCCAGTAGTCAGGACAAGAGATTTCAGTGTTGCTAGATTTACCAGTGACAGTGGAAACAAAATGAATACGAGCAGGAGAGTAACTCACCTGAGCAAGAATGTCAGAAAAAGGCTCCACAGAAACCATTTGTGCGGATGGAGTCAAAGCCTGCATCAAACGACCACGCTCAGCTACGAGTTTCAAAGCATCTTCTAAACTGAAAACACCAGCAATAGTAGCAGCAACATACTCGCCAAGACCATAACCCATCACAACATCTGGTTCAACACCCCAGCTACGCCATAACTGAGCCAAAGCATATTCAATAGCAAATATGGCCGGTTGAGCATATGCTGTATTCTCCAGTAATGAATCTTGGGAATGCTCAGCATACAACAGTTCTACTAAAGGTATATCTAGAAAGGATGCGAGGATTTGCTGGCAATAGTCAAGGGTGCGACGGAAAGTTGGTTGTGAGAGATAGAGTTGGCGTCCCATACCCTGGTACTGACAACCTTGACCAGTGAACAAAAAGGCAATTTTAGGGCGTTTTGTGCTTGATACTTGTGGCTGGAGTGTAGTGAGTTTATTTGCAAGTTCATCAGTGGAGGAAGCAATCACACCTACACGAGCAGAGAAATGCTCTCTTCCAGTATTGGCTGTAAAGCAAATATCTGCCAGATTCAAGTCGGGGTGTTTGGCTAAATGAAGTTGATAACGAGCGATTAATTCTTGTAGTGCTGGTTGTGACTTAGCCGAGAGTGTCAACAGCTGTAAGGGTCGGTCTATTTGAGATGGCTGTGGTTGTGGTGCAGGTGCCTGTTCTAAAATCACATGGGCATTAGTACCGCTAAAGCCAAAAGAACTCACCCCTGCAATTCTGGTGTTGTTAGTCGTCTGCCATGGAGTCATCTTAGTTGGTACTTGAATTGGCAGTTGCTCCCAGTTGATGTGAGGATTGGGTTGTTGAAAATGCAGATGAGGAGGAATTTGTTGATGTTGCAGTGACAGCACTACTTTGATCAAGCCAGCGACGCCCGCCGCCGCTTCTAGATGACCAATATTGGTTTTCACAGAGCCTATAAGTAACGGTTGTGATGCTGATCTTCCTTGTGCTAGGACTGTCGCCAATGCTCTGACTTCTATGGGATCTCCCAACGGTGTACCTGTCCCATGGGCTTCTACATAGCTGACTTCATTTGCTTCTAGTTTTCCATTTTTCAGGGCTTGACGAATAACAGCTTCTTGTGATAATCGATTAGGCACAGTCAAGCCGCTACTACGACCATCATGATTGACTGCTGAACCACGAATTAAGGCTAAGATGTTGTCTTTATCCGCTATGGCATCTGAAAGACGCTTAAGAATGATCACTCCACAACCTTCGGAGCGAACAATGCCGTCAGCTTGATGATCAAAAGTTTTGCAACGATTATCAGAAGTTAGCATATGAGCTTTTGAAAAATTGATACTAACTTCTGGTAATAAGAGTACGTTTACACCTCCAGCAATGGCTAAATTGCACTCTTTATTACGTAAGCTTTGGCAAGCTAAATGAACTCCCACCAATGAAGAGGAGCAAGCTGTATCCACCGCAAAACTTGGACCTTGTAAACCAAGAAAATAGGATAAGCGACCTGCCGCTACAGAGTGAGAATTTCCTGTAGCCATATATGCATCTATCTCTGTTGTTTCTCTGTTTAGCAGTTTGTGCAAATAGTCATTGTGACAGATACCAATAAATACTCCTGTTAGACTATCGGCAAGTTGTTTAGGTACAATAGCTGCATTTTCTAATGCTTCCCAAGTTACTTCTTGCAATAGACGCTGTTGTGGATCTAGACTAACTGCTTCACGGGGAGAAATGCCAAAAAAACCAGCGTCAAACTCTTGTAACTGATCGACAAATCCGCCATAACGGGTACAGATCTTTCCGGGTACATCAGGATCTGGATTGTAGTAAGCATCTACATCCCATCGCTCTAATGGAACTTCACCAATGGCTATTTCTCCATTAGATAATAGTTGCCAAAAGCTTTCTGGATCATTGTTTCCTCCAGGCAACCGACAACCTATACCAATAATAGCTATTGGTTCACTCATAGCCTTTTCTAAGGCATTGAGCTTGCTTTTTGTTTCTCTGATCTCAATCAGAGCTTTCTTCATTAAAGACTGATAATCGACATCAGTTAAGTTTTGGTTCATTATTTTTACCCTTTCTCATTAGTTTCTAATTCTTGAAGCAGCAGATGAGCAACTTCTTCTAAAGATACATCTGTTAAATCAGCTAATGAATCATTTTGGTCATTTTGTTGAGGCTCTGTATCAAGGTCAGAAGTAGAAAACTCTATTGGCAAAACTTCATAAGCTAAATAGTTAACTAAGGTTTCTAAAGTAGGATATTCCAATGCTATTGTGGAAGGTAAAGAGCATTCCAAACTATTGCGAAGAAGATTTCTCAATTCTACAGAAGTTAAAGAATCCATTCCTAATTGGAAAAATCCTTGTTGTTGATCTAGTGGTTCTGATGGATTTAGCCGTAAAACTTTAGCAACTAACGAATTGACGTGTGTTAACAAATGGGCATAACGTTCGTTGATAGGAGTTGCTTCTAAATGTTTGATAAAACTATTTGCTTTTGGCTTGTCTTGGCTATGTACCTGTGTGAAATTGCTGAAAAATGGAGAAACTGAAGCTTGATCAAACTGTGTCCAGTTTATAGGTACAACTCCTATCTGCGCAGGAGAATGTGACCATACTTTTTCTAGGATCTGCAATCCTGCTTCTGGAGTTATTGAACCGACTCCTTTCATGCTCATTTGTTGATTTAAGTCTCGTTGAGCAGCTGCTCCAACTGTAGCCCAGGGACCCCAATTGATGCTTAAAGCTGTTAGCTCTTGTGTTTTTCGATAAGTAGCCAAAGCATCTAGAAAAGCATTAGCAGAAGCATGGTTAGCTTGACCGGAAGAACCTAACAAAGAAGCAGCAGAAGAAAATAGTACAAAGAAATCTAATGGCAATTTCTGAGTTAAACTATGTAAATGCCAGATTCCGCAAACTTTAGGGGCGAAAACTTTTGCAAAACGTTCCCAAGTTTGTTGTAGTAGGATACCGTCATCGAGTAAACCTGCTGCATGAATAATCCCCCGTAAAGTTGGTAAAGAATTCTCAATAGTTTCTAGTACATAATTAACCTGTTCTAACTGGGATATATCTGCTGATAGTACAACGATTTGAGCCCCGGCTTGTTCTAACTGTTTTAGTTGATTCGTAACAATTGGGTTAGGACTACTACGACTTACTAATACTAAATGTTTTGCACCGTGTTCGACTAGCCAATTTGCTGTGAGTAGACCCAAACCTCCTAAACCACCTGTAATTAAGTACGTTCCATCCTGAGACAATGTGAGAGGCTCTTGAGATATTGTTGCTGTGGCTGATTGTTGAGAAATCACGATTTTGCCAATATGTTTAGCCTGTTGCATATAGCGGAAGGCATCAAGCATATCCGTAAAGGAAAATATTTTTTGCGGTAAGGGTTTCAACTTGCCTTCACGGAATTTTTGCATCAGTTCACCAAACATTGACTGCACTAATGCCGGTTGTTCGTAGCAATCTTTTACTAAATCTACTAAAAAGTAAGAAATATCTGGTCGTATCTGCTTGGCTTGCTCTGGTGTCCAAACTCCATTCTTCCCAATTTCTAAAAAGCAGCCTTTTTCTCGTAAGATCGATAAAGTTTTAGGGATAAAATCTCCGTTTAGGGAATTGATGACAACATCCACTCCCTCTCCATTGGTTTTTTCCATGATTTCATCAGCGAAATCAAGGGTTCTAGAGTTCATAATGTGTTCAATTCCCAACGATTGGAGAAATTCCCATTTTTGAGGACTAGCAGTGGCAAAAATTTCTGCTCCAGCTAGCTGTAATAGTTGTATGGCTGCTAACCCGACACCTCCAGAGGCAGCATGGACTAGTACGCGATCGCCTGGAGATATTTCAACGTTAAGCAAGCTACTACACACAGTTAAAAACGCGACTGGAATTGTAGCTGCTTCTTCAAAGCTCATATCCTCGGGTTTGTGTGTAACTAAAGCAGTCTTAGCAGTAACATACTGACTGAAACTACCCTGGACTAAAGCAATAATCGGATCACCGATCTTAAAACCTTCAACCCCTTCCCCAATTCTTACTATTCGACCAGAACATTCTAAGCCCAAAGGACCAGGATCTCCAGGATATAAACCCAATACATTGAGAACGTCTCTAAAGTTCATTCCTGTAGCACAAACCTCAATTTCTACTTCACCAGTACCGGGCTCCTGGGGAGTGACTGGTTGTAGTTGCAAATTTTCTAGAGTTCCTCGACTAGATACTCCTAAACGGAAAAATTCAGAGTGTGGGGTCTTAATCTGTCTTTGTGTACTATTTTTAACAAGCTTACTATGTACTAATCTAGCAACATAACGAACTTGATCTCGATAAGCAACTTGGTCTTCTTTTGTACTCTTTGACCAAATTTCTGTAAATAGGTCTTGTACTTCATTCTTTTGAGGTTCTGGATTTAAATCAACCCTTACACAATTTAGTTCTGGATGCTCTAAAGTAATAACTTTACCCATACCCCATAAGGGAGATTGAGGTAATCCTAAAATATTTTGCTCTGATTTTACCGGTACAGCACCTCGGGTTACCAACCATAAGGAAGGGGATGAAATAAGTTGAGCTTTCACTAGTGATTGAACCAAGTGCAAGGTGCTGCCACATACATAATTTAATGCTGCTTCAATATTCGCACTTGTCAATGCTTCTGTTATTGTATTTAAGCTCCATAAATGCACAACACCATACAATGAAGGTGTGTACGCTGTGATTGCTGCAAATAGTTGCTCAAAGTCTTTAGGACTAGCTGGATTAATCCTGAATTTTGTTTCTGTTAACTGTTCATATGTATCACCAGGAAGGACAAGAGTACATATTTCCCCCCTTGCTTGTAATTGAGTTATTAACTGCTGACCAATACCAAATTCATCAGCTAAAATCAACCAATTTTTTGGCTCAGAATAACTACGTTGCAACTTCTGTTGTGATACAGACCCTGAAAGCATTTGGGGGTACCACTCTATTTCGTAGAGCCAGTCGTCTAAAGATTTCTGCGGGATGTTCAAGAAGCTATCACTATGGGCTCTTCTAGCTTTAAACCCAATAACCTCAGCAAGGATTTGACCCTCTTGATCTAATAATTGAATGTTACCTACGACTTCTTCTTGAGATTTTTCTATTGGTTGAGAGTAAGCATAACACCATAATTGAGAATAATTGCTAGGCTTTTGGTAGAAATATAATTTCTCGATGCTAAAAGGTACAAAAGTTTCATCTTCTTGAAGATCTACGGTTGCCATTAGCAATTGGAAACAAGAGTCAATTAAACTTGGGTGCAATTGGTATTCCTCAACATTATCTAGTGTTTGAGGAAGTTCCATTTGACAAATAGCTTCTCTATCTCCCTTCCATATAGACTTGATCCATTGGAAGGTTAAACCTAAGTTAATATGCCGTAGTTGGAAAAATTGATAAAATTCAGTCCTAGATATTTCTTTTGTGCATTTGTCTTGCAAGTTCTCAATTGAGACTTTGGTCAATTTTGGGGTATCAGTCAAATACTTTCCTTGAACAGAAATTTTGCCATTCACATGACTACTCCATGAATTGCTTGAATTTGCCACTTCACTTTCCAAGCTAATCAGTTTGAAGGAAGCTGTGGCATTACTTTCAGGAGTAATAAGCAATTGAAGAGTACGTAATTCTTCTGCAGAAATTACCAATGCTTTGGTAAAAATAACATCTTCTAGAATACAGTTTTGCTCACCAAAAGTTAGCTTGAGAGATCCTAAAAGGAAGGATAAGTGAAATGCTCCAGCTATAACAATTTCCCCATAAACCTGATGATCATTTAGATAAGGAAAATCATTGACGCTAATTTCGGATGTAAATAAAGTCTCTTTAAGTAAAGGAGATTGAAGTTTACTGGTGACTAAAGGATGAAGAGATGTTTTTCTTTGAGATGGGGAAGTTAGTCGGCGAGTCTGATTTATTGTTTCTACCCAATAGCGTTGACGTTGAAAAGGATAAGTAGGTAATAGTAAGCGCAAACGAGAGTAGTCTTTGTCAAAACCAGACCAGTCTATTGGATAGCCGTGAAGATATAAACTTAATAAAGTTTCAAGTAAAACTTGCCAATCAGGGAGAGTGGGACGTAAGGAAGGTAGAAAGACACCGACATCTGAAGGTGAGCAATCGCTGGCCATAGGTAGCAAGCTGGGGCGAGGGCCGATCTCCAGAAATATATCCACACCTTGGCGGTGAAGAGTCTCCATCCCTGCAAGAAATTGCACCGGTTGATAAACATGCTCACACCAGTAATCAGCACAAGAGATTTCAGTGTTGCTAGATTCACCAATTACAGTAGAAACAAAATGGAGGTTAGCAGGAGCGTAATTAACCTGAGTAAGAAATTGATAAAAAGGCTCTAAGATGGGCTGAATCAGAGGGGAATGAAAACCGCGAGAAACACTTAAATGCTCAGTATGAATGCCTTGTGCAGACAAAGATGATACAACAGCCTCAATAGCAGCAGGTAAGCCAACAATAACTGTATTGTTGGGTGCGTTAATGGCAGCAATAGAAATCTGTCCAGCGTAGGGTTGAATGATAGCACTGACGGTTGTGGTATTCGCCAACACAGAAACCATTTGTGCGGATGGAGTCAAAGCCTGCATCAAACGACCACGCTCAGCTACGAGTTTCAAAGCATCTTCTAAACTGAAAACACCAGCAATAGTAGCAGCAACATACTCGCCAAGACTATAACCCATCACAACATCTGGTTCAACACCCCAGCTACGCCATAACTGAGCCAAAGCATATTCAATAGCAAATATGGCCGGTTGAGCATATGCTGTATTCTCCAGTAATGAATCTTGGGAATGGTCAGCATACAACAGTTCTACTAAAGGTATATCTAGGAAGGATGCGAGGATTTGCTGGCAATAGTCAAGGGTGCGACGGAAAGTTGGTTGTGTGAGATAGAGTTGGCGTCCCATACCCTGGTACTGACAACCTTGACCAGTGAACAAAAAGGCAATTTTAGGGCGTTTTGTGCTTGATACTTGTGGCTGGAGTGTAGTGAGTTTATCTGCAAGTTCATCAGTGGAGGAAGCAATCACACCCACACGAGCAGAGAAATGCTCTCTTCCAGTATTGGCTGTAAAGCAAATATCTGCCAGATTCAAGTCGGGGTGTTTGGCTAAATGAAGTTGATAACGAGCGATTAATTCTTGTAGTGCTGGTTGTGACTTAGCCGAGAGTGTCAACAGCTGTAAGGGTCGGTCTATTTGAGATGGCTGTGGTTGTGGTGCAGGTGCCTGTTCTAAAATCACATGGGCATTAGTACCGCTAAAGCCAAAAGAACTCACCCCTGCAATTCTGGTGTTGTTAGTCGTCTGCCATGGAGTCATCTTAGTTGGTACTTGAATTGGCAGTTGCTCCCAGTTGATGTGAGGATTGGGTTGTTGAAAATGCAGATGAGGAGGAATTTGTTGATGTTGCAGTGACAGCACTACTTTGATCAAGCCAGCGACGCCCGCCGCCGCTTCTAGATGACCAATATTGGTTTTCACAGAGCCTATAAGTAACGGTTGTGATGCTGATCTTCCTTGTGCTAGGACTGTCGCCAATGCTCTGACTTCTATGGGATCTCCCAACGGTGTACCTGTCCCATGGGCTTCTACATAGCTGACTTCATTTGCTTCTAGCTTTCCATTTTTCAGGGCATCTCGAATTAATGTCTCTTGGGCTACCACATTAGGTACTGTCAAGCCACCACTAGCGCCATCATGATTGACTGCTGAACCACGAATTAAGGCTAAGATATTGTCTTTATCCGCTATGGCATCTGAAAGGCGTTTGAGAATGAGGACTCCGCAACCTTCACCTCTTCCCGTACCACTAGCACCAGCATCAAAGGTTTTGCAGCGTCCATCTTGAGAGAGAGTCTGAGAAACAGACAGAAAAACAGTCACTTCAGGAGAGAGGATGAGATGAACACCACCAGCGATCGCCATGTTGCATTCACGAACACGTAGACTTTGGCAAGCTAAATGAATGGCGGCTAACGAAGAAGAGCAAGCTGTATCAACTGCTATACTAGGGCCATTGAGCCCCAAAATATAAGACAATCGTCCTGGGGCAAAACTAAAGCCATTGCCAGTTCCTTCATAAGGACCAATTTTCGTCAGATCTCCAGAATAAAACTGTAGTTGTGCGTAGTCATTCTGACCTATGCCCACAAAGACGCCAGTTTTGAGATCACTCAGAGATTTGGGAGAAAAACCTGCATTTTCTAATGCTTCCCAAGTGACTTCTAAAAGTAATCGTTGTTGAGGATCTAGACTGATTGCTTCTCGAGGAGAAATGCCAAAAAACTGCGGATCAAATTGGTCTACTTGTTGTAAAAATCCACCAAACCGGGTGCATATTTTTCCAGGAACGCTAGTATCCGGATCATAATGTTCATCAGCGTTCCAACGATCCGTAGGTATTTGAGTAATTGCATCTGTACCATCTTGTAACAGTTGCCAAAATGCGTCTGGGTTATTAGCACCTCCTGGAAACCGGCAACCCATACCAACAATTGCAATCGGTTCAGTTTTTGCACGCTCAACTGTTTCAAGTTTTGTGACTGCTTCGTCCAAAGCAAGAAGAATTTCCTGTGATTCAGAGATACTCATGTTTTTAGTCTTCTTTCAGTAAATTTTTTAGTCTATTCAGTCTTTCAGCAATTAAGATTTCAATGTTACCTGAGGAAAGATTTTCATCTTCTAATCTTGGCTGAGCTTGTGGTTGTTTACCATTTTGAGATTGAGTTTCAACTTTGGTTGTTATTTGTAATTTCAGAATTTTTTGAAGAATGTACCTACTTAAATCTTGAATATTTGGTGCTTCAAAAGCCAACGTTGAAGGCAAGAAAACTCCTAAAACAATTTCTAAGCGATTTTTCATCTCCACAACCATTAAAGAATCCATTCCCATATCAAAGAATCCCTTGGTTGGAACTATTGAATCAGAAGATTCCAGTTTCATAATATGGGCAACTTCATCCTGAAGATAACTCACTAAAAATTCTTCACGCGCATTGATTGGATTTTGTTCTAATTTATACAATAAATCTTTATGCGGTACTGAAACAAAATCATTCGTCTCTGTTGATTCTTGTTTTCCTAAAATACTAGATAGGAGAGGTGACCGTAATTGAGTACTAAATCTTTGCTGGAAAACAACCCAATCAATTGTTAGAACTCCAATTTGTGGGAGAGCTTTCCCTAATACTATATCAAATGCTGATAATCCTTGCTTTAGAGTTATAGGATTCAATCCCATTTCAGCAATACGAGATTGAGAACGATGATCTAACTTGGCTGTCATTCCTATATTCTCCCATGGCCCCCAATTAATACTCAAAGCTGGTAAACCTAATTGGTGGCGATAATGACAGAAATTATCTAAAAAAGCATTAGCTGCGGCATAACTACTCTGTCCCAAAGAACCAATAAGCGAAGCAATAGAAGAAAAACAAACAAAAAAATCTAATGGACAATCCTGGGTTAATACATGTAAATTCCATGCTCCTTTGATTTTTGGAGACATCACTTGGTTGAAACGTTGCCAATTCTGATGTAGTACAATACCATCGTCCAAAACTCCAGCCGCATGAATAATACCTCGTAAAGGTGGGAAAGATACTTTAACCTGTTCTAGTACCTTGACCATGTCTTCTGTGCAAGACACATCAGCCTGAGCAATGAAAAGCTTAACTCCTTGTCGTTCTAATTGATCTAAAGTTTCTTGAACCACACTACTAGGATGATGACGCCCAATTAAGACTAGATGTCGTATACCTTGGTATACCATCGATTCAGCTAGTTTTAATCCCAAGTCACCCAAACCACCTGTAATCAAATAAGTCGCATCTGCGCGTAACTGTGCTTTGGGAAATTGGGGTATCTGAGCCGGTGCTAAACGAGCAAGATAACATTGTCCATTACGTAAAGCGATTTGATCTTCTTGCTGTTGACTCAAAATTTCTGCCAGTGCTAACTCTAGTTCATTTAGGTTTGCTTCACCTGATAAATCGAGCATACCTCCCCAAATACTCGGGTGTTCCAGAGCAATGACTTTACCCAATCCCCATAGAGAACTTTGGTGAAATGCAATGGAGGTTTGTGCTACAGGTGTTGCACTTTGGGTGATTAACCATAGTTTAGAAGTTGACATATTTTCTTGAACCAAAGCCTGCACTAGATACAATGCACTAGTGCACATCAGTTGTTGGGTTTGTTCCAAGATGGGAATTGTTAACTCTTCTAATTTAATTGTTTCTAAACTCCATAGATGAATGATTCCTTTTAAAGGTAATGAGCTAGAATTTCTACATTCTTGCAAGATACGGCTAAAATCTTCTGAGCGATTGGGGTCAATAGTCCAAGTTGTAGATGTTAGTTGCTGGTATTTATCCCCAGGATACACCAGAATACAGTTGTGACCGTACTGTTGTAATAAATCAGCTATGGCTGATCCTAGAGTATTAGGTTTAGCAAAAATTAGCCAACTACTTGGTTGAGACAATTTGCTGATGTCAATAGACGATAATTGTTGAGCTTTCGGATGCCACTCAATATTATAAAACGAGTTTTTGAGGCTATCAGCTTCTATCTCTAGTTGATGTTGTTGAACTAAAGCTTCTACCAACTGGGACAATAATTTTTCTTCTGTTGTTGAAAATTTGTTACTTGCTTGTAAATACTGTGTTAATTTTACTGTATTTCCTTGTTGTAGAAGATTAATGATAGATGATTGATGATATTGTTTTGAGATCTGTTGTGCTGTTTGAGACTGATTGATATTGTCAAACCAATAACTTTGGCGTTCAAAGGGATAAGTGGGCAACGTTATACGTTGTCGCTTGTAATCGCGATCTAGTCCCAACCAGTCTATTGATAATCCCCGTGTATACAACTCGCCTAAGCTATTAAGTAGAATACTCCAATCTTCATATCCAGGACGCAAGCTGGGAAGCCATAACCCTTCAAAATTTCGTAGACAATTACGTCCATTAGCCAATAAGGTTGGTTTTGGCCCAACTTCTACAAATGCATCAATGTCATAAGCCAGCAATGATTGTATACTAGTAGTAAACTTTACAGGAGAGCGTAAATGAGAACACCAATAATCTGGATCAGTCGCTGTTGTAAGTTCTTCTCCCGTTAGATTGGAGATGATAGTTATTTTGGGATTATTATACTTAACAGTGGCAGCTATCTGATAGAATTCAGACAGAATCGGTTCCATCAAAGGTGAATGGAAAGCGTGAGAAGTCTGTAATTTTTTAGTTTGAATACCAGCACTTTTTAAAGTAGCACTAATTTTTTGAACTGCTTGACGCTCGCCAGAAATAATTATATTTTTTGGCCCATTGTAGCTAGCAAATCCTACCTTTTGCTCATCTATCTCTACAGTTGCTCGTAAGGTTTCTTCGTCTGTTAGCACTGCCATCATTTCCCCTACTTGAGGTAGACTCTGCATAAGGAGTGCTCTTGAAGCAATGAGTTTTAGACCATCTTCTAAACTAAAAATGCCTGCTAAGACTGCTGCGACATATTCCCCTACACTATGACCCATAAGTGCAGATGGTTTTATTCCCCAAGATTGCCATAACTGGGCTAAAGAATACTCTAGAGCAAACAGAGCAGGTTGAGTATAGGCAGTCTGATCTATTAATGAAGTTTCTTCAGATGTCGGATACAGGACTGAAAGTAAAGGTATATCTAGGTAAGATCGCAAAACTTCATCACAATAGTCGAGGTTAGCACGAAAGACGGGTGATGTTTCGTAGAGTTGTTGTCCCATCTTTGCATATTGAGAGCCTTGCCCTGTAAATAAAAAAGCTATTTTAGGTTGATTTTTTGCATTGCTGACTTTGATTGATTGACTTACTGAGCTCTCCTGGAGTTCATCGGTGGTAAAGTTACGAAGTTTCTCTTGTAACTGCGTACGCGATGAGGCAACCAATGCTATACGGTAATCGAAATGCGATCGCCCTGTATTGGCGGTAAAACATATATCTGCTGTGGATATTTCCCGATGTGCTTCTAGAAGTTCTACATAAAGCTGTGCTAAATCTCTCAAGCTTGTTTTGCTTTTTGCCGAAAGAGCCAACAGATGTTGAGGACGTTCAATATTTGAATTTGACTGGAGCGATGTTGTTATTGGTGCTTCTTCCAAAATCACATGGGCATTAGTTCCTCCGAAGCCAAACGAAGACACCCCAGCAAATCGGCCGTTTACCCCTCTAGTCCATTTCTGGTTTTCTGTAGCAATCAATAAAGAAGTACCTACTAGAGAAATATGAGGGTTGATCTGATGAAAATGCAAGTGACGAGGAATCTCCTCATGTTGCAAAGACAATGCAACTCTAATTAACCCAGCAATACCAGCAGCAGCTTCCAAATGACCAATATTAGTTTTCACTGAGCCAATCCAGCAAGGCTGTCCTAAAGAGCGTCCTTCCATCAGCACTTCTTTCAAAGAATTTACCTCAATAGGATCTCCTAAAGAAGTTCCAGTACCGTGCGCTTCTACATAACTAATTTGATCCGGTGCAACTTTAGCATTAACTAATGCTTGACGAATAACTGCTTGTTGTGCAAGTCCATTAGGGGCTGTAAGCCCATTGCTGCGTCCATCTTGATTGATTGCTGATCCTCTAATTAAAGCTACGATCCTATCTCCATTCCTCTGAGCTTCGGAAAGACGTTTGAGCACTATGACTCCACAACCTTCTGAACGGACATAACCATCAGCTTTTGCGTCAAAGGTTTTACAACGACCATCTGAAGCCATCATTTTAGCCTGCGAAAAAACGACGGTCAATTGGGGAGCCAGAATTAAGTTTACCCCTCCAACAATAGCCATCTCACATTCTCCATTAGCCAAACTTTGACACGCTTGATGGACTGCTACTAATGAAGAAGAACAAGCAGTGTCTACTGCCCAGCTGGGTCCGTGTAAATCTAGTGTGTATGATAAGCGATTCGCCGCAATACTCAAAGCATTACCTGTACCAAAGTATGCATTTAATAAACTTGAGTCGTTAAATTGCAATTGAGAATAATCATAATTGCAAATACCAATAAATACTCCTGTGGTACTTCCAGCTAGTCGTTCTGGTGCGATACCCGCATTCTCTAAAGCTTCCCAAGTTACCTCCAGCAACAATCGTTGTTGGGGATCTATACTTTCAGCTTCCCGAGGAGAAATGCCAAAAAATTGAGAATCAAAATAATCTACCTGGTCTATAAAACCACCCCAACGAGTATTCATCTTGCCTAAATCGGCTTTCAAATCATAAAATTCGCTGATATTCCAGCGAGATGAAGGTACTTCCTGAATAGCATCTATTCCCTCATGCAACAATTGCCAAAATGTTTCCGGGGTATTCGCTCCAGGAAATCGGCAACCCATACCAACAATAGCAATTGGTTCTGTCGTTTGAGGCTTGATAGTAATAGAATGATAAATTGAGTTAGTCGATTTATTAGTTAAATACTCGACTAAGGCTTTAATTGTTGGGTACTCCCATAGTAGAGTGGGAGAAAGATGACGTTGCAGCCATTCTTCTAATTCTCCGACTAAACTCACTGCCTCTCTTGAGGGTAAACCATAACGAATAAATGGTTCGCGAATATCTATCGTTGTCGCATCAATATTTAATCTTGTAGATAATTGGGTTAATAACCAATCGATAATTGCTTTTTCGGAGTAATCAATAACATATTTTTGCCGGTTATTGTTTGTTTTTTGTTCTTCCGTAAAAGGTTTTCTCCATTCATTAATAACTTCTAAAGTTTTTTCAATAAAAGCTTTACGGCAGCCACTGCGTTGAATTTTTCCACTAGAAGTTTTCAGAATGCCACCTTTTTTTAACAAGGATATAGCAAAAACTTCTAGTCCATGAGTTTCTAAAACTGCTTGAGAAATGGTTTTTATTAAATCCTCACTATCTTCAATATTACGTTCTAATTCTGTAGCAATCACCAATCGTTCTTCACCTTGAAATTCGAATGAAAACGCTGCACAATGGTTAGAACGAATTAAAGAATGACACTGTTCTACAGTCCATTCAATATCTTGAGGATAGTAATTGGCTCCCCCAATAATAATCAAATCTTTGAGACGACCAGTAATAAACAATTCTCCATCTTTGAGAAATCCTAAATCTCCAGTTCGTAGAAACGGACCTTCTTTAGTATCTGTTAGATAAGCTTGGAATGTCTCTTCTGTAGCTTCTACTCTATTCCAATACCCCAGAGCCACACTAGGATCTGAGATCCAGATCTCTCCTATTTTATTTGGCTGGCAGAGGGTTCGTTTCTCTGGGTGCGCTATCACTACCTGCATATTACAGATAGGAACACCGCAGCTAACTATGCTCAATCCTCCTTTATCTCCTGGAGGAACTTCCACAATTTGATTTTTTTCTAAAGCAGTGGCGGAAACTGTACAACTGGTTGGTTGCTGCGTATGCCGTTTTGTTGCAACTAACAAAGTAGCTTCTGCTAATCCATAAGATGGATAAAAAGCTTCTGGACGAAATCCACAAGCACTAAATTTTTGGATAAACCTTTCTACAGTAGCTTTACGAACTGTTTCTGCGCCATTACTAGCTGTTCGTAAGCTGCTTAAATCGAGGGTATTAAGTTGTTCTTGTGTAATTTTCTCTAAACAGTAATCGTAAGCGAAATTAGGAGCTTGTGTATGAGTGACTTTATACTTAGAGATGGCTTGTAACCAGCGAATGGGACGCTTGAGAAAAGCCATAGATGACATAATATAGCAGGGAATTCCTGTATATAAAGGTTGTATCAAACCATCAATCAATCCATAATCGTGAAAATAAGGCATCCATGTGACAGCAACACTATCGGAGTTGTATCCCCATGCTTGTTGGATATATCCAGAGTGATGAATAACGTTTCCGTGACTGATTATGGTTCCTTTAGGTGTGGAAGTAGAGCCAGAAGTGTACTGGAGATAAGCGATATCGTCACTACTGATTGCTGGAGGTTCCCATTCCTGAACTAGCTGCTGCTCAATAATTTCTTCAGTAGCTAACCAACGTATATTTTCGAGTAATTCTGATATTGGCTCTTGTACTGCCGTTACTTGGGATATGATTTTGTGAGTCGTAAAGACTAAAGATGCTTGAGCATCCTCTACAATAGCTTTTAGTCTCGGTAAAGCACGTTTTAATCTTGCTGGATCAGGTGGTGGTGCAGGAATAGCAATAACTTTTGCGTACAAACAGCCAAAGAAAGCACTCAGAAATTCTAATCCTTGTGGGTATAACAAGATTGCCCTTTGTCCAGCTAATTTTTGAGACTGAAGATAAGACGCGATCGCACGCGCTTTTTTATCTAATTCTGCGTAAGTCAACTGACCTGCTTCTTTATCTCCATCTGTTAGAAATGTATAAGCTAGCTTATGTGGTTGGTGAAGTGCTCTATAGGTTAATAAATCAACCAAAGTTGTAACGTCAAAGGAAGATAATTCGTAATGCATTTTAATGCTATTTCCAGTTCAGTGTATCTTCAAGTACAAAATAAGACGCAAATCATGTGTAACATTCCTGTGGTTCTGTTATGAAATATCAATGATTTAATGACTAATTACATCACAGGAATTATTGGCTTTTACATGACAAAAAATTTATCTTGAATCATCTGTTGTAAACTTCGTTCAAAAGCTTGACAAATCATTTCTAAATCTTCCTGCGTATGGCTAGCGTTCAACATTAGAGTGTGTAACTCTGGCATGTAAATTCCGTGTTTACGCATATAGTATGCGAGGGCTAAATTAGCCTTAAAGTTACTCCCAGCTTGTTTTTCTCGATAAAACTTAATCTCTTTATGGGTGAACGACAGCGAAAAGATAGATCGATTAGCCCTCACTTTAAACGGAATCTTGTATTTCTGAGCAATTTTCAGCAGTTCTTGAGCTAACCAAGTGGTTTGCTGCTCTAAACGCGTATAAATTTCTGGGTGTTCCCTTAGATAAGTTAAAGCTGCCAGACCAGCGCTACAGGTAAGAGAATTACCTGTCATTGTGCCACCTATAAAAGCTTTGCTTTCGTAATCAACAAAAGGATCTCGTGAACTTTTGGCAATATCGATCAATTCTGCCTTACCAGCCAGAGCTCCACAAGGAAGACCTCCACCAATAATCTTACCTAAACAAGTCAAATCAGGAGAAACACCTGCCAGAGTTTGAATCCCTCCATAAGCAACTCGGAATCCTGTAACCACTTCATCAAAAATGAGTGGTAAATCGAATTGAGTGCAGACATGACGGAGTTCTTGTAAAAATTCCGTGTCATAGGTAGCCATCAAAGAAGACATAGGCTCACAAATGACGCAAGCCAGTTCATTCGCAGCTTCTCGCAAACGTTCTATGCTTTTAGGATGGCCATACTGTAAGACAAGAGTTTGTTGAACTACGTTTTGATTGCAGCCTTGAGTACCATTCATGGGTTGGGGTTCGTCTTTTTCACCCGTAAAACGAAACCATGAACTCACCATACCTTGATCGGAAAAGCCGTGGAAGTGACCTTCAAATTTCGCTATGCGATCGCGTTTCCGATAAGCCCGACACAACCTTATTGCATGTAAAACTGACTCAGTACCAGAGTTGGAAAATATAACCTTGTCTGCGCTTGGGAAAGCTTTTACAATAGTTTCTGCTAATTGAACTTCCGGTAAATTACCCATGACGTTCACACCTCCCATTTGCACTGCTTCTATAAGTGCAGCGGTAATAGCAGGATGTGCATAGCCTAAAAAGTGAGGTCCATAACCACAAGAAATATCTAAGTATTGATTTCCATCTACATCCTCTAATCTGCAACCATTAGCTTTTTTAATGAAGAGTGGGTAGCTACTAGGAAAAAAGTAGCGATCAAGGTGAGTTGGTGCAACAAGATAATTTCGAGCGTAGTCACGTAGTTCTATAGAAGTAGGGCTGTGCTGTGAGAAATAACTATCGAATATCTCCTTAACTGTCGCATTCATATAAGGAGAGAAACGATCAATAAATTTACGTACATTTTCCCAAATATCAATTTCAGGATCAATCTGGTTTAAAAATCCCTCAAATGATATGAGCAGTAAGTCTATTTTAGTAAAAGTGGTTGTGTATTGTGCTTTATATTTTTTAAGAATTTTGTTGATATCTTGAAAGTAGGCAATTGTTGACCAGCGACTTTTGCGAACTTCAAAATGAAGTTTTAGAACATCTACAACTTCTTGCTTATATTTAGACCAGTCGCGTAAAATATGATCTTTGTTAACTACAAAATCTTTAGTGAATCGCTCAACAGCTAAATCCCATTCTTTACGATTACAGGCAAAATAGAAAGAAGATAATCCCCATTTTTCATCTTCACTGAGCTTGACTGTAATGCCAAAGTCGATGAAAGTAACTTGACCATCTTTACTAAAGATGATATTCCCAGGATGAGGATCACCATGGCTATAACCATCAAAGTAAAGCATACTCCAAATAGCTTCCTGAAAACGTCTTGCCAGTAATGGAGCAGGTAAATCTACTTGATGAGCATTCTGACCCTTAATTCCCTCTATAAATTCCATAACTAATATACTAGAAGTACATAATTCCGGAATTAAAGTTGGAATACGGACATACGGATGATTTTTAAAGTTATTATATATATCCTGTTGACATTTTGCTTCCTCTCTCATATCAGTTTGAGCAATCAACAAAATATATAGCTCTTGAAATCTAACAGGTAGATTGAATTGTCTAATATTAGGTAAGAAAAAATGTGCAAATCCGATAAGATTTTTTAAGATTTCTAAATTTTGTTGTAGTTGCTGCTTAACATTTTTTTTGACTATCTTAACTGCAACTTTTTGACCAGTGGTTAAAATTCCCTCATGAACTTGAGCAATCGATGCACTGGCTATCGGTTGAAAATTGAATTGTTCAAAAATATTTTCAATGGGTTGGCCTATCTCATTTGAGAATGTGTTCTTGACATACTCTGAGCTTGAGGGAATAGTATTATCCTGTAACTCACGTAAACGACCTGCAATTTCTTCACCGATCAAATCTGAGCGAGTAGCGAGAATTTGCCCAATTTTAATATATAAAGGGCCCATTCGTAGCATATATCGATAAATCCATTCGCTACGAATCATTTTACTTTCTTGCTCTTTTTTACCAAAAGTAGAAAATAAGTATCCCAAACCATGTAAAATTGTCAAATACAAAATCCTTGATAAATGAAAAACAATCATTATATTTTTCCTTATGGATATAGATTTATACGTGGAGGTAAGAGGGGCAGAAAAGGTGAAGAAAAAAGAACTAATAGCTGCTCATTTTTCTCTTCATCTATTCAGCTTCCTCTAATCTTTGTATCAACCTTAAAGTAAAACGATCTTAGTTAAGTCCCATTCCCATCAGGTAGTGATCTAAAGCAGGTGAAATACTGAATCGTGAGGGTGGATGAAATGCGAGTGCATGAGCAGAGGAAAATAAACAAGAAACTTCGGATGAACTGATAAAGGACATACCGCCTAATAGCTCCACAGAGGCGTTGGTGGTGCGTTGAATAGTGCCTTGTGTAGCAAAACGTAGAAACAATGACTTTGCGAGGAGATCTTCCTCGGTGTATTTATCTAACATAATTGAGTATGCCAATCCCTCAAGTGCTGCCATTGAATTTTCAAGATCAATAGCTAGAGCGACTCTCTCAATTGGTGTACCCCTTTGAGCTATGATTACACGTTCCACTAAAGCACTAGCAATTCCAAGGTAAGCAGCTGACATTATAATTTCAAACCAAAGCAGACCTTTAGCTTGAATTGTGTTGATATATCTTGGATCGCCTGCACGATATAAGCTCTCGTCTGGGAGAAAAACATCATTAAAAATAACTTCATCACTTTCTGCACCAGACAAAGCCCAATTTCCCCAAAATTGCCGTCGTTCGATTCCTGGAGTGTCTGCGGGTAATATAGCCAAAGCAAGCTCTTCTTCTCCTTCCACACTTCCCGGTATCATGATACCAAAAGTGATAACATCCATTGAATAGGTTAAGCTACATGGCTTCTTGCTGCCACTGACTCGATAACCACCGTCAGTTTTGGTCACTTTCATCGTCATGGCGAACATATGTGCATTTGTTTGTCCTTCTGCAAAAGCAGAAGATACATACAATCTGCGTTGTGCGATGTCTTCTATGACTTTGATCTCAGACTCAGTACTAGCTAAGTCACTCAAAACCAAAACTGTACCATGATGCATAGTTGTAGCAACTGCAAGCGAGGGAGAACGGCTAGCAATAGCTCGTTGCATTTGTACAGCTTCGACTAGAGAAGCGCCCAACCCCCCATACTGTGATGGAATTAGTATATTTGTCCCGCCCTGGTTACGAAATTCTTTTATTGCAGGGTTACCAGGCTTTTCCATTTCTAGTAGTGGTATTTCTGCAAGAGCTTGATCTAGATCTGGTAAAAATTTTGCTAGTGTTTTCCGTTCTTGTTGTAAAAAGCTCATTTGGATTTGTTCACAAAATGCGATTCGGCGTTTGACTTTTGATTCCAAAACTTTTTGGTAGCGTTCTATATGAGCTAGTATTTTTTACTACATAGCTCTGAACAGCAAAGTTAAGAAATAAGTACACGAATTAGTTAAGGCTTATATCCACAAACACAAAAGCCTGTAATAGCGCTGAGGAAATGGCTAGTTTGACTAGCTTTCTCTAGATAAACTAGCCATTCTTCTGCTTCTTCTGCCGAGATAATCCCTTTCTCTCGTGCATAGTTTGCAGATTTAGCTAGATCAAAAGAATGGCTTGCCATATTGAAGTCATTAACGATATAAGTTTCTGGGTGAACAGATATATTCTGTAATCCCAAATCTTTGAAAATATTAGGTAGTTGATGTGCTAACCAACCGTTGGGAATGTTATCACAACTAATATTGAGAATTTTTCTAGTCAATTCTCGATTAGGCATATCAACTACTAGGGTTCCCATATCAGGTTCGCTGATATCAATCCTTGCACCTGAACGGGCTACTCGTACCATTTCTGCTATCATTTTAACGGGTTCTGATACATAAATTAGCACTCGATCAGCTCGGCAAATATCAAAACTATTATTTGGAAAGTCAAGAGTGTGAGCATCACTTACATAAAATTCTAAGGGTAAATCTAAATTTTGAGTTCGTTTACAAGCCTCAGTGATCATTGTTTCACTACTATCAACACCTACAACTCGACCTGATTTACCAACTTTCTCGGCTAATGCCTGTGCATCATTGCCAACTCCACAACCAACATCCAAAATATGATCAGACTCTTGAATTTTTAGTCGAGCAAAGCCTCGATTTTTATAACCTTGAAACCATTCAACTTGGTTTAAGTTATTCAAGTAATTAATGTAGTAGTTAGGATCATTAGAATGATCAACTTCTCTAAAACCTAGTAGACCGAGGTTTTCCATGATTATCTTTGCTAGAAGGTACAGTAATCTACAAAAGCTTACAAGATTGAAACTTATTGATGAAAAGAGCTACTTTTCAGGTTGAAAAAAATAGGACGTTTGAGAACCTTCATGTTCTCCCTAATGATTTTCTTCCTCGAAACGAGATTTAATACTTTCTTAATTTCTTTTCTATTTACATAGTACACTAATTTTTTACAACTTACACTAATATTTATTGATAATAATGAATTTTTTTTAATACCTCTTATAGATTTTCTCAATAAAATTTCTCAAAGAAATAAGAGCAATGATCGCAAAGTATAAATAGTGCAATCACTACTCTTCGGCGAGGTTACTCAAGAGTTGGTATTCTGCTAGACTATATCAAATTAAATGCAAAAGTCAGAAGTCAAAATTAGTACACGAATTCTGACTTCTAAAGTCTTGTTCAATAGTGGTGATAGATAGTTCAACAAAATTCTTATTTTTTCACATCACATGCTACCAAGCAACCCTTATGTCCAGAATCATATGATTCTTCTTTGTCAGATGGTTCATCTTCGGATATTGAACCTTTACCTACAAAGCGATCGCTCCACTGACGAGATACTTTGTACCATAAAGGAGCATTCAATTGTAGATTGATATCGTGTCCTGCATTGGGTAGGACGTATATCTGTAATTTTGCATTTTGTGAAAAATATGGTGCTTCAAGTGCTGCCACACTCTCAGCACTATTGCAAATAGTTGGAGTACAGAAAGGATTATCCTGTTGTCCGATAACAAGCAGAACAGGGACATTAATATTTTTTGATGTATCGGATAAGACGGCATCTATCTCTGAGTCTATTTCGCTGGTTGTCACTGTATCTTTAAGCTGTTCATCTAATGTGACAACTTGTGGATCCACATTTTGTTGATTGTAGAAAAGTTCTCCTCGTGTTCCTGGTATAGTTGTCTGGTAATTATCTGGAATGTTTTGACCACTGAATTTTGGGTCAAGTTGCGCTGAGTAGAATGAGTTAAGTGCAAACTGGGCGTAGTCAAGTTTTAAGTTGTGGAGAAATCCAGTCAGAATAACCCCATCAACACCGCCATATTGACTTGCAGCATAAATAACTGGTCCAAAAGAACCATAGGAATGTCCTACATTGATAATCCGATCAAATCGCACTCCTTCTATTGCACCATTCCTCAGAGCTTGATTGATTTGAGCTAATACGTAGGTGTTAGATTGCAAGTTTACTTGGTCAGCAGGTGGACGGGAACTTTTACCAAGCCCAATTCTATCAATGTTAAAAGTGGCATAACCAGCTCGCGTTATAGCATTGACATAAGAATAACGCTCCTGTTGATAAGGGAAGTCCCAGTAACTATGGTTATATGTAAGACCAGAAACTAGAACTTGAACAGTACGACCCTCAATTGGAAGCTTACTGCACAACTGACCGTAAATTTTATATTGTGGGGATTCATTCGGTGATAATGCCACAGGTAAGTATGTCTCGGAACACTTTACAGACGAAGATGTTGGTGATTTCGCAGATGCAACTGTAAATGGTTGAAAAGCAATTGTAGATAAACTGACTAGAGGCAACAAACATTGATACAAAAACTGCTTCACTTTGGTTCCTCTATTCAGTAAGTTTTTTGAGAAGTATGATTAAGCAATTCGGGCATAGTGATTCTCGGGTAACATATTGAGAAATTGGAAATTTATTAGGCAGGAATTTTTGTAGAATTGGATTACAATTTTGTTTCCGTAATCCAATTCTCTAGAATGTCTTGCAAATTGGCGAGTTTTATCATGTATGGACTGATTTCTAATTTAGATCTATCTATCCCATCGTCAAAAAGATTTCAATCATCATACAATAACTTCCAGGCTAATATCTAAATCCCAAATATTTCTACTATAGAATGTTAGCCAAGGCATAAAAAATACAGGCTATACTCCCAAAAACATATACAAACCACGTCAAGAAAAATCCAATTGCTCGTCCAGGAGAAGGTCCATAAGTTTTGATTAAACCCCAAGCGTGAGCAATTCGAGCCACACTCAAGGTACTTCCCAGCAACCATAGAATCCATGTTGGTGTGTGCATTAACTCTAAAGCCAACACAAATAGCAATGCATGGGGTACATACTCAGCAAAATTGCCATGAGCACGAATCTTACGTTGTAACAATCCATAATCTTGAGTTTTTCCTTTAAAAAATTTCTGAGATGATTGCTCAACTAAAGCTGCCCATGGATTTGGGTTTATCAGGGGGTTGGGTTGTGCAGCTACATCTTCTTTAGACTCACCATGCCAAACTCTTGTTTTTGTTCGTTCAACTGAGGCGATATATGATAAAGAAAAAGCGATAAGACCATTAATCCCAATAAAAAGAGTTGAGATAGGCACAGCATTTTCAATCATTTTGTATCCTTACAAAATCTGACTAGTTTTTATTATGCCAGATCCCACTATAGTTTATTTCCATTTCCGAAAAAAGTTATTTTTTATATGATGTTCAAAAAAATTTACTTTCCTCGATTTGTCTCATGCTTAAATGACTCAATCTGTAAACCCTCTAGCCACATTTGACCTAGAGTATTAAGCAGAAATCTTACATCAGATTCCTTCTCATAAGGATGACGTAATGAAGAAAGTATGCTATGTCTAGAGCTACGCTTTGGATGTTGCGTTGCCATAGCACTTAAAGTTCGTCCGGGTCCAACTTCTAGTAAAATTGGGTTTGGCTGTTGAAAAATTTCTTCTAAACCTTCTGAAAAACGTACAGTCTGGCGCATGTGTCTAGCCCAATAGTTGGGGTTTGTCACTTGTGTTTCAGTGATCCAAGTACCACTGACATTAGAGATATAAGGTATCTGCGGTGACTTGAGAGTTACTGTTTCTACATAACTTGTAAATAGACTTAGGATAGAATCCATTTCGGATGAATGAGGAGCATGGGAGGTATCTAAACACAGACAAACGGCTCCTCTATCGTTTAGTTGGTTTTCTAATTCTTCCAGTCTCTTCTTGGGGCCAGAAATTACACATAGATTTGGACCATTGATTGAAGCCAGAGAAAGTTGATCTCCTAAAAGTGGTAAAACTTCCTTTTCTGAAAGCTGGACAGCAAGCATGGTACCACCTGGGAGCTTTTGCATGAGTTGACCACGACTAGCAACCAACTTTAGCGCATCCTCTACAGAAAAAACTCCAGCCAAGCAAGCAGCAACGTATTCGCCAATACTATGGCCTATCATTGCTTGAGGATGTACGCCCCATTGTTGCCATAACTTTGCCAAGGAATACTCTATTGTGAATAGAGAACATTGTGCAATTAAAGTTTGCTTCAGTTGTTGCGTGGCTTCTTTAATATAATTTCTAGTGGGATATATTATTTGACGGATATCAACTCCCAAATAAGCTTTTAAGTATTCTGAACATATATCAACTTGTTCTCTAAATGTTTTCTCGACTTGATAAAGTTCCAAACCCATGTTAATGTATTGTGAACCTTGACCAGGAAACATAAAGACAACAAATCTATTCTTAGCTTCCTGAAAACTAGTAAAGACAAGCTTGTTGTCCAGTTTTTCTAAAGCATTTATTGCACTATTGTAATCATAAAAACTAATCATTCTCCTATATTTACCATCCACTACACTAAAGTCGTTATCAATAATTTTATCTAATTCCTCATCAGTAGATTCCTTAAAAGATTTAATGATTTTTTTTGTTGACATGTCTAAATCAGAGCTATTTTGAGTAGAAATCACTAACAACTTCCAAATATCCAATTTTCTTAAAATTTTATACATTCAGATTTTGCTCCAGCTGGTTTAACACTTTTTTTGTTCAATGGGTGTTACTTATTCTTTTTTCAAATTTTAACTTTTTAAAATCTCTGGGAACCAGAGAATGGGAAACCGACTAATAAAAACATATCTTGTGGATACTTAGCCAATTTCCCGTTGTAAAGATTATGTGTTGAGCTAGTTCGTCACAAGCAACAAACTTCTACGGATTACGAATAGCGTAAAGATTATAAATATTTGTAGCTTTATATAAAGAATCTTGCTCTGTGATGACATTATAACCCTTAGCTTTTAATAGAGAATCTACTTGAGCTAAACGATTTGATTCATCATGTACTTCAATTACAATTTGTCTAATTTTTAACCAATCATGCTCGTTGATCCCTAAAAGAACATCAAATTCACTTTTTTGTACATCAATCTTGAGCATATCTATACGGTTAACACTATTTTCCGCAATGACTTCAGAAAGAGTTTTTACAGGGCAATAAAAAGTTTCACTTTTAAAACGCTCCTCTAAAAGTTCATTTGTGTATTGCAAAACTTCTTCCATTTCAAGCATTCCTGCTTTCTTTTGATTGAGGATGATTGATTTTAAAACCTGCTTTTCTTCCTCTTCGTTTGGATAAAAGGATGACATCCCTGAACTGTTTGGGTAAAAGGTGAGTGTAATTGTCTTACTTTCATTAGATAAACCACAGTTAAAAAGCTTTATATTGCCTCTACACTTGGATGTATTAGCTTGCAAAATTTCAAAAGTAGGTGGTGAAGGTTCAAAAGAATATATGGTTAAATTATCACTTTCTTGATCAGCAAAGAGTGTAAATAAACCAATATTAGCTCCTACATCAAAAATGTGGTCTCTTGGATTGAATTGAATACCATTTTTTGCATAAACTTTATGCTCATAAATATCCTCGTAAAAATGTTCTGTTTCAGCTTTATTTTGATGGAAAATTTCCATACCGTTTTTTAGTTTATAAGTTAACCAGTGAACAAATTTATATTTTTTGCTTGCCTGTTCAACATCCTTGTCTAAAACATCTTGTTGTCGATAAATATTTGGATCTATCAATACTTCATTTGTAATAAAGGTAGCTAAATCAGCTATTGTCAAATTTGTGAATATAGCAGATAGAGGAATTTTTACTTCAAGAGTTTTCTTTATTTTATTAATAATTTGAATTGCTATTAAAGAATGTCCACCTAAATTAAAAAAGTTGTCAAAGACACCTATTTCCTGTAAATCAAAAACCTGCTTCCAAATATCAGAAATTTTCTGTTCTATATCATTTCTAGGTGCAACATAAGAGTTTTGTAAGTTTAAGCGTAGGCGTTCGTGTTGTATGACTTCTGTAGAATCATGAGTATTTAAATTTAAGGTCTCATAAGGAATTTTCTCTGGCTTAAGTTCATCCTCCTTTTGATATTGTTCAAATAAATCAACAGGTATATTAAGTGTATTATAACGTTGCTGACCGTAATAATTAGACCAATTTATTGACAGTCCTGTTAACCAAAGTTGACCCACTGTGTTAAGAATAAAATCAAATTCTAATTGATTATTGTAAGAGGTTGGTAATGACGAGAGTACTAATGGTCGGTGAACTGTGTTATTTACTAGATTTTGTAGAGTTATACCACCTAAAGTTTGACCTGGTCCCACTTCTAAAAGAGTCTGCCCAGGTACTTGCAATAAAGTTTCAATACCATCAGCAAACCGTACTGGTTGACATAAATGCTGGGCCCAGTAACTAGGATCTGTCGCTTCTTCTACCGTAATCCACTTACCTGTAACATTAGATATGTAGGGAATTTGAGGAGATTTAAGGTCAAAAGTTTTAACCAGATCAATCAATGGCTCTACAATGTCCTCCATCATAGGTGAGTGAAAAGCATGAGTAGTTTGGATTTGCTTACAAGCTATTCCATCACTTATCAGGTGCTGTTCTAACTTTGCAACCGCTTCTACAGAACCTGCAACAACAGACAAAGTAGAACCATTAAGAGCAGATAGGTAGATACCCTCTGTCAATATTGGCTGTAATTGTGATGGAGAGAGAGCTACTGCTAGCATAGCTCCAGTAGGTAATGACTGAATGAGTTGGCTTCTTTTAACAACCAAAGTTAAAGCATCCTCAAGAGATAAAACACCAGCTAAACAAGCTGCAACATATTCACCTAAGCTGTAGCCAATTAGCATTTGAGGCTTGATACCCCATGTCATCCACATTTGAGCTAGCGCATACTCAATGACAAACAATGCTGGCTGAGCAATATCTGTTTGATTCAGTCTTTGAGTATTTCTGTCTACCTCTACCTGATTTCGGCGTACCATTTGCCGTAAATTAAAGGTAGGGGATGTTTCTGGAATTAAACTTTGTTCTGGAGAATTTGTCTCAGTTTGAGTTCCTTTTGGATAAAGTATATCTCGCACATCTATACCCAACAGAGGCTTCAGTATTTCTGAGCAATGAATGATATGCTGACGAAAGGTTGGTTCATATTGATAAAGCTCTTGAGCCATATTGACATACTGTTCCCCTAACCCAGGAAACATAAAAGTTACAGTGTTAGGACAGCCTTGAACACTCCTACTTAGTAGACGAGCAGAGTTTCTGTTTGTTAAGCTCTCCACAGCATCGTCAATATCTCTACATACTAACATCCGGCGATAATCAAACTCTTTCTGATTTGTTTGTAGAGTATAAGCAAAATCAGCAATATTGATATAAGAGTTCTCGTTAAGAAATTTTGCTACGTGATCGGTAAATTTTTCTAAGATAGATTCTGTCTTACTAGACAACAACAGTAAATAAGACGAATTAGGATAAGTGTAAGATTGATCAACGAGAAATTTTCTGTTATTCATGGTACGCTAAATTATTTATGGATCTCGATTGAAAATAAAGAGAGGGTATCTATTCTTTAATCTAATATTTCTATTTTTACATAATCAGGAAAATTAGGTTTAGCTTCAGAATTATACATAAAAACAATTACATCATTATCCTTGCTAATTTCTTGAAAGCCACTAAATTTATATGTAATATACATGAAACGATTACGATCATTAGAAAGAAATTCTGCCCGTAATTTAACATTTTTTTCTTTGGCCATACGTATAATATGGTTGAGCATAATTCCACCTACACCTCTAGACATAACCCGACAAGACATTAGTAGTAATTTGATAGTCCATAAATTTTCTTGGCATTCTATAAGTGATAGCCCAATTTTACCGTAACTACCATACTTATCATCTAAACTAGCAATCAGTAGTTTATAATTTTCAGATTGCCTAAATTGATTCAGTTCTTCGTAGGAATAAGTATATCCTGTTGTATTTAATTGATTAGTGCGTAATGTTAGCTCTTCTGCTCTTTGTAAATCACTTTCTTTAGCAGAAGAAATGATCATATGCATCTTTAGAGTCGCTAAAAATTCTTCTTTAGAACCTACAAAATCTTCTGCCTCCTTTTTACGTTTGATATCACTTAAATACATTAGTCTTCTATTTTTAGAATCTTCTGTAATGAATCTAGGATGCATTTCTGGCATATCTAAAAGTTGATGGATGTCAGATGCACTAATACACAAAACTTGAGGAAGTGAAAATTTGACGTCGTCTAGTTCAAATTGCTGATCATCTACAAAAGCTACTGTATCTAAGCCAATATTAATTGCACTAGCAATTTCCTCAATAGAAGAAACTTTAGAGTTCCAATTTATCATAGGATATATAAAATACTCTTTTATTCCTAATTGTTCAAGCTTATTTATTGCTTTATTGTATTCATTTTTACTAGCAATAGATTGTAAAATACCTCTCCTATCTAGAGTTTTAATAATATCTACTATGTTTGCTTTTAAATCAACACATTTGTCTTCTAGCAAAGTACCATTCCATATGGTGTTATCAAGGTCCCAAACCACGCACTTAATTGACTTTTGAACAACTGTTTGGCTTTTATTTAATTGAGAAACTGTAATATTCATAGTCTTAGAAAAATAATTATTAATGTGATACAGCGAATATATTGGAATTAACTAAATTCTCTTGATAAGCATACTCAGCAATAGTGATTTCTTGCATTTGAGTACTACCTTCGATAATTTCCATAATCTTCGCATCTCGAAAATATCGTTGAACAGAGTAGTCACTAGTACAACCATTACCACCATGAATTTGTACAGCGTCATTTGCTGCTTTGTTAGCTATAACAGAGGCAAAATATTTAGCCATTGAAGTTTCCATCACTGATCTAGGATCTCCTACATCTTTTAAATAACCAGCTTGATAACATAGGAGCCTCGCCGCTTTTACATTAGTTAGCATTTGTGTGATCATTTGCTTTATTAGCGCGTGATTTTTGAGGTAAGCATCAAACTGCTTTCTCTGACTGGTGTACTGAACGCAAGCCTCTAAACAAGCTTGGGCAATACCCACACTGCCCCACGCTACGCTATATCTGCCGTAATCTAATGCAAAAGAAGCTACATGAGAAAAACCAAAGCCTTTTCTACCAACGATATTATTCTTTGGTATCTTACAATTCTCCAAATGTAATTCTGCTAACATTGAAGCTCTAGTTCCTAGAATACCAATCATCGGTTTAATTGATAATCCTGGGGTATCCCTCTCAACTAGAAAAGCAGTTGATTGATCTTCACACTGGGAAAAAACTAAAAATATATCAGCTATCTGCCCATACGTAATCCATCTTTTTGTACCATTTAGTAAATAAAAATCTCCCGTGGCTGTTGCTGTAGTTTCTACTTTCTTAGCATCACTACCAACGTTAGGTTCACTTAAGCAAAAAGCACCTATTGTTTTTCCAGATGCTAGTTTTGGAATCCAATATTCTTTCTGTAACTTACTACCCCATTTAAGAATAGCATGAGACACCATAGAATGAACGGTCAACAAACTTCGCAGTGAAGAACATCCCCTTCCTATCTCTTCATTTAAAATTCCATAAGTGATCATATCCATCCCAATGCCCAACTTATCTTTAGGTAAAAGAGCACCTAAGTAACCTTGCTGGGCTAACTTATCAATTAAAAATCGTGGAGTGTGTTCTTCTCTGTCCGCTTTATCTGCGTAAGGAATGATTTCATGGTCCACAAATTTTCGGAATGTAAGTTTACTATCTTTTTGCTGAGGAGTTAATTCTATCTGCATTGTGACATTGGTAATGTTTGACAAATAGCAGCGATTAATCTGTTGCAGAGTCGCAACGGAAATCTTTGCTAGTTACTCATGGAGGAGGGAACTGTAATCCTTGTCGGACAAGGATTACAAAATATTCATCTTAATAGTTAAGTTTGTATGTGCATAACGCTTTTTTTCTCTAATAAATTGTAAATAGCATTTATGCTTTTGAAGTTTTCAAATTCTAAGTCTTCATTGTCTACAGTCAATTGAAACTCTTTTTCGATAAAGAGAACTAACTGTATAGCAAACATAGAGTTGACAAAACCAAGAGAAAAAATATTCTCGTCATCTTGTAGATTATAATCGCCAAAATACTGAGAAAGAAATTTTCTGATTTGTAACTTGATATCTTTCATGATTTAGTTCAAGTGCCTTTAATTTGATAAATGTTGAAAAAAACGAAGAAATTTTTATGGCAATATAAATTAAGTTTTGTAGGCGTAGAAACCTTGACCACTTTTACGCCCATATAACCCAGCATCTACCATTTTTTTTAGTAAAGGTGATGGTCTATATTTACTGTCATTGAAACTCTCATATAAAACTTCAATCGATAAGAGAATAGTATCCAAACCGATTAAGTCGGCAGTTTCTAATGGTCCCATCTTATGACCAAAACACGTTTTAAAGATTCTATCTACTTCTTCTGCTGTAGCAACTTGGTCTTGAACAAGAAAGACAGCTTCATTAATAGTCAACATCAAAACTCGATTAGATACAAACCCAGGTGAGTCGTTAACTAAAATACATTCTTTGCCCATCTGAGCTAGTAACTTTTTGGCAACTTCAATGGTTGCTTCAGAGGTATGATAACCCCGAATCGTTTCAACTACAGGCTTGAGGGGCACGGGATTCATAAAATGCATTCCTATGACCTGAGCAGGGCGTTGTGTAACTGAGGCAATACGAGTAATTGGTATAGCAGATGTATTAGCCGCAAATATCGTATCTTCTGGGCAAATAGCGTCTATCTTTTCATAAATCTCTTTTTTGATTAACCATTTTTCTGTAGCGTTTTCTATGACGAACTCTGCATCTGCCAATGAATGATAGTTGGTAGAAAATTTGATTTTATCAAGAAAATGCTCAGGTTTATATCCTTTTTCATTTCTTGTAAAGAAATTTTGAAACCTTATGTTGTTCTTTATTTCTTGCTTTGCATGCTCTAAAACATTTTCAGAAATGTCTATAAGAATGACTTGATGGTTGTTTTGGGCTAGGGTTTGTGATACACCTATTCCCATAACACCAGCTCCCACAACGCCTACTGTTTTAATATCCATAACTTAGCCTGAATGATCAATCTGTACTTTCAAGTGAAACTTTGACTTTTTACAGGATGTTTTAAAGCGAATCTTTAGGTTTTTTTAATACCTACTTTTTCCCATTGATAATTATTTTCTCTAGAATAGAATCATGGAGAAAAATCAATGAAAAAATATCGCTATGTCTTTGTTTAAGTACTGCTGTGAGGAGTTGAAATTACATCGGTAAAAGTAACTCTCTCCTTAATTTTCAAAATTTTACATACTTTTTTGATAATCTCTCAAAAATAGGTTTATCAAAAAAAATCATATCCATTTCATAAAACACAAGCCTGGTGTTTTATAGAAACAAATTGACAAGTATACATTAATGTAAAACCTTAACTTAGTCTTTTCTCGAGACAAGAACCTTTAAGGAAGTTTTACTTTATTTATTGTTATCGTACCATATATCTTTTAAAGAAAATAAAAAAAAATTAAAAAAATATTATTATTCAATTAATAGATGTTTCTCAATCATGAGCAGATAATAAATTAATAGATAAAATTTGTGATTTTCAAGGGTGTATATTGTCAAAAAAACAGTCATGTGCATTGTGTATTTGATAGAGAATACGCTGATATGTTCAGATTATGAATATTTATTGGGCACAAGTCTTGTTATCCTGATTATTCATTTTCTATTCGCTTGAACTATCACTCTGTATGTAAGTGTATTCAACTTCAATATCCTGAGTCAGTGCTTTTTGAGCAGCAATAATAATTGCTCTTAGATGAGAATTGCTTAATCCATTTTTTGCAGAGTTTGTAATCACTAAAGCTACTTGCTCTGGTGTGAGTTTTTTAATTCCCATTTCTAACTGGATCATTGTATGAGGTATCTCTTCACAAGCTTTCGCATCACTGATTACATTAAGTGCTATTGGTGTAGAGTTATTAAGCCGCTCTCCATTTCTCTGTTCAGTAGATCCTAAATATTGTTTTTTAGATTCCACAAGTTTTAGCGTGTCTTGTGATGACTCTAGACACGTTTGTATATTCAACTCTAATCGAGTAAAATCTTCATCCTGAGATTTAAGGATGGATTTATTTGACTCTGACTCAGAACTTCCTACCAGGAGATTACAGTTTACTGATGAAGTATCCTTAGCTCTTACGGCTTTCTTATGCTCAGCAACAATTGCCTTAGCCTTGCTATAGGTAATGTTCTCACCCTGTTTTGCACGTTGAAGTACTTCTTTTCTTACATCTTCAGAAATCGAGGGGGAAGCTAGCAAGTAGAGAGCCGAAACGGCAATATTCAAATGTGTCAAATTGTCACTTTTAAAATTTTTAGATACTTGCATAAACCTGGTAGCAGTTTTGACACTCCAGTCAAACTCAAGCTCCAACCAAGTTCTAAAATTTCCATGACCTAAATGAGCTTTTACATTGGTCAATTTATGGCCAATTGCAATTACGCCTTCGATGGTACTACGCATCAAACTCTTAATTTCACTAGTATGTTGTTGAACAACTATTCGAGTTTCAGCGTCCAAATCTTTATAGTCGAATTCCAGCACTGACTGAGTTGATAGTTGATAGTTAATTTCTAAAAAAGAATAAACTAGAATCGCTGCAAAGTTAAGGAGTATAACTATAGGTAATAGCTATCGAGAGGATTCTAGTAATCAATCCTTCCCCACTAAACTGTTCAGAGGGGTGAGCAGACTGCTCATCACAGACAAAGCCAAAAGGTGCTAAGAACCCTTTGCTCTTACGCGTATATAAGAATTTTAAGCAGCTAATAAACACTGCTTAATACTCGAGACAATAGCCAAGCCTTTCTGGACACGGTAAGACTAAATTGGTTTTGTCAATGGCAGTTACGCTATAAATTAGCGCAGTACTTAGGTACCAGATTAATGTTTTACGAATTTGAGGGGGTAGGAGTCTATGATGCTTTTCAAGATGACGGGGCTGTCCCTCGCCCACTGTCAATTGAGCAATTGGCAGGCCAAAAATAGTGTTTTCCATCTCTGTTTTCGGCAATATTTCTAGCACTATTAGTGATTGACAATTTATTGATGACCTTAATGTCTCAAGAATTTCTAAGTAGTGACAAGTCAGTTCGTTTACCGACAATTGAGACAGGAGTTTTCCTTCCTGCTCCTTAAATATTGATGAGCGCATACCAAAACATAATTGGCGAAGGGGTTTTCCCCCCATTATTTTACTGCTGACGACCAAATTCATGAATCCTATTATAGCATCAATCAAAAAAATGCGAAATATTTTGACCTAACTCTAAGGGATGGATAATACAATCCCTTTAATCCGGATTTCTCACAATGATCTAAACGACTTGCCCAAAATGTTTACACTACACAGATGCGAGATAAAATACCCCGTTAAAGTATTTTCATAATCCGCACTGCGTGTAAAATACTCAAACTCTATACAGGATAAAGGTTTTGGTTTTAGGTATCGCAAAGATTGGGAGAAATGCGGGTTTAAGCCGTTGCACAAAATTATATTGTTTGATGGTAGACAGGGAACAGACACACTATATATATAATCGAAGTGGGTAGTACTGGACTCGAACCAGTGACATCCTGCTTGTAAGGCAGGCGCTCTACCAACTGAGCTAACCACCCGATTGCGCTTGTGAACTAATACTAGCACATAGATTTGCAAAACGCTATAGTATTTTGGAGAAAAATTTTGCAAATTCTCTAATTTAAAATTAAAAGTCGTTATTATGCCCTCTGGTCGGACGCACGATCGCATAACTTTATGGGCTTTGCCGTTTATCGCTGGTGTGACTTTCCTTGAGACTCACAGTGGTAATCTGACTTTATTGGTTGCAGGTGGGTTTATGTTCGGGGGATTGATGTTTGGTCCCGATTTAGATATTTACTCTCGTCATTACCAGCGCTGGGGTATCTTGCGCTTTATTTGGCTACCTTATCAAAAAAGTCTCCGTCATCGCTCTTTTTTATCCCATGGACCAATTATCGGCACAACGCTGCGAGTACTTTATTTAAGTATGGTAGTAAGCGTAGTGGTAATGTTTATTTTAGTGGTTGCGGAAAAACTGAGTAATACAACTGGCAGTTTACACTTATTCAAGAATAATTTTATACATGCAGTCATTCATCATAACATAGAGTTTCTTTTTCTATTCCTGGGGCTGGAACTTGGCGCTATGAGCCATTCACTTAGTGACTGGAGTAATTCTGCTTACAAACGCTTCCAAAAGCAAGGAGTTCAAGGATTGCTGCCACGTGCAAAAATGAAGAAACGTAAAGCAAGCAGTCGTGTTAATCGTCAAGCTAAACCAAAAAGTAGAAGAGTAGGGAGTAGGGGGAGATCTTCATGAATACTGATACCTTAGCGGCTTTGCAAGAATTAATTGATGTGGTGGCTAAATTAAGATCACCTGATGGTGGTTGTCCTTGGGATTTAGCACAAACTCCTCAAACGCTAACACCATATGTTATTGAAGAAGCTTATGAAGTTGTAGACGCGATCAATAATGGAGATAAACACGCGATCGCAGAAGAATTAGGCGACTTACTTTTACAAGTTGTCCTCCAAGCACAAATCGCTAGCGAAGATCAAGAATTCTCTCTCAAGGAAGTAGCGCAAGGTATATCACAAAAGCTTATTCGTCGTCATCCCCACGTGTTTGGGGATGTGACTGTCGAAAGCGTTGACGATGTAAGGCAAAATTGGGAACAAATCAAAGCACAGGAAAAAGGCGAACCCTCCCCAGAGAATCAAACACTTAGTCAGAAACTCATCGGCTACACTAGAAAACTTCCACCACTAATGGCGACAATGAAAATTTCCCAAAAAGCTGCTGCTGTGGGGTTTGAGTGGGAAAATATAGATGGCGTGTGGGAAAAGTTTAATGAGGAGTTGACAGAATTTCAACAAGCCTTAGCCCACGAAACACCAGAACGACAACAAGAAGAATTAGGTGATGTCCTGTTTTCCCTTCTCCAGCTTGCACGTTGGAATAATCTTGACCCTAGCGCTGCTTTACAGGGAACAAATCAGCGATTTATTCAACGTTTACAAAAAATGGAGGCATTTGCAACTCGCCCCCTCTCAGATTACAGTTTGAATGAGTTAGAAGAACTTTGGCAACAGGCCAAAAAACACTTAACTAATCAGCAGCAACATGGTAGTGATGGATAGTAATGATAAAATTAATCGAATGTTGATTAAACTGTAGAAAAAGGATAGTCTTTCATCAGAATAAATCTTGATGTCATATCAAAATCGTTTTCACTCAGCCATAAAAGGGAAAATAAAACTCCTCAATTTTGAAATATTGAGTAGTGCGGGTTAGAAACCTCTGTACCATCGCCAGGGATCAAGATACTCTAACTACATTTAAGAAATATGGTCGTGAAAATAGTTATGGTTTATGTCACAATAAAAACTAAGCTAATATGAGTCCAAGAAACTTAAACATCAGGAAAATTGGACATACAACGTCTATTTGTAACAAGCGATCGCTCTAAGACACTTCCATAGAGGCGCTCGCGCTTTAACAGATTCTATGAATAAATAACCACTAAGAGATATAAATAACTAAGGAGATGAAGCTAAAACCATGCATAAAATAGTTTGGTTGGTTTATTATTGTCAATGGCAGGTTTTCACGTCACAGAGGTGAGCCAACCAAAAGGTATCTTCAGTGCAATTGAAGCGAAAATTAAACGATAAGAGGTATCATTATGGCAACAATGGGGAAATATTGCAAAGCTTACTTGCTGAAAAATTTACGTCAGTTCAGTCAGTGGACTGAGCGAATTGAAAATGTCAGAAAAGAGAAGAAACAGGTAGATGGCAAGGAAGTTGAATTTGATAGACAACTCACCGATGATGATATTCTCTATCTGCAAGAAAATTATGTGGTCACAGATGGTATTTTCAAAGATGAAAATATAATTTTTGATAACGTAACTCCAGAATGGAAAGACTTTTGCACAAAGACTCTAGGTTTTGAAATTCCAGTTTATGAGCCTGTAACAGTCAACGCCTCAGGCTTTCAAAACAACGCTAAAGCTTAGTCATTTAAGAACAGGAAAAAATCAGCATAAACCGCATGAACGAGTTAGTACAACGTTTATCCCAAGGAAATCATTCTGTTGAAGCTAGTCTCAGACCAGAAAAAACTGTCGCCGCACTTAAAGAAAGTATTGATCGCTCTTATGTACATATAAAATTCACCGACACAAAGGGCGGTACTGAATTAGGCGTCAAACTTGATCCCGAAGCCTCTAATTTCAACTTGGCTGATTTCGAGCGTCAAGCGGGTAAGGTTCACTTAGTTGAAAACCTTACGCTGAATTACGTGAAAGTTAAATGTATTGCAGATATTGATCTGGAAACACTTGCGGGTTCAGGGCATCTTGAGCCCATAGAGGTATAAGCTATTCTTGTAGTGTAGGATACTCTCCCTTGGAGTTTTGTCATACAATCAAAGTCATAAACTAAAACGAGACGACAATGTATACAAATGACACAGAAGACAACACAATTTACAAAGTTGTTGTGAATCACGAAGAACAATATTCAATATGGCCTGCAGATCGTGAAAATGCTCTTGGTTGGAGGGATGCCGGCAAAAGTGGCCTCAAACAAGAATGTCTTGAATACATAAAAGAAGTCTGGACTGACATGAGACCACTAAGCCTGCGAAAGCAAATGGAAGAAGCCGCTAACAACAGCGTCGCATCATCATAATTTGCTTCCACATAAATATAATTCGCACAATTATAAACTGAGTTTTGAAGTAAATAAACAGCACCATTTGTAGGGGCGCAATGCCTTCCGCCCCTACGTGGTTTAAAAAGACCAAAAGATGATCATTAGACATCTCCAGAAATTGATGTAGGGGCGAACGGCGTACTCTGCGAGAAGCCAGAGGCTACGCCCTTAGCAAGGATTTCAAGGAACGCATAATTAATTTTCGGAAATGTATACTGCACAAGTTTGTGACGAAATTGTCTTCGGTTTGTAGTTGCGCTTTAGCGCTAAAGCGCAACTACGAACCAAAACACTTTCTAAATTTCCTCATTAAGTAGAAATTGAATTTCTTTAAGTTCGTCTTGAAGAGCCGTGGCAATTAGTTCTTCTTTAATGGCATTCTCGATCGCGTGTTCATCTAGCGGCTTTAGTTCACCATTTGTTTGATAGTTATCAATCTCATTTTTTTCCTCTAATTCTCCCAAAAAAACCTTGGTAATCAAATACTTAGCAAGCTCTTGAATATTAAAATGCTCAGACAATGTTGTGACTGAAATAGGACTCTCAAAACTTGTCTCTAATAGATTTCTGAGTTTAAGCATCATGGAATAGTCCATGCCCATGTCAAAGAATCCTAACTGTGAATCTGGGGTTTGGGAGTCATCTAATCCTAACAATTGACCAACCACACCTTGCAGGTAATGTATTGTTAGCTGTAGGCGATCTCTCTGTGCTGTTTTCTCAAGTTGTTGTAAAAGGCCTGAATCTTTTTCTGAAAACTGACCATAGTCTTGAATCCGAGTCGTTAAAATCTTTAAGAGTTTAGGTAGCAATTTTTGCTCTTGCTCTGTCAGACGTTCAGAAAAATTCAACTCTTCTACTAACTTCTGTTGATCAATTTGATTCAGTATTTTAGCAATTGGATTAAGACCATTCTCTTGAATATCTTTTTGATGTCCATTTTTAGAAGTTTCAACCCAATAGCGTTGTCGCTGAAATGGATAGGTTGGCAAGACTACTTTGCTACGGATATAATCTTTGTCAAACTCTGACCAATCCACCTTCACCCCTTTCACATACAACTGCCCTAAACTTGAGAGCATCTGTTGCCAATCTTCTTCAGGCGGATGCAGGGAAGGTAACCATACTCCAACATTCTCTGGCAAATATTGGCGACTTATTTCCAACAGTATAGGCTTGGGAGCGATTTCTAAGAACAATTGACACCCCTGTTGCTGTAGAGCTTGTATGCTTTCAGCAAAGTGCACAGGTTGCTGGATGTGATTCACCCAATATTGAGATGAAGTGATTTCATCACCTACCCGTTTACCAGTGACATGAGAAATAAGTGGTATCTGAGGCTGACTGTAGGTTATTTGATTGGCTACTGCTTCAAACTTCACCTCGTTACCATCAGGCGATTTCTGCATTAACCGTCCCCGAGTTGCAATTAATTTGAGACCGTCTTCGAGGCTAAATACTTTTGCTACACAGGCTGCCACATATTCCCCTACGCTGTTACCGATGATTACATTTGGTTTTATCCCCCAAGATTGCCACAACTTAGCCAAAGCATATTCTATAGCAAATAGGGCTGGTTGGCTGTATGCGGGTTGGTCTAGTAGAGATGAAATTTGTTTATCTGTTGTTTCAGGATATAGAACCGAAAGCAGGGGATGTTCTAACTCATATTGGAGTATTTTATCACATTGATCAATAGTTTTGCGGAATAATGGGGATTTTTGATACAGTTGTTTCCCCATTTGTACATACTGAGAACCTAGATCGGTGAATAAGAAGGCTACTTTCGGCGAACTTGCATTGCTAGGTAATTGCCCAGAAAAGAGTCCAGTTACCTCCTGTGTTTGTAAATGATGGAGTTTTTCGGCTAATTCTTGTTTGCTAGTAGCGATCGCAGCTAGTCGATGCTTAAAGTGGGATCGTCCGGTATTTGCTGTATAACAAATATCTGCTAGTTCTAATTCCGCATTATTCTTATTTTCCAGATGATTGCGGTAACGACTGACTAACTCTTCCATAGCTTTTGGCGTTTTTGCTGATAGAGTTAATAGATGAAGTGAACGTTCGCTGCTGGAATTCTCTCTTTTCGCTGGAATGGGGGCTTGTTCTAAAACGACATGGGCATTAGTACCACTAAAACCAAAAGAGCTAACCCCCGCAATTCGTTTTTGGGAATCAACTGACCAAGGAGTCAGTTTATTTGGTACACTAACTGGCAGTTTATCCCAGTTGATGTGAGGATTAGGCGTCTTCAGATGCAAATGGGGAACAACTTCCTGGTGTTGCAATTGTAGGACGACCTTAATGAGACCTGCTATACCCGCAGCCGCTTCTAAATGACCCATGTTGGTCTTGAGTGAACCAATCATCAAGGGATCTTCTTGGGAATGACTCCCACCAAAAACTGCCCCTAATGCCCCCACTTCAATGGGGTCTCCCAAAGGTGTACCTGTACCGTGGGCCTCAATATAACTGACTTGGAATGGTTCAACCCCTGCATTTTTTAAAGCCTCAGAAATGACTTTCTGCTGGGATGGTCCATTAGGTACTGTCAACCCACCAGAAGGACCATCATGGTTAATGGCAGAGCCTCGAATCAATGCTAATATATTGTCTTGGTTTTTAATCGCATCTGAGAGTCGCTTGAGGACAATGACACCACAACCTTCCCCCCGCACATAACCATCCGCATCCGCATCAAAGGTTTTACAACTTCCCTCAGGAGATAACATTCTTGCTTGTGAGAAGACGATGCTCAATTCTGGCGAGAGCAGCAAGTTTACCCCACCTGCTAAAGCAAGACTACACTCCTTCTTACGCAAGCTTTGACAGGCCAGATGAACAGCAACTAAGGAGGAAGAACAGGCGGTATCTACGACCAAACAAGGGCCAGTTAATCCCAGAAAGTATGAAAGTCTTCCGGCAGCAGTACTGAGAGCATTGCCAGTGCCAAAATAAGTATTGAGTTCCTTAGCTACTGAGAGTCTTCTAGCGTAATCATTATTACTAATACCAATAAATACCCCTGCAGGGCTTTCATATAAATTTTCAGGGACTTGATGAGAATCTTCTAAAGCCTGCCAACTGACTTCCAGTAATAAGCGCTGTTGGGGGTCGAGACTCATGGCTTCCCGAGGTGAAATATTAAAAAAACTCGCATCAAACGTCTCTACCTCATTGACAAAACTGCCGTGACGTGCGTACATTTTGCCAATAGTATCTGGGTTAGGGTCATAGTAGGAATCGGCATCCCATCGGTTTTTTGGGACTTCGGTGACTGTATCGACTCCATCGCGCAAGATCCCCCATAATGCTGCTGGATGATCAACTCCTCCAGGGAATCGGCAGCCCATACCAACAATTGCAATTGGTTCAGTCTGGGCATACTCTAATGCATCCAACTTAGATTGCATGTTCTCTATTTGAAGTAGACCATCTTCCAGCAAAGACCTATAGTCTATACTTCTCGGCTCTTGCTTCATTTTATGTTTTCCCGTTTGAGACTAGATAGTTTTTGGGCAAATAGGTTAGCAATTTCATCTTGAGACATTTCTTTTAAATGCTCTTTTAATTGCTCTGAGGAATCAGCCTCCTGCTCTGTGGCTTTTAAGTTAACATCAGATGAAACAAAAAACTCCACAGAAAGGACATCTGACACCAGATAATCCACCAACTTCTCCAATGTAGGATAGTCAAATAGGACAGTAGAACTGATGGATTCTCCTAAACTGGATTGGAGATGATTTCTCAGCTCCACAGCCATCAAAGAATCTATTCCCAACTCAAGTAACGATTCTCGTAACCCTATCTGCTCAGGTATTGTTATCCCGACAACTTTGGCTGCTTGTTCCCGAACATGACTCACTAACAAGTCCCAACGCTGTTCCACTGGAGTCGCATTTAGTCGCTGGATAAAATCGGATTTCCTGATCTTTAACTGCCCCACCGTGGAAGTAAAAGCTTCCAAAAACGGCATCTTAGTCCCAACAGGTAACTGTTTCAAGAAATCGGACCAGTTGATCGACAAGACTCCCACCTGAGTAGCATCTTGTGCCAACAAGCCAGCCAATATCTGCAAACCTCCTTCAGCAGAAATGGAACTGAATCCCTGAGCCAAGATTCGATTCTGATGCTGGCTTCCCAGGCGTGCAGCCATTCCTTTTTCGGCCCACGGTCCCCAGTTAATACTCAGTCCCGGTAAACCTATTCCCCGTCGATAGTGAACCAAGGCGTCCATGAAAGCATTAGCTGCTGAATAATTCCCTTGCCCTGGTGACCCTAGCACCGAAGCGATGGAAGAGAAACAGATGAAAAAGTCCAACGGTAGATGCTCAGTCAAGGTATGCAGGTACCAAGCCCCTTGTACTTTCGGTGCCATCACTTGTGTAAATCGCTCCCAACTCATCTGCTGCATTAAACCATCATCCAATACCCCCGCTGCATGAACTATACCTCGTAGCGGTGGTAAAGATGTTTCAATAGACTCCAGAATTTTAGTCACATCTTCTTCTTGGGAAATATCCCCACACAGAACTAAAACCTGTACTCCTGCCTTTTGCAATTCTTCAATGCTTTGTTGAGATAAATCTGATGGCGGCTTACGTCCAGTCAGGACTAAATGTTTGGCTCCTTGTTGTGCCATCCACTTCGCTGTATGTAACCCCAGTACTCCCAAACCCCCAGTAATTAAGTAACTGGCGTCGGGTTGGATAGAAGCTGGTTTTTCATCAGCTTGTTCCATCGATACTATCACCTTGCCAAGGTGTTTGCCTTGCTGCATGTAGCGGAAAGCTTCCACAACCTGTTCGATGTTAAAGACTTTATGCGGTAAAGGCTTGAGAACACCTTGTTCAAATTGCTGTCCCAAACAGTCCATGATTTGGCTTATTAAACCCGGATTTTCCTGGGCCACTTCCCCTAAGTCGAAGGGAAAATACTGAGCATCTGGTCTAGTCTGTTTGACCTGATTTTCATCCCAAATCCCGATTTTGCCAATTTCAACGAACCGTCCGTTGGTTGCTAAAACCTCAAAGCTCTTGGGAATAAATTCCCCATTCAGACTATTGAGCACCACATCCACTCCCCGTCCCTGGGTGAGATTCATGATTTCTGCGGCAAAATCTAAAGTCCGGGAGTTCATCACATGTTCCACGCCCATAGATTTGAGAAAATCCCATTTAGGGGGGCTTGCTGTGGCAAATATTTCTGCTCCTGCAAGTTGTGCTATCTGCACTGCTGCTTGCCCCACTCCTCCTGCTGCAGCATGAATTAAGACTCGGTCTCCTGGCTTAATTTTGGCTAGGTTATGTAACCCATGATAAGCAGTGGAGAAGACTAAGGGAATGGTTGCTGCTTCAAATGAGTTCATTTGTTTGGGTTGAGGCACGACCAGATCTGCTTTGGTGGTGATAAAGCTACTCAAAGCACCAGGCAGAAGGTTTGCCATCACTTCATCCCCCACTTGCAAATGGGAAACTCCTTCTCCAACTGCCACAATTGTGCCTACACATTCAAACCCAAAGGTCAGTTGTTCTGCACTGGTAATGCCGAGATGTTCGGCATAGTAATCTTTCAGCAGCCCTAAAGCATTCAGTACATCGCGGAAATTCAGTCCCACAGTTTTCACTCTTATTTCCACTTCCTGTGAACCTGGGGAGCGACGTTCCATTGGTTGTAAGCTCAAGTTGTCTAACAACCCATACTCTGATAACTTTAGTTGGAATGGTTGTTGTGAAGGAATTTCTAATCTGCCCTGTATCAATGTTAGCGCTTTTTGTTGCCGTGTTAACCTTGCAACATGACGTACCTGTTGACGGTAAGCGATTTGGTTTTCATCACCTGGGGATAATAATTCCTGCAACAAAGCTGGTACTGCTTGGACATCTTCTATAGTAGGATCTAGGTCTAAACATCGGCATTGTAATTCTCCATTTTCCAGGGCAATTGTTCGACCCAGTCCCCACAGAGGGCTTTGTTGGTATTGTAGCGGAAGGGACTTGTTACCTACTGATTGAGCTCCTTGCGTCACTAGCCACAATGGCGGGGGACTTTTTAGAGCTTGATTTTTTACTATAGCTTGTACTAAATGAAGCACGCTGCCACAACCCAATTCTTGGGATTTTTGCAAATCCTGTGTTTCTTGTAAACTCCACAGGTGGACAATTCCTCGTAGTGGGGGTTGTTGCTCTAAGCTGTCTTGCAATAAACGCGGGAAGTCACTAGCATGAATCGGATTGATTTGATAATGTTGGGAGTCTAACTGCTGATAATTTTCACCTAGTGTCACTAAGATACAATTCTGACCCTGCTGTTCTAAGGATTCTGCCAGATGTTTGCCTATACCTGTGGCTGGGGAAAACAGTAGCCAGCTTCCTGGTTTTGTTAAGTCTATCGATTGGTTTTCAGGTGAAGTTGATTGCGGTTGCCAATGGATTTGATATAACCAATGACTGGTATCTGGTGTTAGAGTATTGAGTAAAGCTTGGCGAGAAGTACGTAATACGGTTAAACCTTCTACTTCAGCTACGGCTATTCCCTGTTCATCCAATATCCGCACATCACCTGTCAAAGTTCTTTCATTGGCTTTGATTGCACCTATCTCTACTTGGCTCCACAGATGATGGCTCGCAGGACGATAAACTTGCAGCCGTTTGATGTTGACTGGTAAGTAAGTGTTCTGATTTTCATCTTGATCAAAGGCAGCAGCTAACACATGGAAGCTAGCATCTAAAAGCACGGGGTGCAGTTGATATTTTGTTGCTTCTAAGACTAAGGTTTCTGGTAACTGAATTTTCCCTAGTGCTTTTCCTGGACTGCGCCACAGTTGCTCAACAGCTTGGAAACTTGAACCGTAATCAATGCCTCTATCACTATACTCTTGGTAGAAGTCTTGAGGTGATATCTGTTGATTATACTGGGCTTGAATGGTTCTTAAGTCTGTTTTTTCTAGTTCCCCATCCTGATCCCCTGCCAGCAATTTTCCTTCAGCATGTAAAGTCCAAGTCGATTTTGAGTTCTGAGAATCTACCTTCAGACTGAAAATTTCGAAGCTATAGGTTTGCGCTTCTTGTGGGGTTAATACGACCTGAATAGTTTTGATTTCTTCTTCTGATAAAATTAGTGCTTGTTGAATAACAATATCTTCTAAAATTAAATTTTCTGAGTTGAATATAGTTGCACCTGCTGCTAAAGCTATTTCCAGATAACCCGCCCCTGGAAAAACAGGTTTAGAAAACACACAATGGTGTTTCAGGTAAGTTGGATGGGCTGCACTGAGTAGGCACTCAAAACGAATTTGCTGATCTAAGCCTGCTAAATGCAATCTCCGACCAAGTAGAGGGTGAACATTCTCATGGTTTGACAAAAATTGTGTTTTATTTGTCAGATTATTATCTGTCTCCCAATACCGCTGCCGTTGAAAGGGATAGGTAGGCAACACTACTTTACTGTGAGAATAATCTTTCTCAAACCCTAACCAATCTACTTTCACTCCCTGTACATATAATTCTCCCAAGCTCTGTAGCATTTGTTGCCAGTCTTCTTGCCCTGGACGCAAAGAAGGCAACCAAACCCTAACTCCTTCTGGCAAACACTGTCTTCCCATCCCTAACAATATTGGTTTGGATCCAATTTCTAGGAAGATTTCATAACCTTCTTGGTACAATGTCTCCATGCTTTGAACGAACTTCACTGGTTGGCAGACATGATTTACCCAATAGTTCGCTGTTGCAATGCTCTTGTCTGCTCTCTCTCCTGTGATATTTGATATCAGTGGAATCCGAGGTTGATGGTAGGTTATTTGATTGGCTACTGCTTCAAATTCCGCTAACATTGGTTCCATTAAGGGTGAATGGAAGGCGTGGGATACTTGTAGCTGTTTGGTCTTGATTCCTTCTGCTTCTAAGCTCTCCCTCAGTGTTCCAATGGCTTCTGCTTCACCAGAAATGACAATGCTAGTAGGTCCGTTGATGGCTGCTATTGCCACTTTTTCTTTGTACGGGGCAATGAGTTGATTTACTTTCTCTTGGGATCCCATCACGGCTAACATCTTACCAACTTTCGGTAACTGTTGCATTAACCGTCCCCGATGGGCTATCAGTTTTAATCCATCTTCTAAACTAAATACTCCTGCCACACAAGCTGCTACATATTCCCCAACACTATGACCCATCAGCCCATTTGGTTTAATTCCCCATGATTCCCATAACTTCGCTAGGGCATATTCAACGGCAAATAGCGCTGGTTGAGTATAAGCGGTTTGGTCTAGTGAGTTGGATTCATCTATAGTTTGAGGATAAAGAATTTTTAGTAGAGGATGTTTTAACTCTGAACGGAGGATTTGGTCACATTGGTCTAGGGCTTGGCGGAAAGTCGGCTGAGTTTCATACAGTTGTCTTCCCATATCCACATATTGGGAACCTTGGCCTGTGAATAGGAAAGCTACTTTGGGTGAACTGCTACTACTTGGTAGTTGTTGTGAAAATTTTCCTGCTACTTGTGATCCGGCTTTGTGTTGCAGAAGTTTTTCTGTGAGTTCCTGTTGTTCAGAAGCGATAACGGCTAGGCGATGGTTGAAGTGGCAACGTCCTGTGTTAGCTGTATAACATACATCTCCAATTGCTAATTCTGGATGAGTTTCTAAATGATTATGATAACTACTGACTAACTCACAAAGAGCTTTTTCTGTTTTTGCCGATATGGCTAATATATGGAGTGGACGTTCTAAATTATCTTCACTTTTGCGTTGTGATTTTTGACTTTTGACTTGCTCAGCAACTTCTTCCACAACTATATGGGCATTAGTACCTCCCATGCCAAAAGAACTAATCCCTGCTATTCTTGCTTGCCCTGGACAAGACCAAGGCATTAATGAGGTAGGAATTTTTATCGGTAATTTATCCCAATCTACATGGGGGTTAGGTTGCTTTAAGTGTAAATGAGGTGGGATTTCCTGATGTTGAAGTGCTAAAACCACCTTAATCAAAGATGATACACCTGCTGCTGCCTCTAAATGCCCAATATTAGTCTTCACTGAGCCAACAATTAAGGGCTGATCGACTGAACGATTTTTGCCGTATACTGCTGCTATAGCTTCTATCTCTATGGGATCTCCTAAAGAAGTTCCTGTACCGTGAGCCTCGACATAGCTTATTTGATGGGGTTCTAACTTGGCATTTGTCAGAGCTTCTTGAATAACCTGTTTCTGAGCCATTCTATTGGGAACCGTTACACCACTACTTGGTCCATCGTGGTTAACAGCAGACCCTCGAATAACTGCTGAAATTAAATCACCATCAGCAACAGCGTCGGACAAACGCTTCAAAACTACAACACCACATCCTTCTCCCTGACCATAACCATTGGCAGAGGCATCGAAAGTCTTGCAACGACCATCTGGGGATAGTGCTTTCAATTGGCAGCGACCAATAGTGCTGGTGGGCGATAATATCAGATTCACTCCACCTACTAATGCTAGGTTGGATTCTCCTGAACGCAAGCTCTGAGAAGCCAGATGGATAGCAACTAGAGAACTTGAACAAGCTGTGTCTACCTGTATATTAGGCCCTTGCAAACCCAATAGATGGGAAATACGACCTACACCAACACTTCTATTATTACGAACAGCAGAGGGAATACCTGTAGCACTTTGATTTTGGTGCATTAGACTCAGGGCAGAATAGTCATCTGTGGAGATCCCCATGAAAACACTTGTCTTGCTATTCTTCAGGTTAGCCCATGTTTGTCCAGCATTTTCCAGTGCTTCCCATGTCACTTCCAAAAGTAGTCTGTACTGAGGATCTAAACCAATCGCTTCCCGAGGAGAAATTCCAAAAAACAGGGGATCGAACTGGTCAACTTGATCAATAAATCCACCCTCTTTAGTGTAGGTTTTTCCAGCAGTTTGTGGGTCTGGATCGTAATAAGTATCAACATCCCAACGCTCTTGAGGCAATTGTGTAATGGCATCTATTCCATGATGTAATAAGTTCCAGTATGTCGATGGGTCATTAGCATCACCAGGAAATCGACATGCCATGCCAACAATAGCGATTGGTTCAGTTTTGGCTTTATTGACTGCTTCGAGCTTACTACGCATTTCCTTGAGAGCTTGAAGCACTTGTGGAGATGAGAAACTTTGTTGGGTTGTTTGAGAAATATCACTAGTCATTTTAGTTCTTCTCCATTAGCAAAGCCTGGATTTCTTGTAATTCTGTGACGATCGCATGATCAATTTCTCCTTGCATTTCTCTATTAAGAGGAGGTATGTCTTGCAGATTTTGACTGTTTTTAATATCAATTCCTTGGTCTTGACCTTCTGGGAAAATTTCCTTAATTAAGTATTCTGCCAAGTCTTGGATATTAGAAGTTTCAAACAATGTTGCTGTACTAATAGAACAACCAAAACTAGAAAGCAACAGATTTCTCAGTTCGATAGCCATCAATGAATCCATCCCCATTCTAAAGAATCCTAACTCTGGCTCAGGAAGTTTAGATTGCGAGAATCCTAATAGGTTACCTATTTTTATTTGAAGGTAATGAATCATAATTTGCTGGCGTTCAATGTCTACCGCTGCTGCCAGTTGTGCCAAAATTTCTTGACTTTTGGTTTCTTGACTCTTGGTTTCTGTTTGTTGTTTTGAAACCAATGCTTCTAAGCATGGCATTTTTACACCACCAGGCAAATTTTTCTCAAATTTCGACCAATTTATCGGAAATACTCCTACTTGATTCACTGGCTGTGATAATAGCTCTCCTAATATCTGTAATCCTTTCTCTTGAGTTATAAAACTCATTCCTGTTGTGCGTAGCCGACTTTTATGTTGACTTTCTAGACGAGCTGCCATTCCCCCTTGCTCCCAAGGTCCCCAGTTAATGCTTAATCCTGGTAATCCTATACTCTGACGATAGTAAGCTAAAGCATCCATAAAGGCATTCGCCGCAGCATAGTTTCCTTGACCTGTTGAACCAAGTAAGGATGTTACGGAGGAAAAACAAACAAAAAAGTCTAGTGGTAGTTTCTGAGTTAAGTTATGCAAATGCCAAGCTCCTTGTAATTTTGGAGCCATAACTTTACTAAAACGCTCCCAATTCATCTGCTGTAAAACACCATCATCTATGACTCCTGCTGCATGAATCACACCTCGTAACGGTGCAACAGATTCCTCTATCAGCTTCAAGATGCTAGCGAGATCTTGTTCTTTTGATATATCTCCTAGTTGGACTGATATTTTTGCTCCTGTTTGTTCCAACTGGTGAATAGTTTCCTGTACCTTTTGTGAGGGGGGGCGACGCCCGGTTAATACTATATGTCGCGCTCCCTGTTTAATCATCCATTTAGCTACTTCCAATCCCAAAGCTCCCAGACCACCAGTTACTAAGTAAGTTCCTTTGGTTTTTAGTGTTATTTGTTGCTGTTGCTCTGAGTTTTGGTCCTGCGAGCGCCTGACTAATCTAGCTACATAACGCTCTTTTCCACGGATTGCTATTTGGTCTTCATCATCCGGATTTAATATTTCCTTGCCTAATGCTTCTAATGTTTCTGAGCTTTGAATTTGGTCCAAATCAACTCGCCTACATTTTAGCTCTGGGTGTTCTAATGCTATTACCCGACCCAACCCCCATACAGGTGCTTGCTGTACTTTCACTCGCTGTTGATTTTCTGCTACATTTTGTGTTTCTTGGGTCACTAACCATAGAGGTACGATTGATTTCGGTTCTGATCCCATTGCTTGCACTAAATGTAGTACGCTTGCACACCCAAGTTCTTGAGAAGTTTCCAACTCTTCTGTTGAGGTATTAATATTCCATAAATGGACTACTCCTTCTAATTGATTTTGAGTAGTCAACAATTCTTTTATTAGTTGTTTAAACTCTTGGGCATTGGTGGGGTTTAGTTGATAATGTTGCTTGTCTAAGTGTTTATAGTTTGAGCCTGGAGTTATGATGACACAATTCTTATTTTGTCTTTCTAAAACTGTTTGTAACTCTTGCGTTTCTTCGTCAGCAGCAAATATTAGCCAGGTACCTGGTTCCTTAGTTGAAATTGATTTTTCTTGTTGAGATTTTGCGAGTTTCCATTTCAATTCGTAAACCCATTGTTTCACCGCCACTTGTGAGTAAGTTAACAATTGATTTAGAATTTCTTGGTTCAATTGATAATTTTGCTCTTTGGGAATTTTTTCCTGTTTCTTAGCCGTTAATAATACATAGCTTGCTAATCCTTTTCTGAGTAGCTTTCCTAACTGATTGTAGGAGCGAAAGGCAGCTTTAATGTTTTCGTCATCACTTTTTTCATTTAATTCATTTAGATTTTCTTCAAATTCAGGATCGTACAAATAGTTAGCTATTTCCTGACTGATATCTATGGCTTTGATGAATTGCAGATTATTTGTTGATAGCAGTTCTACCCAATGCTGTTTGGTAATAAAGTAAGACGATGTTTCTTCATGATCGATATCAAAGTCTCCATTAGCAATAAAATCTGCCATGACTAATAATCCTTCTTCCTGAAGGTGCCTACTTATATTAGAAAATAACAGGGATTTATTTTTAATATGATGAGCTACTTCAAATCCAAATATTAGGTTATAGTTATCAGGAAATTCCTCTTTGGAACTATCTCGGTTAAAAATTTGTATCTGCTCTTGTAGTTGATATGCCTTAACTTGGTTTGTAGCAAATTTAGCTTGTTCACTAGAAATTGTATAACCATTCAGTTGCAGATGTGGGTAAGTTTTGCCTAATGTGATTAAATCTGATCCATATCCACAACCAAAATCTAATACTTTCTTACACGACGAGAAATCTACTTGTGCAAAACACAGATTTCTTAGCTCTTTCTGTGACTCTTGCAAAGCTATTTGATATGCTGGGTTTTGATGGGGCTTTGTAAACACTTTTACCCAGGAAAAACCAGGAATAATTTCTGGTAATATACCAAAGGTTATAAATTGTAGTGATGTACCTTGTGTCTGTTCTTCTTGGATTAACTTTCCTTTACTAACTTCTGTAAAGGAATTATAGTAATCATGAACTACATTGCCTTTAAATTGAGAAGAATTTTGATGACGATTAGTTAAAATCCTTAGCAACTTGGGCAACAATTTTTGTTCGTCTTCCGTTAATCGTTCCGATAGTTTCAGTTCTTGAATTAACCCCTCTGTATCACCTTGATTAAGTAATTTGACAACTAAACTTGAACTTTCATTAACGGTTCTCTCATATTTGCTTTTGGCAGTATCTATCCAATAACTTTCTCTCTGAAAGGGATAGGTGGGCAATGCTACCTTCTGACGAGTATAATTTTGGTCAAACTCAGACCAATTTACTTTCACTCCCTGCACATACAATTGTCCTAAACTAGAAAGCATCTGTTGCCATTCATCCACACCTGAACGTAATGATGGCAACCATACTCCCACTTCTTCTGGGATACAAGAACGCCCCATGCCTAACAAAATTGGTTTAGGTCCAATTTCTAAGAAAACTTGATAGTTTTGTTCGTGCAAAGCTGCCATGCTTTGGGCAAACCTGACTGGTTGGCAGACATGATTTACCCAATAGTTAGCTGTCGCGATACTATCGTCGGCTCTGACACCTGTAACATTCGATATCAGTGGTATTCGTGGTAGATTGTAGGTCAGTTGCTTGGCTACTGCTTCAAATTCAGCCAACATCGGTTCCATCAAGGGTGAATGAAAGGCATGAGATACTTGTAGCCGTTTGGTTTTGATTCCTTCTGATTCTAAGCTGTCGATGATGCTTTTAATGGCTTCTGTTTTCCCAGAAATTACGACACTTTCGGGTCCATTGAGCGCGGCGATAGCAACTTGCTTGGCAATGGGGGTAATGAATGTACGTACTTGAGACTCTGATGCCATCACTGAAACCATTTCTCCCCCTGAGGGCAACTGTTGCATCAACCGTCCCCGCGTCGCTATCAGTTTCAGACCATCCTCTAAGCTAAAAATTCCTGCCACACACGCTGCTATATATTCTCCGACACTATGACCCATAACGACATCCGGCTTAATGCCCCAAGATTCCCATAACTTAGTGAGGGCATATTCAACGGCAAATAGCGCAGGTTGGGTATACGCTGTTTGGTCGAGTTTGGATTCATCGATAGTGTGAGGATAAAGAACTTCTAGTAGAGGATGTTCTAACTCTGTTCGGAGGATTTGGTCACATTGGTCGAGGGCTTGGCGGAAAACTGGCTGTGTTTGATACAGTTGCCGCCCCATATTCAGATATTGGCTACCTTGTCCAGTGAAGAGGAATGCCACTTTGGGTGCACTGGTGCTACTTGGCAGTTCTTTTGAGAAGATTCCACCTACTTCCTGCCCGGTGGCGTAGTTTAGTAGTTTTTCGGCTAATTCCTGTTGGTTGGAGGCGATCACCGCTAGGCGATGGTTAAAGTGCGCTCGCCCGGTATTTGCTGTATAACAAATGTCTGCTAGTTCCAATGCCGCATGATTCTGATTTTCCAGATGATTGCGGTAACGACTGACTAAATCGTCTAGAGCTTTTGGAGTTTTTGCCGACAGGGTTAATAGATGAAGTGGACGTTCGCTGGAATTCTCTCTTTTCGCTGGAATGGGGGCTTGTTCTAAAACAACATGGGCATTGGTCCCACTCATGCCAAAAGCACTAACCCCTGCAATTCTGGGTTTCTGTTGACCAGACCAAGGCATGTGTGAAGTTGGAACCACTAAAGGGAATTCATTCCAAGGAATGCGAGGATTTGGGGTAGAAAAATGCAAATGAGGTGGTATTTCCTCGCAATCCAGCGATAACACTACTTTAATTAGACCAGCTACTCCCGCTGCTGCCTCTAGGTGACCAAGGTTAGTTTTTACAGAACCGATGACTAAGGGGTTAGAACGGCTACGATTGGCACATAATACGGATGCCAAAGCTGCCACTTCAATAGGATCTCCCAGTGATGTCCCAGTCCCATGAGCTTCTATGTAATTGATTTCAGTTGGGTCTACCTTAGCATTGCTCAGGGCTTGACGAATTAAATTCTCCTGAGCCATTTGATTAGGAACAGTTAAACCACTACTCGCTCCATCATGATTAACTGCTGAGCCTCGAATCATCGCCCAAATTCGGTCTCCATCTGCGATCGCATCCGACAGTCGCTTGAGGATAACGACACCACAACCCTCGCTGCGACTAAACCCATCTGCACTAGCATCAAAGGTCTTGCAGCGACCATCTAGGGAAAGGGCTTTAGCTCTGGACAAAAGTATTGTTCCCTCTGGAAAGAGATTGAGGTTAACACCCCCAGCTATCACCAAATTAGACTCTTTATTTCGTAAGCTCTGACAAGCTAAGTGTACAGCTACTAAAGAAGAAGAACAAGCAGTATCAATCGCCATATTAGGACCTTGCGATCCCAGAATAAAGGCAAGACGTCCTGATGCAAAAGACAAACCGTTCCCTGTACCATCATAAATACTTAGCTGGTTATGATGTTCAGGGCTCGCCGCTTGCAATCTACTATATTCGGTTTGTGTCACACCAAAAAAGATTCCTGTCTGGCTATTTTCTAGATTTGGCGGTGCAATTCCAGCATGTTCTAATGCTTCCCAGCTCACTTCTAACAGCAATCGGTGTTGCGGATCAAGGCTAAGAGTTTCTTTGGGAGAAATACCAAAAAACTGTGGGTCAAATTCATCTATATGACGTAAAAATCCACCAGAGCGTGTGTAAACTTTACCAGGAGCATCTGGGTTAGAATCATAATACTCATCTATATTCCATCGGTCTTGTGGAACCTCAGTTATAGAATCTACTTTA
>NZ_JAAKGC010000402.1 GCF_017591665.1 Aetokthonos hydrillicola CCALA 1050 | reverse complement strand
AGTTGAAGCTCAAAAAGCTTTGTCTCTAGGTAAGTCCATTTTGACTGGACGCTCTACATTCGTCTATCCATCAGCAGAAGAGGAAGAAGAAGAGGCATAAACCAGGAGTCAGGAATCAGAATTCAGAATTCAGAATTCTGATAAGCTCGTAGTTGCGCTCCAGCGCAATTACTTAATTAGGCATTACTTTTGAGCGATGATAGAGTAATTGTACTAACAGTAAACTGTCATCAAATAGCCTTTTTGTGCTGCTATGATAGGCAAATTTTTTCAAAAACCTACAACGCAAGAAAACGAACGTGTTCCCCCTGGTCAATATTTGGCTAAAGGGTTCCCTGTGTTAACTTATGGTGAAACACCAACAATTAGCACGGACGAGTGGAAATTTCAAGTTTCGGGTTTAGCAAAACAAGCCATATTTACTTGGTCAGACTTTATGAGTCTACCTCAGCACGAATTCACAGCAGATTTTCACTGTGTAACGCGCTGGTCTAAACTTGATGTTAAATGGACTGGCATTAAGGTAACGGACTTCATGAAGCTTATTGAAGTAGATCCTAAAGCCGCCCATGTAATGGAACACAGCTACGGCGGTTATACGACGAATATTTCAATAGAAGACTTCGTGCGAGAAGAAAACTTCTTTGCCTTTAAATTGCTTGGTGAACCATTACCACGAGAACACGGTGGTCCCATGCGGCTTGTTGTTCCTCACTTGTATGCTTGGAAAAGTGCCAAGTGGATCAACGGGTTGGAGTTTACAGCAAAAGAAGATTTAGGTTTTTGGGAACGTAACGGCTACCACCGCCGAGGCGAACCTTGGGCTGAGGAACGTTACAGCACTAGCTAAACAGTCGCTTGATCCAAGGCAATTTACCCTCATAAGGGGGGTACAATAATTTAAAATCCAACATAAGAGGCTTGTTTAATACGCTTTTGTGATGAGAAAAGGTGTCAAAGCCAGCTTTGCCATGGTAGCTACCAATGCCGCTATCATTTACACCACCAAATGGTAAAGATGGGACAGCAGTGTGCATGAGTGTGTTATTGATTCCCATTGCACCGGAGGAAGTCTCAAGGCAAACTCGTTTCTGTAAACTTTTGTTGTTGGAAAATAAGTACAAAGCTAGGGGTTTTGGTCTAGAGTTGATTAAAGCGATCGCCTCTGCTATATCTGTATACTCAAGGACAGGGAGAATGGGACCAAAAATTTCTTCCTGCATTATAGGCTCTGTTAAAGAGACATTCTCAATAACTGTAGGGGCAATATAACGATCTGAAGAATCAGTTTGCCCACCTATTAGAATTTTGCC
>NZ_JAAKGC010000112.1 GCF_017591665.1 Aetokthonos hydrillicola CCALA 1050 | reverse complement strand
CTCACAACAATCAATATTTGGGTAGGCAACAAAAGTAAAGGTACGGTTCAAGAAGCGTCTTGATACACGACTATTAGGAGCGACTGAACCCGCTCTGTAAATTAGAAACCCCATCCGCCATGCGGTGAGGTGGTTCATTTTATTACAAAATTGTGAGGAAGTTGTGAGAAATTTTACTGAGTTTTTTCAGTGTACGGAAGTCGGAGTGCGATCGCGCAAAATTGATGTCATCACTAATCCTTGGTAATGGAGCTGCACCTGTTGCATTCGCAGGCGGTGTAGGAACCTTAATTGGTGCAGATTTATTGCACCTGCGCGAATTGAACGCATGTCGCCGGGTGTCTTAAGTATTGGCGGTGCAGGGGTATTTGATGGTATTGGAATGTATGGGCTATTTGCGCTTTTACTTACGTAGTGTATTGTAGATTTTTAACACTACAACCAACGTTGTTGTTTAGCATATGCAATGCTACCAATTACAATTAATGCCATCACGCCGAGAACTGTAGGATAAGCCCAAGGTTGCTCTAATTCCGGCATATATTTAAAGTTCATCCCATAAACACCAGCAATAAAAGTGATTGGTAAAAATACAGTCGATAAAATAGTCAGACGGTTAATTCGCTCACTGGTTTTACTAGCAATGTTATCACGCTGAATTTCCATTAATTCTGACATCCAAGCTCTCAACGTTTGATATTCTTGCCAGAGGCTATCTACGTGATGCACTAAGTCTTGATTGAATATTGCTTTTACTGGCTCACTGATCCATCGAAAGTCTTCATAATTCATCATAGTCATAACTGACTTTACGCTTTGAAAATTCCTGCGTCCAAAGCGAGTAGATTGCCTCATTTTAGCAATTTTTTGGTATGTTGATTCGTCAGCAGAACTTGATAAAACTTCATCTTCTAAATCATCAAGCTTTATATAAATATCATCAAATACTGTATAGTAATTATTCAAAATAGCGTGAAACATTAAATAAAAAAGATAATCACTTCCCCAAGGTTGGATATTTATAGTTTGCTTTTCGATATTATGACTTAGTAGACTGAATATTTTTAGCTCAGGTGTCTCAAATGTTATGATAAAATTACTTCCAACTAAAATGCTGCCCTTTGCAACCTCTAATTCTCTGTTTTGTTTTTGATGAGTTAGAATTTCGTAATTGTCAAATAAACAATCCTCTATATTTTCATCAACTCCGATACGATAATGATTGAAAATCATATCGACACGAGATGGAGCTAGTTGAAAGTGGTTGATGATTCTAGCAATTGCAGTGCGATCGCGTAGCTGAATACAGCGCAACCAAATTTTGTCAGAATTGCCCATCCTTTCCAATACCGAACCCACATCCCAGCTAGTGAATACTTCCAAGCGGCTCTCAGAAAAGGTGGTGAGAATTAACATATATCAATTTCAGTTGAGTTATGAGAAATCACTCAAAGTAATTATTGATAGATATTTTGGCTTTTATCCTACATTCTACACCCTAAGAGGCAAAAAATACGTTAAAAATATGTTCGTCTAAATTTATCTCTAATTCAAAGGATAATATCTGCTATAGAGATACTTTACTTGATCAAAATCACGTAATTTGACTGCCACCTGATATTTCAATTTTATCTGTAGCCCAAAGGCTAATATTGCCAGATTTCATACCTTTGAATTCTGCGGTAGCCTCTACAAGGGAACCGCGAACAGAAAACTGTTGGAAGCTGTGAAATAAGTTACGCCCGGCTTGCGTGCCCCCAGTTATATTAAAGGTGCTACCATTAATTGTGACAATTGAATTATTTGGTAAAGTCCTATCAGGGGTAATTTGGGCTGTTGCATAATGGGAGCATCCCAGTTTTTATTCTTCCACTAAATGTAAAAAAAGTATGAGAAAGTAAGGCAGTAACCCATGTGATCGCTTCCCTAGGAGCCGTTATGACAGAAGAAGAAAACCAACTTGTAATCGAACACGCTCGTGCGATCTGCTCTTAGCAGCAGCGCTTCGCTATCGCTAAAATACTTTACAAGAAAGCTCCAGTGGAGGAACTAACAAGCTTAGGGAAGATAGAAGAAGTAGTACGCACTCAAATGCAAGAACATGTAATGCCTACTGTTGGGGTTTTTTTATCGAAAATGTCACAGGAGAAAAAGTAGGGCACAAGCGATTCGTAAAAAGTATTATCGGAAAATTGCCAATTACGAGTTCTCAAGCACAAAAGCTGGAACTTAAGCCTCATAGTCAATTAAGCCCATATCTAGAAGCCTGCTGTCTGAGAGCAAGCGCTGCGGTATCATACGAACGTGCAGCAGAAGACGTAAAATATGCTACAGGTATAGAAGTATCGAAAAGTGTGCAGCAACGACTAGTACACCGTCAAAATTTCGAACTCCCCCAAGTAGAATCAACGGTTGAGGAATTGAGTGTCGATGGCGGAAATATTCGTGTCCGTACACCAACTGGGAAACCATCTGAGTGGAAAGGTTATAAAGCTGTCCGCTTACACGATAAGCTTGCACTTGTCTGCTTCATTTCAACAAAACGATCTCCTAATTGATTGGGTGAACCACCAAGCTTTGGCTCCAATTCTCACTTGTATTGGGGATGGGCATGACGGAGTTTGGAATATTGTTCGCCAACTTACACCTGAAATAGAGCGACGGGAAATTCTCGATTGGTTCCATTTGATGGAAAATCTCTATAAGGTTGGAGGTTCGATGCAAAGGATAAATACTGCTAAGCAGCATCTCTGGCAAGGGGACGTTGATGCGGCGATCGCGTGTTTCGTCGACTGTACACTAAAGCAAGCAGAAAACTTCTGTGCTTACCTTGAGAAACATCGTCACCGTATTGTCAATTACCAGTATTATCAAGCTGAGCAAATTTGTTCTATTGGATCTGGTGCAATTGAATCTACCGTAAAACAAATTGACCGCCGAGCACAAATTTCTGGCGCGCAATGGAATGTTGAGAATGTTCCTCAGGTTCTCGCTCACCGTTGTGCCTATCTTAACGGATTAATCTTTGCTCGCTAAATAAAAACTGGGATGCTCCCTTGCATAATTGCCAGAGAAGACACAAGCACTAGTAACAGCAAGCCCTAAGAAGTGACGACAAACTGCACTCTTCCCTGACATCGCAGTCTCCTTTGAAACCAAATTATGCAGAATTACTGGCCATAATGAGTAAACCACGATTTAAGTATCAGTAGTGCCGCTGAGTTAGTAGAAAGTCTACTTTCTTAACAAAACTTGATTGAAAAAGGAAAATCTTAACATGCGACTGGCTTTATATAGTATTTTCCCGCACAAAGCGATCGCGCAGCATCTGGGAAGCAGTTACGACGAACGAAAAAGTACGCGTCCTGGAAGCACCTCATCGTTAATTTTTGCATAAACTCGTAAACACGCAGAAACTTCCCCGCGTACCCCTCCAATATCGAGTTGCAAATCATCTTTTGACCAGTTAAAAATATCAGCATAAGTTCCCCATAAAGGGCGAATCTGTACTTGATAACCAGCTTGTCGTGCTCTTTCAACAGCTGAGTCTAGAGTGCGTCTTGCTTCTAGTTGCAGCTTACCCCACCAAGAATAGCGATCGCAAGTCGGCAAGTACACCAAAGAATGGATTGCTTCATCTAAATCTAGTCTCGCACGCAAAGCTGTTAACGGATCAGTATTCTCAGCAGTTGCTTGTACACGACGAAAACGCTCTATCAGTGCTGTAATAAGCTTAGATTTTTCCGGCTCTAAATTGACAGATCTAACACCAAACCGTTCAACGCTTTTAAGAGCATGGTGTAAAGATGGATCTATTTCAAGAAAGTGAAGACAAACAGAAACGACTCCAGCAAGAAAACCAAGTTCGCCACTTTTTGTTTTTACCATTAGCCTAGGGTCGAAATCAACTCTGTTTGACAACGACAAACCAGTAGCCCTGACCTTTCCTGTTAGACTAGGGTAAAGACATTCATTGCGGGTAAAGGGTAAGCAAAGCGCTTGCTCAGTTTCCGTCGTACCTAGTTTAATCGCTTCTGTTAGAGAGTGCGATCGCCAACTATTAGCCAACTTCTCAGGAACACGTAACAACAAACGTTGCATCTCGTTCCATAAATCGTTATCGTTAGTACTGTAGAATTGATAATCCCCAATATAACTCGACAACTCTCGGTCAGCTAACATCGCTTCAGCAATATGCTTTAGTTGTAGTTCACCCTCTGTGACTGGTTCAAACACATCTTCCCACGAGCTATCATCCTCTGTCGATATAGTTGTCGTCTGACTTACAAAAGATGTTTGTTCTAAAAGAATATCCAATTCCTTCAGTAACTCCTGACAAGCAAAGCTTCCTGGATCTGCGCTGGCTGTTTTCAGCGCGTGCTGTAATTGAGCTTGCAAACCGTACAAACCCCACCTTAGTACCAAAGCTAAATTTGAGTTGTCAGTCTCCAATAACTTACTGAGGTGTTGCATCTTTCTTATAAATACGGCGGTACCGCGCTTGTTACGCTAAACTTTATTGGTTTGATAAAAAACGACTGAACTAAAGAAAACTAGTATTTTCTCATCACCCTCTTAATGGACGAGTCCGAACCTTTCTTGAAGAATGTAAGCACTGAGTATTTTCATCAAGATTGTCTCAATGGAAGTAAGTTGGCTTTCACTCATTGTTGGTAATTCATCAAGCAACCGAATAACTGCTGCATGGTTATAGAAAGGTAGACAAGACATTCCCGAACTGCGCAGAGTATCTTGAACAAGTTGTTGTAGGGGTTCTTTTCGCTTGAGAGTTGAAGGTGGGGCTAGAAATGGATGCTTTTGGCGATTATACATCGTATCCGTTATCAATGGCTTTGCTGCCTCTCGTAGTACATATTTTTCAGTTAATCCACGAATTTTCAGACTAGCAGGCATCTTGCAAACTAGTTCGACAACTTTGTGATCCAAAAAAGGAAGCCGTCCTTCAATAGAATGTGCCATTTCTACACCATCTCCTAACAGCCGCAGAAGGTAATTAGGTAAGATAGTTTTAGACCATAAATAAAGAGATTGATGCACAGGCTCTCTTCCCTTTAATTGTCCTTCTACATCTATTTGATTAAAAAATAAGCGATAAGCATCCTTGTGTGAAAATTGTGCAATAAACTCTGATGAATATAAAGGTAAGGCGGTAAGATAGCTCTCAGCCGAAGCTTGTATCCAAGAAGGGACAAAGCCTAACAAAGGCTGAATACTACTTAAAGCTTGAGAAGAATTATTTTTAGCTAATAAAAGTCCTACTGAAGCTTTATTGCTTAGCGTTAGTTTTTCTAAAAGTAGTTTTACTGTCTGCTCATCTTGCCCTTGTTGATTGTAGAGCAACATATCTTGACGAAAATGAGCATAGCCTCCAAAGATTTCATCGGAGCCTTCACCTGTAAGTAAAACTTTATAACCTGCATCTCGGACGGCTCGGCTTAACAGATATTTAGCAGCTGTATTGCCATTAATACATAACATTTCACAATGCCAAATTGAATCGGCAAAATGTTCAGCTAAGTCCGAATGAACAATAGGAACTGTCTGTAAATTAGCGCCAGTATGTGCTGCCATTTCACGTGCAAGCGGTTCTTCATTATAGCCTTCATGATCAAAAGCAATAGTAAATGCTGTTACTGGAGAAGGGCTATGACGTGCTGCCATTGCTAAAACGGTAGATGAATCCAGACCACCGCTAAGATAAAAGCTCACTGGCACATCAGCTTTCAAACGCAATTGAATAGCTTCATCTAATGTATGACGGAGTTGTTCAATGTAATCGTCTTCTGTATACTGAGGTAACGAATCATGAATCAGTGGGTAATTAAAATCCCAATAACGATGCAATTGCATTCCATAGCGAGATGCCAACAGAAAGGCCCCTGGTGGCAAGTGATGAACATTAGCAAAAAAAGTACGACCTGGAGCTAAAAGCCCGTGCTCAAATTGCCAAAAAGATTCATGATCCCAACAAGCCTCAACACCTGCTTTAAATAAAGCCTTAACTTCAGAAGCAAGATAAAGAACATCGCCGTAAGTAGTGTAATACAGAGGCTTAATGCCAAAGCGATCGCGTGCTGCAAAAAGCAAATCATGACGTTCATCCCAAATAATAAAAGCAAATTCACCCCTGAGATGATGCAGGCATTGTGTGCCAAACTCGTTATATAGGTGCAGTGCTATTTCACTATCAGAGTTGGTTTTAAATTCATTCCCCCATCGTTTCAAATCACGCTGTACTCGTTCGAAGTCATAAAACTCCCCATTGACAACAATACGTAGAGTTTCATCACGGTTAGTGATCGGTTGTTCCCCATTTTCTAGATCGATAATACTAAGTCGTGTATGTCCTAGTGCAACTCGTTGATCTCCAGAAATCCAAAAATTTTGTCCATCTGGTCCACGATGCTTTAAGCAATCCATTCCTCGTCTCAAAGAGGATTCTGAAATTGGTTTGTGTTTTGAAAACAAGCCCACTATGCCACACATAAAATACAACCATTATTTAAGAATGATTTACATTACATCAGTTATGACGGCAAAGAACAACTGCACATTTAATGTTCTCCAGAAAAAGGATCCCGTTCTGCCTTAACATCGTTAGGCTGTGGTTGGAGAGTATCCCGAAAAACGCATCCCTCTATTTTAAGATATTCTGGGTTTGTTGACGTCCAGTAAGGAACTTCAAATGCATGTACTCGTAAAATACCTTTCTCATTGAGAGAGACATAATACCGGCAAGGATACTCTGTTTTGACTTGAGGTTGAGGTAATTCGCCAATAAGTTCCCAGGTATTTGATTTTGGGTTGTGAAATTGAAAGTAAAAAGTGTGCTTACCACTTGTAGGAAAAGGAGGTAATTCAGCAATTAACCCCATTCCCTGTGGTTGTGTCTCTGTGTCATCATATTGAAAAATTTTCACATCCTTACTGTAATCCTTTTCGGCAGCAAATACTACAGTATGAGCATCTGTTTTCAGAGCGTTGGCAGATTCAGCAACATTGACAGCTATATCACAGACTACTTTACCATTCTCAGAAATCACTGCTCTTGTTCCTATCACTTTTCCTGCATCAAGGCTAGGAATATTCATCAGAATTAAATAGTACGGATTACCGCGACAAAGCAACAAATCAATATCAAGCTTTTGGTTGATTTCAAACTGGACTTTAATGTGATTTTTAAAATCATCCTCAGTCATTCCCAGCTTTTTCATCAACGCATCGCCGTTATAGCTCCCCCAAAGCTGAGGTTTTATATTTTCAAAGTCTTGGCGTATGATATTATTGGTTAGCTGCATACCTTGCCAACTACTGCGGTATTTTGCAATTGCATCACCAGCTTTAAGCTGATACAGTTCTTGACCAGCTTGAAAAATTGGATCTAAGCTGCCACCAATGACTTCTCGTTTAAACGAGCATGGTAGAAAATAAAATAGGTTTTTAACATCTATATATAGTTGGTTTGCTCCTCTGCGTAGCAATTCCTTAGATTCTTTGGGTGCAAAGCCTAATTGTCTAATTTTCTCAGCGAAACAGGCTCCAGCCGAGGTGGCAAGTTTGGTGTACTCTGGTTCAAAAGTGACTCTCTCTTCATTCCACACAAAATAGTCAGACTGACTAAAGACTCGGTAAAGTTCACGCTCAACTAATTCGAGATTACAGGTTTTACCTGAGAGAATTAACCAATCTACTTGCTCTTTCTGACTTTGGGAATTCTGCACGTTGAAAGATTTTGCTTTTAAAGCGTTCTCAACCAATCCTTGCCCAATACCTACAGCTTCTCGGATCACAGGGGATACTGCTCTTTCAAACTGTTGCACTGTGAGTGTTACACTTAAACTATCAATCACCTCGTTTGGTAATTGAATGTCGTTTTGTAGTAGCAGATCAGCAATTGTTTGTCCATCTAAAACGAAGGTTGGTTCAGGACTATATTTTTGTCGCTTTTGACCTAGTTTAATCTTCGCATTTTCTGCCTGTTCCCAAAGGGTATAAAAGGTTTGTACTCTGGAAGGTGCATTTTTCCATCGTGTAGGCAACACTTTTTCCGCTACATTTAAAGCATCTTTATAAGCATCACCTTCTCGAATTTCCTGATCTACATAAGCTAATAACCCACCAGGCTGAAATTTCCCATCGCTGATAAAGCGATCGCTTAACTCATTGAGCTGAACTTTCAACACATCGTTGGCTAAGCGTTCTTCTGTGACTGCTGTTAATAGACAATCTGCGATCGCAGCTTTTAGCAACGCAAAAAGCCTGAGAGTGATCAGTTCACCGCCTAACTGCAAATGACCAGAAGAACCCAATAATTTAGGAGTGAGTTTATAATAGCGTCCACCATCACCTCGATCTTCACCAGGTTCAAACGGGTTAATTTCTTCCAGCGTTAGGCGAATGAGCGCTAGATCAGTCGTTCCTCCACCAATATCCAAAACTAGAACATTTTGCCACCATTTGTCCCCATCATGACGACACCGAGTTTTAAAAGACTCTATTCCTACATTTAAATCGCCGCCAAATTCACGCCACAGGAAGAAAATAGCTACTGATATTGCTTCATCATAAGCCATTTGTACATCTTCAATATCAAGTTTTTTCACCAAGTTCTCAATCTCACGGCGAACAAATGGTGAAGCAATTGTTGGGTAAGTGACAACGGCTCGGTAAAATTTACCTTCAGAACATTTACCTGGATAGTGCTGGCGATATTGTTCTGTTAAGTCGATCAATTCAGCATAAGCAGCTTGCAGTAGCTTATTCACCTCAATTGTTGCTTGCTGATCATCAATTGTAACTTGGAAAGACCTTTCTTGACCAAAGTAACGTTTGGGTGAATGAAGAAATCTACCTTCAATATCTTCTCCTTTCCCAATCGTGCTTAGTCTATCCTGCTTTGCTTTTTCTCCCAAAATCACTTTAACATTTGTCTGAGCATCATCTGGTGAAGCTGGTTCTAGACTAACGACTTCTAATTCACTGCTAATTTCACTTAAACGACGATCTTTATCTAGTTCTACAGGTATCAAACTCTGCCACTCTAGTGGTGGTACACGGAAAACTTCGTGATATATTTGGTTTAGCCGTTTACTGGCAGCGCGACGAAACCAAGGTAGGCGTTTGCTTAGGCAAATTTCTATCTGTCGGATAGCTTCCAACAAATCAACACTATTAACACCACGAAATAATTGTTCTCCGAGGTTGTGTGGTATTTTCTCTATAGCAGAAGTTGATTTAGAAGAATCTTTATTAAGGCTTACTATAAGCTGAGAGAGAAATCTTTGCCACTCTTGCTTCCAAGCATCTTGACTGATACCAAGTAAGTTGTCTACAGGAGATTGGTTTAGCCAAACTGTTAGGCGATCGCGTAACCTCACCTCTTGCTCACTAGGTAAACTATCTGGAGTTACGATCACTTTAGGATCGTAAAGTGTAACCGTAGAATTAGAAGTGCCAAAATCAATGGCAAACCAGCCTGGATAAGTAATATCCTGTTTTTTGCTGACTGGTGTTGTTTCAGGTTCAGGTTCAGGTGTATCAACTGGCATTGGTTTTATTGGCTCTCCAAAAGTCCATATATTACACTCAGATCTAGAAGTTTTAGTTACAGATAAATTCGGGTTGTCAGTTCTATCATCCGAATCAAAATACTCCACAGTCACAACTAAATTACAATTAACACCCATAGGTAAAGGTTTATCCCACCTACAATCAAGTTGCTTCAAGCGCTGCGGAGTAGAGAGTCTGAGGAGTTTGTTTGTACTATAAAAGTTTACACTTTTATAAACAGATTGTATCAAAGACGCCAATTCCTCTGGTTTCCCAGTGACAGAAATGTCAATTTTAGAAATATGCGGAAAGTTATAATCGGCTGTAGGCTTTATTTCTATAACCGGTAAAAGCAACAGATCATCATCTTTAATCCGCAATTGATAACTATTTAAAACCTCTATTTTAACTGGCATATTTATTTAAAATTTTTAATTAACAACTAACAAATAAATGGGCATGGGGCATGGGGCATAGGGCATAGGGTATGGGGTATTGGGATTTACAAGCATATCAACCTATAAATTTTTTTCTCTCACTGCTATAGGTTTTTTTCTCTTCCTACTATAAATTTTTTCTCTCACTGCTCTCCCTCTTCTGCGTGTTCTCCCTGCTTCCTCATGCCCCATGCCCTATACCCTTTGCCCTTTGCCCTATTCCGGATAAGAAATTGTTGGAATTTGGGAAAGAGTTTGTAACCACGGTGGAATAGAAGCAGAATTAGAGTTATGTTCTTCTGCTGTGGCAATATATCTAAGTAAAGGCTCGTGTTTCGACTTTAAAAGTTCCTGCAGGTTATCTACTATTTCCTTAGAAGCTCTAGAAAAAGAAAACTTCACTTGCTTGGTTAACTGGCTCACATATTGAACAAGATGTAAACCCGCGCTAGCAGTGATTTCATCACGCAATCGTAAAACAGCAATTTGATGATTAAATGGTCTTGCTTGAACAGGAAACTTTTTATCAAGACTCCAGTCAAAGATTTGACCATTAGAATGTTTATCGTCCTTACGTGCTAAGGGAAATAAAGCATCAGCGTTGATAGATCCTGCACTATCAGCCAAACCACTATGCTGAATAACTAACTTTTGCCATTTATTAGCAGGATCTATACCTCGTAGAAGGTTCCTGAATAATCGGACTTGATTCCTGCCAAATTTTTGTTCAATATTTTGTTCCTGATCAGGTAGTAAAATTTTATTTAGCTGGTCGCGCTCAGTTTTTACATAGTCAGATAATTTACTGAACAAGTCTGTGACTGCTTGTATAGTAGAATTATGAGCAAAATCTTGCATTTCGTGAATAGTTTGTACAAATGCCGAATAAAAATCGTCGCTTTTTGTCGGAATAAAGTCTTCTACTTCATCATCCTCAAAAAAACTTTCGGTTTTTGTCAAAGATATTGTCCCGTTTTTTGTTCTATCAAAAAGTAAAGTCCACTCACTCCAATCAAAGAATATTTTATTAATCAATTCATCTTTCACCACATCACTTACAGCTATATCGTGGCGGTTCTTCAATATAGGTTGTTTCTGTAAATCTTCTTGAAATTCTCTATAGGTAGTAACTAGGCTCTCAATCGCCTCGCGTAAAGTTAGGAAAGCAGGATTTTCAACAACTGGTATGTATGTTGGAATTTCTGAGAGCAAATTTTTCAGATGAATCTGTTCCTGGCGAACGGTATTAGCAGATCTTTGGGTATCTTCTAGAAGTTGTTTCATTCCATGAACAGCGACATGCTCCTTAAGTAAGGAACGTAGCCGAACAATCCCACCGTCTTCAGCATAATCATTTAGTTGTTTTTGTAACGTGCTAGAAGATGATAGCTTTTCGCTCAATTGCTTCCATTTTTCACGCAAATCTGACTCCTCTGGTTTGTTGGATTTATCCAGTTCTGGCAAAAATTCGCTTGAACAGACTTGTACCAGTGATGAAAGTTCTGCTAGTTTACTTAACCCATATAGTTGTGACAACAAAACAATATTCTTTTTTTCAGTGGTTAAATTGCTAGCACTGGCGATGGTAAGTTGGAGAATGTGCAGGTTATCGAGCAACGCTTCTTCTGAAAGAAAAGGCTGATCTAATAGCTCTTCAATAGCACGTTCGTCACTTCTGGATAGGGGGAGTTGATTAAAGCGTCCTACACCCACGATGATGCGGTCTTTTAAATCTTGTCCCTTATCTCTTTCAAGCATACTACGGATTTTAGCTGCAGTGACACCGCCGGGATATCTACCATTCAGCAGTAACAGAATAGTTTGTACATCTGACAGTTCTCGTAAGGATAAAAAAGCATCCCTAACCCCAGAATCGGCAGATCCTAATCCTGGAAAGTCGAGGAGAATGAACTCATTTGTCCCTTGTAAAGAAGATAGATTCCAAATTTCCTTTGATATTTCGACGGTGAGATCTACACGACGGATCAATGAGAAGCTATTTTGTAAGTCTTTAGCTGATGGCTGTTCTAATGTTTCCCAGCGCTTAGGTGCAGGAGGTAAACGATCAAAGCTGATTTCTAAAATATTCATCGGTGGCTCAGCTAGCCTCAACCCTTTATGTGCTGTGGTATTATCAATGTTATAGCTTTTACCACATACGTCTTCTCCGTACGCATTGTACGTGCGAATAAATACTACAAGCTCACGGAGTAAAGAGCGTAGCTCCAAACTTTGTGTTTTAGACCATACTTGCTCGCACCATTTGAGAATACCGATACTATCTACAGCAGTAGTAGGGTGTAACCTTTTTAAGGTAGTCAGCTCCGATGAAGACAGATCTGTTGTTCTTGCTCGTTGTTGAGCTTCTTGTAGCATATAGCGTAAACACTCTTTCACCCCTTCGTGAGAAAGATATTCAACCTTAAACTTGCCAATTTTCGTCGTTTGAAAATCTGTTTGTTGAACGAGGTGAATAGCAGTAACATTCCCTGTTGTAGGGGTTTCACTGACTGGTAAAGCGTCAGCGTAGCCAATGAGGCTACCTAAAAGCAAAGTTTTTCCGCTACTAAATTCCCCCATAATACCAATTTTGACAGGAGAAGATGCAAGCTCCACCGTTCTCTGAGCAGACTGCTGAAGACGCTGGATGCTTTCATGAATGCTGTTTGGAACCCAACTCTCCTTGGGGGGTGGGTTTTGTGATACCAACTCAAGACTCTGAAGTACAGATTCCCCATACTCTCTGTAGCGGCGCAATTGTTCTACTGCCATATTGCTTTTCATCAGTCCTACTTCAGATCTACGATAACTTGTTTGGTCTTGGGTTAAGTAAAATCTAAGCTGGAATGCTTACAACAGATCCAGCTTTTGTACGCCCAAAAATTAGAGTTTACCAATTTGGGCTATTCTTGCCTTCCAAATTGCCAAACTCTACCAATATCCAATCCAGTTTAATTAAAACTTCTTTGCCACAAGTAGGTCTTTCTATTGCTCCCACGAGTGCAACAGAGGAAGCTATTTCCGAAGTGTGCAGTTGTTGTCACAAGGATCGTTCGGGATCTGGGTTGGCAGTGTTACTTCTTTTACAGGATATTGAACGCCTTAGGGATCTCGCACGTAAGTCTTGGAATTGACATTCAAATTTCCAGGTGGAAGATATGAGTCCCTAAAAAATGGGCGAATCGCGAGTTAATTGTCAAGCTCTATTTATACAAAATTAGATGCTTACCTTGGTGAGCCGATACCATTTGTTAATGGTTTATAAAATTTTTGTAAAGTTAGTTGCTCTTGATTCTCGTTGTAATACGATACTTAGGTTGGGGCAAAAATCCTACGTAAGGAATATTGGAAGTCTGAACTATATAAAATGAGAGCAAAAAATTAAGCGTCTCTGAGATTGACATTGAGGGGAAATATATTGTGACGAACGCAAAATTTTGGAGATCGAGGATCTTCAGAGCAAGTTTAGTAGGGTTTCTGTCTCTGTTTATGGTTGTAGGCGGAAGTTGGCTTGCTTCAATGAAAGCTACTGGACAGGAAGGATCATCAGTTAGCTGTGAGGCTGTAGTTCCAGGCAAAATTCACCGCCTAGTTCCACCGCTGGACGACTGTTTGAAGCCCATGAGTGACACGGAAATAGAAAAGTATCTAACCGATCCGTTTGGTAAGACTCTGCTGCGTCAGGGAATTTTCCCAGCAAACACCCAAGATCTGATTAAGGTGCTCGGGTCTACATTTGGCTATAGCCCGACCGGTTTCGTGGTCGGGGAAGGGTCGCAAATTCCGACAAGCGTAAGTCCTAAGGAAGATAAACGTCTTCGCTTTGAAGTGAATTTCGGAGCAAATGAAACCGATGCCAAAATCTTTCTGTCCAAGCCGGGCGCTACCACTAGTGCAGACCCGCTTGAGATAATATCTTACGATCCCCAAACCAAAGGATACAACTACTATGTCCTATCACCCCAACTAGGGGCCGCTGATGATTCTCCTTTTGTGTGGGCTTGGGTAGGCCATAGTTCTTTCGCACGAAAACCGGAAACGATGAACCAAGGTTGTTTTAGCTGTCATCATAACGGCATTCCGATTATGAGGGAACTAGAGCTTCCTTGGAATAATTGGCAATCTCAGCGAGCCAATATTTCCTCAGCCACTGTTCCAGCAGCAGTTGCCAGCGATACCGTCTTTCAGCAGCGGCGCGGTGCAGAGTTGTTTGAACAGATCATCAGAGGCAACATTCAAACCTTCTACAACAATTGGTTAAGAGAGCGCACCCGCAAGTCAGGCGGCATCACTAATATCAGTGATGTCGGTGAATTGTTGCGCCACGTGATCACCAATACCACTGTTAACCTTAAGTCCACTGACATTCAGAGCAACGGACAAAATACAACTCCGAAGAACATTGATATTTCAGGCGTTCCTCCCAACGACACTTTTCTTGCGGACACGCTTTTCCAGACAACCTTAGGGCTGAATTACTCTAGCCTTTCAGTGACGTTGCCTCGAAATGACTATGATGCGTATCTCAACGCATATGACTTCAAGTTAGTAGGCACCAAAGGCTTCTTCTTCACTAGCGAGAAGGCATTTGAGTATCCAGGCTCAACCTATTTTGCCTTCTTCGTGCCGCAGGTAGCAGCCGAAGACATTTACGTAACCAACAAATTGCTGCAATCGAAGATTGTCACGGACAAATTTGTTGCCGCCCTATTGATGGTGGACTACCAAAATCCGTTATTTTCCTCTAAACGCGCTTCTCTTCAGAAATACGCCGATCAGATAACTACTGGCACGATCACCAAAGGAGTCAGCAGTGTACCCGAAGACTTTGTCGCCAAGATTAAACAGACAGGGGCAACAGCTAGCACTGCTGGAAGTTTTGACGACAGTTCAGCAGAGTCGCAGTTCCTCTATACCTGGGAGTTGCCTGACGACCAATGGAAACAGGTAACGGCACAGCGACTGCAAGGCTATGTGGACTCAATTGCCAATAAAGAACCGGGCGAACGCTTGGATTACCTGCTGCGGTGGAGTATCAAGCAACGCGATCGCTTTATCTCAACTTCCCCCTTCTGCAACTTCCGCGAATCCAGACTGCTCTTTCCGGAAACAAGCCTATCCCCAGTGCCCAATTGTCCCAAATCTGCGGCGAACGCGGAATAAGACGCTAGCTAATGCGCCTACCATGGCCGCCCATCGATAGCGCTCCAGCGCGGTAGAGAAGGTGGGGAAGATGAGGAAGTTATGTTATTTAATTTATCTCCCTCATCTCCCCCACTCCCCCACCTCACAAGAGTAGGTTTTTTACATCTGGGTGTTGGCAAGACTTGGGGGACAAGGAAGGAAAGCAGACAAGGAAGTTTTTTTACTACCATTTGGTTGAAAACTAGTACATATACTTATGTCTTATGTTTCTTCCTTGTCTACCGTCTCCCCCGGGTCTACAAGCGTCTCACTCGTCCTAGATGTATCTGTAAAAAACCTACACCTGTGAGCCCCACCTCACAAGGGTAGGTTTTTTACATCTGAGTGTTGGCAAGACTTGGAGGACAAGGAAGGAAAGTAGACAAGGATGTTTTTTTACTCCTATTTGGTCTAAAAAAGTATATATACTTAGATAACATGTTTCTTCCTTGTCCACCTTCTCCCCCTGGTCTACAAGCCTCTCACCCGTCCTAGATGTATCTGTAAAAAACCTACACCTGTGAGTACTCCCTCTAATTCAAGAAGAACTAATTTCGGCTCAATGGAGTACCAAAAATAATGAAATTCTCGCGCCGTAATTTTTTGCAAGCTACAGGAGCAACATTAACTGCTTGGGGTCTGCATCAATTGCCATTCAACCGCTTCGGCAAAGTTCTGGCTCAAAGTGCAGGCTTTACATTCCTACCGCCTGGGTTTCAGAATGATTTACCCGGTGAAGAACAACTTCAACAACTGCTGTTAGCACGTTGGAACGAAGATGTCAATCGTTTAACCGAGCGAGTCCTGCAAAACGATCCTTGGAATTCGGTGAACCAACCCCCCCTCACCGATTATTACAATCCCCGAACAACCAATGTTCCGGAGGGAGCGCCTACTGTTCCCCTCTTTTGGACGAGTTATCCCAACCGCGTTAAGAATACCTTTCCCCAAGCAAGTCGTCGCCAGCTTTGGGATTATGCCGATAATGGAACGCCAGATCCCAACTACAACCCCACAGGTCCTCGTGGTTGGCAGGATGAGTATGCCGAGTGGAGCGTCACCCGCAATGCCCAAGGGAAAATTACGAAAGTTTCATTCACCAGCGAAACCCGAGAGTACTGGTACGCCCTCTGGGATGTAAGTCCCAATGCCGTGTTGCGCATCTACAAGCAACTCGTTAGCGAGCAAGTCCAGCTTGAAGATTTGTATCTGCGGGACGATAGCGGCAATCCGATTATCGATCGCCAGACAGGACGTCCGGCGTACAACGAACTCAATAAGTGGAATCGGACAACAAGCGGTGGTTTAGCTCATCTGATTGGCGAGTTTAACTCCCAGTATGGTGCAATGTTCCTAACAGGACAGTCCACTATACTGCGACAGCACGGACAAGGAACTATCATCACCGACCCCAGCGAAATCCTTAACTGTAGTCAGCAAGGCACCCCCAACCGCAATAGCGATCCCTACATTAGTGCAGTCGTTAACGAATTAGTGCTCGGTTCTCAAGGGTTGGGTTCGGGAGTGAGAGTGACGATCAAAAACCCTATAGCGATTTATATCCAACAACCCGATTTCAAGAATTACAAGCTGCCCCGCAAAGCGCCTCGCGGTGCAAAGCCATCCGACTACTGGAAAGTGGTTCGTGGTCGCAAGCGCCAAAATGGAGAAGCCTACGATTTTATTCTTCATGCTGTTTACGAAGTTCCACCAGAACTAGGCTTTACGGTGAGTGACATCACGATTAGTGGATTCCCGATTGAGTACGGTGCTCAACTTGCCGAAACCGTTCAAGTTGCGGTATTCGGTCAGGGCATTCCCCAACAAACCCCCCCTAAGTCTTATCCGTGCGCCGATGTCCCCGACAATCCTTTGCCTTATCCCGCTGTCTTGCGGGAAGTCGAGGTGCTCGAAGTCGGTCGGCGCTCCAGTTTGAATATGAGAATCGACCAAGGTTCTACGGTTGAAAAAGTTGCTCTTAGGGCTCAAAATAGCACTCGTGATACCAAAATCGAGTTCGTAGATGCCCCCGGAGTGACCGCCACCAAAACCGATTTTCAAGAATTTGAAGGGTACCAAGTTTTTATCCTTACCCTTACTGTAGCGGCAGATGCGCCCCTTGGCAACCGATCGCTCCTCTTGACAAATTCTGACGGTTCTGCAGGTCCTGCACGGTATGGAATGTTAGAAGTCGTTCCTCGTGGAACTATCGGCAAATAGTATTACTGTGACGACTCCCCACACCTACCCCGTAGGGTAGGTGTGGGATTCTCTTAGAAGAAGCGCGCCACCCGCGCCTCAGTAATCGTGGCTGAGTACCAACTATCAACTAGAGTCAACTACCCACACTTCCCTTCTCCTGCGGAGACGCGCAAGGGACGGGTAAGTGTGGGCTTGCAAAACACCTAGTAAGCGGCTAGGCTCACGGTATGCGACGCAAGAGTTGGTTAGGGCGATGAGATTTGGTGGGGTTACACGTACAAATATTTCCCTAGTTTGTACCATTGTATTGCCCGGTCGTGAACGGGAGACAAGCCTACCAAATTGCCCGAAGGGACGAGCTAAAAGTTCAAATACAATTCGTTGGATTATCTCCATGAATCAATCAACAAGAGTGCCAGTAGTAGATGAACGCTCTAAACCATTAATGCCCACAACACCAGCTAGGGCAAGGAAGTGGATAGCATCGGATAAAGCAATCGGAAAGCGTAATAAATTAGGCGTGTTCTACGTGCAGCTTACCGAAAAACCATCTGGTTATAAAACACAACCAATAGTTGCAGGAACAGACAGAGGAAAGTGTTTTACTGGGATTGCATTTCAAACCAAACTAGCAACTATCGCATTGTTCCATGCTTGTTTACCTGGGTTTTATAAATCCAAGAACCAAGGGTTAAAGAATCAAACTTTAGACCGTCAATCTGTAACAGGCAAGATGGACAAAAGATCCGAGTTAAGGCGTACTCGTCGCTCTTCAAGAATAGATCGCTCCTTACCCTTCAAGCAACGTAACCACAGAGAAAAACGGTTCAATAACAGACGTAAAAAGAAACTTCCTCCAAGTGTTTTGTCTAACCGACTAATGGAACTAAGAATTCTTAGGGAAATGGCTTTAATCTTGCCAATTTCAGAAATCAGGGATGAAGCTTGTGGGGGTAGTACCAAGAAAAACGGTTTTGGAATTTCACCTGTAACTGTTGGTCAAGAATGGTTTAGATCGCAAGCAGCTAAAATTGCACCTGTTGTAGAAGTTGATTCGTTGGATACAGGTAAATATCGTGACCGTTTAGGACTTGTTAAGGACAAAAACAATAAATCAAAACAGACTCCACAAACCCATGCAAACGATGCTATAGCGCTAGCATGCAGCGCGTTTATAGAGTACAAAGCTTTTGTAACTACCAAGACTCACGGGCATGAGTGGACTGGGGAATGTAAAGCAACGCCAGCACCATTTATTGTGTTGACTCGTCCCAAGCTGTTTCGACGTAAACTGCACCAAGAAAATTATAGTAAGGGCGGGATTCTTAAGCGGCAAGGTGGAACGGTTACACCCTTTGGGTTCCGCTCTGGTGATTATGTCG
>NZ_JAAKGC010000401.1 GCF_017591665.1 Aetokthonos hydrillicola CCALA 1050 | reverse complement strand
AAAATACGCTCTCATTGCAGGATGCTGCTTGTCAGTATCCGGGGATGGAGCCAACCCTGCTAGAGGCTTGGGAGCGTTTCAAACAATCCGCGAATCAAGTAAGCGCGTCTGAACGTGGGAAGACTCATTCTCCCCGCTTAGCGGATCTCTAACAAGGTGAAAACTACTCAGCCAGATAAACCAGTAGGGTTAAAAGCTGAGGGGTAATGTTTTACCAGAATCTCCGTGTCTTTAGACCGGAGAGGGGTTCAATTCCGTAGCTTGACGCCAAAAGTTACTCCCAGTTCCCAAAATTCTAGTGTTAGCGGTTAGTATGAAGTTGATAATCGTTTGGTTTCTTGTTATAACGAGCCGCTAACACATAAACGATGAACAATATTCACGTTCAGCAATTATTTATTTATCCCGTCAAAGGGTTATCACCCCAGAAGTGCGATCGCGTTTTGTTACAAGTTGGACATGGCATTCCTGGCGATCGCACTTTTGCCTTAATGTATCAAGAGGAAGACTCGCTCCATCACTCTTGTTATGATGTACCGTGGATGAAGAAGAAACACTTCATCACACAAAACGATTGGTCTGCACTAGGAGCCTTAGATAGTTACTATGATGCTGCTATTAACACTTTGACAGTGAAACGCGACGGAGTGGAGTTATTGGTAGCCGATACCGTAAGCCCAAGTGGACGCGATCGCATTGCTGCATTTTTCACGGGATACTTAGCAGCAATTCATCCTACTCACGCAGCGAGACATCCTGAGCGCGCACCCTTACAATTTGTAGGAGAGTTTGGAAAAACGCGCTATCCTGACAGAGAACCAGCGCATATTTCCATAGTTAGTCAAGCAACCATTAACCATTTGAGTGAGCTAGCTGGACAAACAGTAGATGTACGCCGTTTTCGCCCTAATATTGTTTTAGAAGGTGTATCTGCTTGGGAAGAATTCGACTGGGTAGGACAAGAAATGCAAATTGGTACAGCAAGGATTGCTATCACAGCACGAATTAATCGTTGCTTAAATATTCATGTCAACCCAGAGACAGGAGAACAAGATATTGCTCTGCTTTCTCTGCTACAAAAGCATTTTAAACACACACAAACTGGTGTTGTAGCCAAGATTATAACAAGTGGAAGTATGGAGATTGGCGATCAGATTTCGGATATTAACCTTTCACAGCAGTTCCTTTATTCCGAAGAAAACGGCTCTTGCGTACTTAACGTGCTAAATTAATATCATAATGCCAAGAAAGTAAAGCTCTAATTTCAAAATTGCGAAAATTTCTGAAGCCAAATCCATTTCGTTTTATTAGCTTCAATTTATTATTAAT
>NZ_JAAKGC010000400.1 GCF_017591665.1 Aetokthonos hydrillicola CCALA 1050 | reverse complement strand
CATGCACGGCTCCTCAACGGTTCCGCAGGAAGGGTTGCAGAACATCCGCGAGCATGGCGGCGATATTCGCGAAACCTATGGCGTACCGGTGCAGGAAATTTGCGAAGGCATTAAAAACGGTGTGCGCAAAGTCAATATTGATACTGATATTCGTCTGGCCATGACCGGCGCCATGCGCCGCAGCATGATGCAAAACACATCGGAATTCGATCCAAGAAAATTCTTCAAAGAAGCCACGGCTGCCGCCAGACAGATTTGTGAACAGCGTTTTGACGCTTTCGGTTGCGCAGGTCGCGCCTCCGACATCAAGCCGATTCCGCTGGAGCAGATGGCGCGCATCTATGAACAACAGGCGGTCGCTGCCTGATGCCTCTCTGAACAGCATTGTATTTTCCGCAATAGCGAAGGGGCTCCTGAACAGGAGCCCCCTCTATTTATCTGTTGTATCCGTACCGGCACAACAGGCTTACTGCTTCTGAAAGGCGCACTGTCGGCAGACGGCGTGCCTCAAACTTTCAATCAGATCAATCGAATGTGACGACCGAACGGATGGACTTGCCTTCATGCATCAGATCGAACGCTTCGTTGATCTTTTCGATGGGCATGACATGCGTGATCAAATCATCGATATTGATCTTGCCTTCCATATACCAGTCCACAATCTTGGGCACATCGGTACGGCCACGTGCGCCGCCGAAAGCCGACCCCTGCCAGACGCGACCGGTCACCAGCTGGAACGGCCGGGTGGAAATTTCCTGGCCTGCGCCGGCAACGCCGATGATCGTACTTTTGCCCCAGCCCTTGTGGCAGGACTCAAGCGCCTGGCGCATCAGATTCACATTGCCAATACATTCAAAAGTATGATCGGCGCCACCCTTTGTCAGACTGACCAAATAAGGAACGATCTCGCCTTCCACTTCTTTCGGATTGACAAAGTGCGTCATGCCGAATTTGCGCGCCAGCTCTTCACGCGCCGGGTTGATGTCCACACCGATAATCATATCGGCGCCCGCCATGCGAGCCCCCTGCACCACGTTCAGCCCAATGCCGCCCAGGCCGAACACAATGACCTTGTCGCCCGGCTGAACCTTGGCCGTATAGATCACGGCGCCGACACCGGTGGTGACGCCGCAGCCGATGTAGCAGACTTTTTCGAAAGGCGCATCTTCGCGGATTTTTGCCAGGGCAATTTCCGGTACCACGGTGTAATTGGAAAAGGTGGAAGTGCCCATGTAGTGGAACACGTCCTTGCCGTTAAGCTTGAAGCGACTGGTGCCGTCAGGCATGAGGCCTTTGCCCTGCGTTTCACGAATGGCGCCGCACAGATTGGTTTTG
>NZ_JAAKGC010000111.1 GCF_017591665.1 Aetokthonos hydrillicola CCALA 1050 | reverse complement strand
GGGGAACTTTCCTATCCATCGCATGAGCCATGATTATTTTACTCACTGGAGTTCGTCTTTTCTTGGTGAAGGGCAAAATAACTTTTATGCAGATCCACCCGTCGATCATTTGGAGATGTGGCGATCGCCCCAAAATGTCCAAGGCTGGTGTAGAGAGTTATCCGGTGATAGATTAACAGCGGCAGAATTTTTACATATACTTGTCGATCAATACAATTAAAAATTAGAAAAATAATTTTTAATTATTAAGCTCGTTCCTCCTTATTAATCCTTAATCTTTATTTGTAATGTTTCCTACTGAACCTGCTGGTAATAATGGGTTTAGCGCCCTGCTAAAAAACCGTGATTTCATGGTTTTGTGGCTTGGGCAGCTGGTATCCCAGTTAGCAGATAAGATATTCTTCGTCTTAATCGTTGCTATATTAGAGAACTACCCAACCCCTCATGGGTTGGCAGAGAACTCTAAATACTCGATTTTAATGATGGCGTTCACGATACCAGCAATTTTATTTGGCTCAGCTGGAGGGATCTTTGTTGATCGGTTTTCAAAAAAGCTGATTTTGATTGGTTCTGACGTTGTACGCGGGTTATTAATACTGCTGATTCCTTTATTACCACGACAATTCTTTATTCTATTGCTACTGACTTTTGCCATCTCTACGATGACGCAATTTTTTGCACCAGCTGAGCAAGCTGTCATCCCTGTTTTGGTAAACCGAAGTAACTTGCTAGCAGCTAACGCAATATTTAGCAGCACAATGATGGGAGCTTTAATTGTTGGCTTTGCAGTGGGAGAGCCAATATTAAGTTTGGCTAAAGCTGTGATGGGGGAGGAATATGGTCAAGAATTTGTCGTGGGCGGATTGTATTTGCTGTCTGGCATTAGCATACAATTGATCAACTTTAAAAAACACCAACAAACAGAAGAGTCAAACACAGCCTTGACTCCTTGGATGGACTTTAAAGAGGGATTAAACTATCTTAAGAAAAACCGTTTGGTGTTAAATGCCATGCTGCAACTTGTAACTTTGTATTGTGTGTTTGCAGCGTTAACAGTGCTAGCAATTAGACTAGCAGCAGCTTATGGCTTGAAAGAAAAACAGTTTGGTTTTTTCTTGGCAGCCGCCGGGGTTGGTATGGTGTTGGGTGCAGGAATTTTAGGTCACTGGGGTGAAAGGTTTCATCGCAAGCCGTTACCATTGATTGGATTTTTAATGATGGCAGTGGTTTTAGGCTTATTCACTTTTACCCAAAATGTGTTGATAGCTCTAGCGTTGTGTGCAGTCTTAGGCGTGGGTGCATCCTTCATCGGTGTACCAATGCAAACTTTAATTCAACAACAAACTCCACCAACAATGTTGGGTAAAGTCTTTGGCTTTCAAAACCATGCTGTTAATATTGCGCTTTCAGTACCACTCGCAATTACAGGTCCGGTTACTGACGCTCTAGGCTTACGAACTGTACTTGTCGTAATGAGTATTGTAGTTGCTGCTGTTGGTTTTTGGGCTTGGAGAAATACCCGACGTGTGTTAGAGGATGTGATTTGATGCTATTGCTCCCTATGTTCACAACTAACTTTACCACACAAATAGTATTATTCTACGGCACATGGTAAAGTGATGAGGAATTCAGTTCCTTTCCCAGGTATAGAACTGACTGAGAGGGTTCCATCGTGTTTTTCTGTGATAATTTGTCGCGCGATAGCGAAGCGCTGCGGCGAAGCGCCGATCGCCAACCCTAAACCAGTTCCTTTTCCTACAGCTTTAGTCGTAAATAAATAATCAAAGATTTTTTGTTTGACTTGTTCATCCATACCAATCCCATTGTCAGCGATCTTAACTTGAACTTGATTATTCATCACTAAAGTGGTGATCGTAATTCGATTAGGATTGGCTTTAATCTCCTCAAAACTGCATCCCGTATTGGATTCTTCTAATGCATCGATAGCATTGGCTATTATATTCATAAAGACTTGATTTAATTGCCCAGGAAAACACTCTATTTCTGGCAAATCACCGTAGTTTGTATTGACTTCAATTTCTGGGTGCTGTTCGTTAGCTTTGAGACGATGTTTGAGAATAAGAATTGTGCTATCAATACCAGAGTGGATGTTAAATCGCACTTTGTAATCTTTGTCCTGACGCGAGAAAACCCGGAGACTGTGACTGATCTGTATCAGGCGATCGCACGCCATCTTCATAGAATCAATCATCTTGGGCAAATCCTCTAATGTATAATCCAAGTCAATTTCTTTTGCATGGTCAAGAATTTCATCATTTGGACTGGGCAGAAAATTTTGATAGAGTTCCAAGTGTTCAAAAATATCTGTAATAATCGGTTTAGCTTGCCTGATACTAGCAGCAATAAAACCTAAAGGGTTATTCATTTCATGAGCAACACCTGCAACTAAATTACCTAAAGCCGACATTTTCTCACTTTGGACAATTTGTAATTGAGCTTGTTGTAAATCGTGTAATGCTTGTTTTGCTTGCTGATAAAGTCGAGCATTTAAGAGTGAGATTGCAGCTTGAGAGGAGAGTAGGTTGATAACTTGTAGGCGTTGGGAAGTAAACACACCTCTTGTTAACTGATTTTCTAAGTAAAGAACCCCAACTAAGTTCCCTTGGTTAATAATAGGTGTGCATAAGACACTTTGGGGTTGATGTTGCAGCATATATTCCCCAATCACACCAGGAATATCTGTTTGGCAATTATCTATAATGACAGTCTCTTGAGTATTCTTGACGTAATTAATAATTTTTTTAGGGATGTCTTGACAATTGTCTATTAGTTGTGATTTTAAAATCGTTTCAATACGAGTTTGCCAATTCGACTGTTGATTAATCAGCGTAATAGCCTTCACCTGCCAAGTATCTTCATAAGGAAGAATGAGAACAGATTTTTTAGCGCCAGAGTTTTCTAAGATAATGCGGGAGAGGTTAGCAATAAGTTGATCTAATTCCAGAGAACTGGAAATTGCCTGCGCTGCTTTGAGTACACTTGTAAGATCTAAAAGATCACAAATATTGGTAGTTCCAGAGCTACTTGTGTGAGTGGATGAAGAACTTGAACTACTAATAGTCTCTAGAGGTTTCAGGTTGATTTGTTGCTGTTGCAGAATTGGTTGCAGTAGCTGGGGATAGCGCTTTTCTAAGTCCTTAATTTTCGCTAGTGCTCCCCAACGAGCATAGCAGTAATAAGCTTGTTGCATATAGTCTGCGGCAATTTTTTGTTTGCCCCAATCCAGGTAAAAGTTAGCAGCCAGCTCGTTTGCTAAAGCTTCTTCTTGGATATATTGGTTGGCGTTTGCTAGAGCAATAGCTTCATCGTAAAGTTCTATAGCCTCTGTTTTTTGTCCCAATACCCTGTATTTTTCTGCTTCAACCAAATCAACCTTATGCTGGTGATTCATCGGAGCATAGCGCGCCCAGTATTGCTGTAACTGGGTTTGGTTTTGTGCTACCTGCTCTAATGCTTCAGATTCTTCCACTAAGCGTTGATTCAACTGTGCCAGAGTTATCAAAGAATCATAGAAATAAAACGCAGGTTCACTGACTAGTCCAGTACCTGCCATAAAATAGCGTCTCACCTGTGCTGCATAATTTTTAGCTTGCTCTATTTCCCCAAACAAGAAGCAAAGCATCAGCTTATACATATAGAAAATATACAACCCATACCCATCATTGGTAGATAGCAGCATGGACAAAGACTCTGTTTCCTGAAGAACTTCCCCAGATAAAATGACCGGATACTCAGCAAAACCTAGCAAGTTGAGAATAGATTGCCAATGGATTCGGCAATAATTAGCATCAGCTAATTGGTGCAATTGTACCAAGCCATCGGAGTAAGCCCGAACCTCCTGCTCTAAAGTAGCAAGAGGTTGACCACACCAAAAAGAATTCAGGCAAAAACACTGAGCATTATGTCCAGCGAACTCTGGTTTACCAACCTCTAAGGCAGTTGCATAACCCTCTTGCAAAAGTGGTAGCATTTCCTTGGCGTGAGTTTTTCGATGGAGAATATAACCTGCTAGAAGCAACAACACATCAGGTTTAGTCGCTTTGGCATCCGATTTTGAGACGAGTTGGAGAGCTAATGAAGCGAACTGTGTTCCTCTTTCTACATCTTGTAAGAAATTACAAAATAGCATGCCATAGTTCGCATAGCTAAAGGCTGAGGTTGATATGTTTCCGTATTGAACCGATAGTTTGACTGACAAACAAATCAGTAATGGGAACAAGGGCGAACCAGAGAGGTAAGCTGCTGCAAAGAAGCTCTTAGCAATTTGAAAAATGGCTATTTTTTCCGAATCCGTCATTACATTGAGGTAAGCCAAATCGTCTATTTGCCTATCTCCAATTAGTGCTGTAATTTCTTGGATTTCCTGTTGAATATCGTTTGGTGTTGGTGTTTCAGGAAATGTTACACCAAGAGAAAGCAGAATTTGTTGTCCAAGTGCAATAGCTGAAGGAAAGTCATTCTGAGAGATATAAGATTGAATCTTAATTCGGTAAACATTTACTTTTTCTAGTAATGAATGTGCCTGTTGGATGACGATATTAATGAACTGTTCCATTAGTTCAAAGTCCCCACACAAAAAAGCAACTTCAGCAGTTAGCTCATGCAAAGCGAGGGTTATGTCATATTGAGAAAGCCAAGCTTGTTCTCCTAGTAGAGATAAGCCCACTCTGGCATATTCACTAGCAGCTTGATAAGCGGTGGTGGCTTGAGCTTTCCTACAAGCGGTGAGATTTAGTTGTGCTAATTGATTTTTTTCTTTTTGTTGGGTAATTAGAGAAGTTCCATAATTTAATTGATTGACAATCTCGAAAATCCGGTCTTCTCTTGCTTGTGGTGAAATTTGCTGGAGGAGTAGTTGTCCTATTTGGTAATGAGTCGTCTGTTTTTGATGATCAGGAATAAGAGAATAGGCTGCTTGTTGGATGCGATCATGTAAGAATTTATATTTCGCGAATTCTTGACTGATATTCCTATTCTCTAACAAGACTTTATCATTATCATCTTCCTGATAAAATTTATAAACATCACTGATTGGCAAAATCAATCCTTCTTGTAGAGCTTTCCACAAATCAGCAGATGTTTCTACTTCTTTTTTTTGTGCAACAATAGCCAAAGTTCCTAAATCAAACTGATTCCCTATACAAGCTGCTAATTGCAATATGTTTTGAGTTGATTGTGGCAATCTTCGTAATTGAAAACCCATAAATTCAACAACATCATCTGTGACTGTTATCTGATTTACTTCTGCAATATCACATTCCCAGCAACCTGAATTCCAGTCAAATTGAATTAGCTCTTCTTGATGCAGTGCTTTGAGAAATTGGGTAGTAAAAAATGGATTTCCTTGCGTTTTTCGATAGACTAACTGAGAAAGAGGTAACGCAAATTTTTTTGTAGATTTAAGTGTATCAGCAATTAGTTCATTTACTTGATCTTCGTTCAGTGGTTCTAAAGTAATTGTATTAATCTTTGCTTGTTTTTTTGTTATTTCACTCAAAGTCAACATTAATGGATGTGCAGGGCTGACTTCGTTATCACGATACGCACCAATTAATAAAAGATGCTGTGTATTAGTCATTAGTAACTGCATCAACTTTAAGGATGCTGAATCTGCCCATTGCAAATCATCTAAAAACATCACTAATGGATGTTTAGCGCTTGTAAAAACTTGGGTGAATTTTTGGAATAATAAATTAAATCTATTTTGGGCTGCTGTTCCTGACAATTCTGGGGCTGGTGGTTGTTCACCAATAATTCCTACTAGTTCCGGGATGACTTCAATAATGATCTGTCCATTGTCGCCAAGAGCTTCTAAGATCTTGCTTTTCCATTGTTGTCTGTGAGCATCGTTTTCTGTGAGCATCTGCCCCATTAAATCCCGAAATGCTTGCACAAATCCACTCAAAGGAATATTTCGCTGAAATTGGTCAAATTTTCCTTTGATAAAGTAACCGCGTTGTTTGAGTATTGGTTTGTGTACTTCGTTAACTACTGCTGTTTTTCCGATACCTGAAAACCCGGTTACTAGCATCATTTCAGTTACACCACTACTTACTCTTTCAAATGCTTGTAGTAGGGTTTCTACTTCGGTTTCTCTTCCATATAATTTCTCAGGGATGAGAAAGCGATCGCACACATCCCTTCGCCTAATTTCAAAGCTCTCAATTTTATCTGTTTGTGTTAACTCACGTAAGCAATTTTCTAAATCAAATTTCACTCCTAATACGCTTTGATAACGATCTTCAGCATTTTTCGCCATCAGTGTGCTAACAATCTGTGACAGAACAGATGGGATTTGTGGGTTTATTTCATGTACTAAGGGTGCTTGTTTGGCAATATGACAATGTACCAACTCCATTGGATCGCTGAGTTCAAAGGGTAATTTTCCTGTTAGTAATTCGTAGAAAGTTACACCTAAGGCATAGAGATCAGTCCGGTAGTCAATTCCTCGATTCATTCTCCCAGTCTGCTCAGGAGAAATGTAAGCAAGTGTCCCTTCCAATATATTCGGACTAATTAAGGTTTGGGTTTCTCTTGGCAAGAATGACGCAATACTAAAATCAATTAGTTTAACTTGCTTTGTTTCTGAATTAATTAAAATATTGGTAGGTTTAATATCTTTATGAATAATCCGATTACGGTAGAGTATTTCTAATGCATTACATAAGACAACTGCTATCTGCAAAAATTCTTTTAAAGAGTTTCTCTGTAATGTTCCTTCATAGATGAAATAATCCTTCAACGCAATTCCCCCAAAATCTTCCATTACCAAGGCGTAACCATTCTGGTAAGGTTCTAAGCTATAGATCTGGACGATTAGGGGTGAGTTAAGATTTTTGGCAATGGTATACTGGTTGCGAAATTTTACCAGTTCACTGAAACTGGGATAAGGATTTTTCAGTAGTTTAATCACCACAGGTAAGGAATCTGTCTGTCTTACCCCGCGATAAACGAGGGTTCTGGAACCAGAATAGAGATTTTCTGTGAGCTGATATCCGGCAATACTTACTGAGTCCATTATCTTACCACTAAATCTATTACTAGATTTAGTGTTCCCAAACCGCATAGAGAATATGAAGTTGTCTAGATTCCAATACTGCTCGGTTAAGCCGAAAACTTAAATTTAATGTAGGTTGGGGTAACCCAACATTTTCAAGGGTTCGTTGGGTAACGCTTATGCGCTCTACCCAACCTACGATTTTCCAAAACCCCGTGCAGTATTGGTATTGGTTTAGATTCTTGACACTATCAAGACTTAAAGTATTCCTGCCGACTCGTACAATTGTTTCAGCAAAGCTCTAATTCTAGCACCATACTCAATATCAGCTGACCAACGCCCTGATAACTGATCTATTGATTGAGCAATACCGCGTGTAACAAAGTCAAATCGTGGATCTACAATTTCGTTTACGAGAGGTTCTAGACTGGCGTAAGCTTTTAAGTGTTGAATATGTGATCGAACTCCAATTCTAGGACTTTCAAACGATGCTACGTCTGAGCTGCCACCAATAGTTCCTAAGCCAGCGAAGTTGTTGTTCTCAGGTTGAATGTCGCCACCAAATCGTAAAAAGCCGGTTTCCAGACACATTTGACAGAAAGCAATATCATAATTTACACCCTCCATGTTGGCTTCTTCTCGATAAAGTTTCGGCAAATCTGGAAACTGCGCTAGAGCACCTTCATTATGATTTTTTAAAAATATCTGTAATTGTACTTCTGTGGTTTTCCCTGAAGACATAATCTTATCAAATTGACCGTGACCAATTTGCAAATTAGAGCGCAGCTTGACAGTACGACTTGCGCTATCCCAAGAAACAGCAACATGAAATTCTCTCAGTTCAATTGCTTTGACATAAACAACTCGATGATAGGTTATACGACGGACATCGGTTGCTTTTGACAAATCAATGCTTAACTTATCTACTAAGTCTATAGGGATATAGGCATTACCATTAACTAGTATCCCTTGTTCTGAGTAATTTTGTCCATTGATATTAATATTAATGGTTGGAAAGGATGGTTGTGGCTGTGTCCCAGAATTCGGATCAATCACACGATTCCAAGATGTCAATCCATCAGCAATTCCTAAGGCAAAGTCACGACGCTGATTCTGTAATAAATCTCGTTCATCTGGGTTACTAAGAAAGCCGACTATCAACACCAAAGAAGGAATTACTATTTGGCGACAAAAAGCTATTTTACCTAACCCAGAGGCTGTGTCTGGTCGAATTCCTCTATTTGGCAACTGTGGTACGCGACGCAACAATCCTACTAGCAGTAATTCAGCTTCGTTTCGGCGATCGTCATTATTGGCAATATAAAAGACGCTAGCCCCACGCACGGAGGGACTACTAGCAGCATCAGCACGAATTTCTATAGCTACATCACCGTGTCGAGCACGAGAATTTATCCAAGAAATAATTTGTGATCGACTCAAATTATCTGGAACCGCCAAAACTTCAAAATTACGGGCTCTCAGTTCTGGCACAATTAAATCTCGCAGTAGAATCATTTCCCTTGCTTCGGTGGTACCGCCAGCAATTGCTCCTGGATCTATGACTCCTGCTTCTTTACCTCCATGAGCTGCCGAAATAAAAATACGTCCCATCTTCAGGATTTCCTTATCTATAGCTTTTGACTAACTCCCTGGCGTCAACGCAGTATAACTTACTACATGACGGAAGTGCGTTACAGCGTAAAATGTGTACTAATTAGTCAAAATTAGTACACTAATTGCACATTTCCGCACCATACTGTAATTTAATGTTTACTTAATAACAGTTTTTTCGGTTCTTGTATACAACAACCTTTACCTTTTTTCGTAAATAAAAATACTAATAAACTCTAAGTAATTCGGTATCAAAACATCAGCCGGGAGTTAGGAAGCATAAAAGGGGCTGACTGCTGCTCGCTAATATCTAGGAATATCTCTGCAAATATTAGCTTTTTGTAGAGATATTAACTAGTTTATTGCTTTGTTGTTTGTGCCCAACCTTCTATTTGCTTTCTAACCCACCCTCCCTACGATTCGGCAGGGTCTTTGATTTTGTCTATTTCCATCAGATATGGATGCTCATCATAATAGACTCTAAAGGTATACCTGGTTGAATTTCCTCTCGGGATTTCCAAAATAATTCTTTTAGCATTGGGCTTCCATTCTCCATCACTGGATTATAACGAACGTTGGAAAGAGTCCAAACAATTAGCACTTGCTGAATATGCTTCTGAGCGACCGCTACAGGATCATAAGCTGGTTCCCATAAACCAATAGTGCCATAATCTGTATCGCCACCATCTTCGTACTGCTTGTAATTTACCCAAGAGTGTAAAAATGTTGAATGGTAAATGACGTAAATGCAGAGTTTCTTCAAGTCATTAATGTCAGCAATTTTCAAAGTACCGTATTTTGGTTCAAGGATAGAGTGACTAACTAGATCGTTCGACATCCCTTCAATTTCTGGCCATAAGTCGCGAATATGCTTCTCCTGACTTTCAAAAAAAGATTCAACATATTTTTCTATAATGCCCCATGCCGCCAGGGCAGCACGATCAAAAAAGTTGTTAGCAACAAAATCTTTCAGCGTTTGAGTTCTAGGGTGCCAGCTATGGTAATTAAGCCTACCAACCTCCTCTTTCAGGAGCAATTCAACCTGCTTTTCATCTAAGGCTGAGGCTTGTGGAATAACTCCAGACGGCCCGAAAATGATTGAGTTTCCTAGTAAATTAATATTAAGTAAACCTTCAAAATGAGGTTCTAGCAATAGCTTGATTGGATTATTATTGACATTCCGATAATAAGCCATTGCATATTGCTCAATATTCAAGTGAGTCCGCCCTAAATGAGCTTGAGTCTCTTGAAAAACAAATTCAGCACTTCGGAATAAGCGTTTTGCCCATTCCCACTCAGAATCTCTAGGGGAATTAGTTATTGTTTTCTGGTTTAATTCATATTGAATTGAATGCACCTGTAGACTTTTGCCTTCTAAAACGAACCTTGCTTCAATTACGGAAGGTAAAATTCCAGATGGTTTGACTTTATGTTTACTACAGTCAAAACGAATAATATACTGCCAAGGTTTGTTTTGAACGCGATTAAATTTACCGGGGTTAAAACCATTAAGGCGGCGCTCTACAAAAAAAGTATCACTAAATTTATCTGGGCGGCAACGAGTTAAATTCGCAGGCATTATTTGGGGTGTAGCGAATTGCTGTATTATCTCTGTCACTCCTGAAATTCCTAGGAGTTTCAAGGGGGGAGCTTCCTTGGCTGGGATAGTATTAAGCCCGATGTTAGCGATAAGGCGAGGTTTTGGTACTACTCTAGGAGGTAATTTATGATTTGGATCGAATCGCGGTAAATCTTGCTTCTGAATACCAAAATAAGGGAAGAGTTGTTCAGGTGGTGGTTGTTTCTCTACACCCAAGTCTACTACTCCGTCTGGTTGAATCTGTTGCTTTTGTGACATAGCTAGTTTCCTCGTTTGCTTGCTAAAATTATGTTACATCAGATCTTGCACCTTCTCAATAAGAGCTGGTCGGCAACGCCCAACCCAGGAAATAATAAGCTTTTTCGGCTTCGATTGTCGCTGCGAAGATGATGGAACAAGATCTGAGTTACCTTGCTACTGTGCGTAGACGACATGGGTATCATTTTACGCATAAATTTTCCGGGGCGGGAAGCATAACTTGTCTGTTAAGGAGTGTAACTTAAAGGATAAAGTGTCTGCAGTCCAGAACTTAATAGCGAAGAGTGTTTCAGAAGTTTGAATGCGTTAGCGAAGCTTAACGAAGTTATCCCCGCAGATCGTGTACAACGGAAAATAAGCATTCCGGCAATCCTTTAGCTAACCCAGCCAGAAGCCGACAGCTACCCCGGAGGCGAGGTATGTGGAGCCGTCAAGAAATGAGTAGACTCCATCACAGTTAATCTCTGAGTCTAGTGTAGCGCCAAAACCGTCAAGTAGGCTTGCTGTCAATACCAAGCAGTTGGAGATGTCTATTAGAGAATTGGTAAGGAGATGAGAAATTCAGTTCCCTGACCAAGGGTAGAATTGACAGCGAGGGTGCCGTTATGTTTATCTGTGATAATTTGTCGCACTATTGCCAAACCTAAACCCGTTCCTTTTCCTACAGCTTTAGTCGTAAATAAATAGTCAAATATTTTTTGCTTAACTTGCTCATTCATACCGACTCCATTATCAGCAATCTTGACTTGAACCTGATTATTGCTGATGGTGGTGGTGATGGTAATCTGGTTAGGATTGGCTTTAATCTCCTCAAGACTCCGCCCGGTATTCGATTCTTCTAAAGCATCGATAGCATTAGCGAGGATATTCATAAAGACTTGATTTAATTGCCCAGGAAAACATTCTATTTCTGGCAAATCACCGTAGTTTGTATTGACTTGGATTGCTGGGCGGTGATCATTAGCTTTAAGACGATGTTTGAGAATGAGAATTGTACTATCAATGCTAGAGTGGATATTAAACGGGACTTTATAATCTTTGTCTTGGCGGGAGAAAGTGCGTAGACTGGTACTGATGTTGGTGAGGCGATCGCACGCCATATTCATAGAATCGATCATCTTGGGCAAATCCTCTAAGCTATAATCCAGATCAATTTCTTTTGCATGGTCAATAATTTCACGACTTGGACTGTGCAGAGATTTTTGATAGAGTTCCAAGTGTTCAAAGATATCTGTAATTATAGGTTTAGCTTGTTCAAGACTAGCAGCAATAAAGCCCAAAGGATTATTCATTTCATGAGCAACACCTGCAACTAAATTACCTAAAGCCGACATTTTCTCACTTTGGACAATTTGTAATTGAGCTTGTTGCAAATCTTGTAATGCTTGTTTTGCTTGCTGATAAAGTCGGGAATTTAAGAGTGAGATTGCAGCTTGAGAAGAGAGTAGATTGATAACTTGTAGGCGTTGGGGAGTAAAAACACCGCTTGTTAACTGATTCTCTAAGTAAAGAATCCCTACCAAATTTCCCTGGTTAATAATAGGTATACACAAGGCACTTTGGGGCTGATATTGCAGCATATATTCCCCAATCACACCAGGTATATCTGTTTGACAATTGTCTATAATGACAGTTTCTTGGGTATTCTTTACATAATTGATAATTCTTGTAGGAATATCTTGACAATCGTCTACAAGTTGTGGTGAGAAAACTGTCTCAATAGAAGTTTGGGAATTGGACTGTTGATTAATCAGCGTAATAGCCTTCACTTGCCAAGTATCTTCCTGTGGAAGAATAAGTACAGATTTTTTCGCGCCAGAGTTTTCTAAGATAATGCGGGTGAGATTAGCAATAAGTTCATCTAATTCCAAAGAACTGGAGATTGCTTGCGCCGCTTTGAGTACGCTGGTAAAATCTAGAAGATTACAAATATTAGTTGTGCCAGAGTCACTCGTGAGAATAGATGAGGAAGTCGAACGACTAATAGTCTCGACTGGGTTCAGGTTGAATCGTTGCTCTTGCAGAATTGGGTGCAGTAGTTCGGGATAGCGTTTTTCTAAGTCTTTAACTTTGACAAGCGAACCCCAACGGGCATAGCAATAATAAGCTTCTTCCATGTATGCTTTGGCAACTTTTTGTTTGCCCCGATCAAGGTAAAATTTGGTTGCCAGTTCGTTTGCTAAGGCTTCTTCTTGGATGTAGCCGTTTTCTTTGGCAACAGCGATCGCTTGGTCATAAAGTTCCATTGCTACTGTGTTTTGTCCTAAAACCCGATTTTTTTCTGCCTCTACCAGATGAAGTCGATGCAGATTATTCATAGGTGCATAATTTGCCCACTGTTGCATGATGTTCTGATTTTGTGCTACCTCCTGTAAAATCCTCTGTTGTTCTTCAACTGAGAACCTAGGAAATAAAGCCAGTTGCACTAATGAGTCATAAAGATTCAGCAATGGATTTGTTGCCGCTGCATATCCAGAACCGAAATATTGTTTTGCTTTGACAACACATTCTGCTGCTAAATCCAATTGTTGAAAGAGATAACAAAGGATCAATTTATTGACAAACAAATTCCATAAACCAGTGCAATCATTAATTTTTTCATGGAACGCCAGCATTGTTCTTTCATCATAAACTGTGCCAACTAGTTCCCAAGGAGTAGTTCCCGACTCGATTAAATTCAAGACGACTTGGTGGCAAATATTGTTGTAATTGACTGAGAGCGAGGTTTTTTGGCTAATTTTTTGTACTGCTGTTTTATAAATAGCGAATTCATTAGCTACTTTGGTTAATTCCTCACCAGTGATGTAAGCGTTGAAGCAATAAATAGCAGGAGCAGTAGAAGCAGACACTAAGTCCCCAGTGTCTAATCCATCAGTATAAGCTTGTAGTAATGGCTTAAGCGTTGCTGTTAAAGGTTCTTTCCAGTGGGTAATAAAAAGACTAACTAGCACAGTGGCTTTTGCTTTGTATTCTCGATCTTGAAACTTGGACAGTAATTGCAAGGCTAATTGACCAAATTCGTAACCTGTGGATATACTCTGTGGTTGACCACAAAGCATAAGTCCATACATTGAGTAAGAGATCGCAGAAGCGGGAGTATTTCCGTACTTGATAGAAAGAATGACTCCCTTAAGCACTACCAAGCGATGGAGTTTCGGTTTTGCTAGATAAGCAGGCATATCTAACTTGACGAAAACACGCAAAACAGCACGTAATTGAGGATCCTCCATTTCTGGTAAGTCAAGCAACTCAGCTACTGTTTTACCATTCAAGGCAAATTGAGCCTCTTGCATAGCCAGAAAAAAATCTTCATCCGTTGGTTTTTCGGGAAACTCAATGCCAATCATCTGCAAAAATTGCATTGCTGTATCAATAGCTTCCAGTAAATTTCCTTGCACTGCGTAAGCGTCAATTTTTACTTCATAAACCTTGGCTCTATCAGTCACAGCTTTTGAGCTTTGTAAAACTTCCTGGGCAAAATCTTCCATCGCATCCAGTTCGCCACACAGACAACTAGCTTCGGTAGCGCCTGTATACAAGTCAAGGGTTGAATGATAGTCAGATTCCCAAGGGTTCGATGGTAGTAGCTGGATGGCTATTTTAAGATAAGCAAGTGCCGAACTGTAGGCTGTTGAAGCGATCGCCTTTTTCCCAGCTATGAGATTTAACCGATAGAGTTCATGGCGTTGTGTTGCTTGCGCGAATTGTTCCAGCCCCATATTTAGCTGATTGACGATCCCAAAAATCTGATTCTCTAGTTCAGATTCGGGAGTGTTTTGCCACAGCAAGTAACCTATTTTCGCATGAGTGGCTTGTTTTTGCTCTTTTGGAATTAAAGAATATGCAGCTTGTTGAACTCTATCATGCAGGAATTTATATCCTACAGTATGAGCTATTGGCTGATCTATAGCTTGATTTTCCTCCCCTACATAAAACTTATAAACTTCACTAATTGGCAAAATTAATCCAGATTGTAACGCTTTCCACAAACTAGTGGCGGTTTCAGCTTGGGATTGTTGACTGACAATTGCTAAAGTTGCCAAATCAAACTGATTACCAATACAAGCTGCTAGCTTCAATGCTTCCTGAGTTGCTAAACTTAGCTTCTGCAGCTGTTGCGCCATGAACTCTACTACGTCATCTGTGAGCGCTAGGTGCTTGATTTGGGCAATATCACACTGCCAATGTCCTACTTGAAAATTAAATTGAATATAATTATCTTCATGCAGTGCCACCAGAAACTGGGTTGTGAAGAAGGGATTGCCTTTTGTTTTTTGATACACTAGTTGCGTGAAGGGTTGAGCGATTTCTAGTTGACAATTGAGGGTATCTGCTACCAACTGATTCACACTTTCATTTGACAATGGACTGAGTGTGATTGTATTTACACTCTCTCCTGCCCTAGCTATCTCATCTAATGTTAGTATTAGGGGATGTCCTGGGAAAACTTCATTATCTCGGTACGCCCCAATCAGGAATAAGTAACCCTTATCGGATTCATGCATGAGCAGTTGCATCAGCTTCAATGATGCTGAGTCTGCCCATTGCAAGTCATCTAAAAAGATCACTAAGGGATGTTCTTTTGTTGTGAATACTTGAATAAATTTCTCAAACAAGAAATTAAAGCGGTTTTGCGCCGCCATCCCAGATAGCTCACTAGCTGAGGGTTGGGAGCCAATAATTCGTTCTAATTCTGGTATTACCTGAATAATCACTTGAGCATTTTCACCCAAGGCTGTTAGGATTTTATCCCGCCACTGCTGTAATTTTGTCTCGTCTTCAGTGAGTAGTTGTCCCATCAAATCGCGGAATGCTTGCACAAAGGCAGAGAAAGGTATATTGCGATTAAATTGGTCATATTTACCTTTGATAAAATAACCCCGTTGCTTTACAATCGGCTTGTGTACTTCATTCACTACGGCGGTTTTCCCAATCCCAGAAAAACCAGCGACTAACATTAATTCACTGTTCCCTTGTGCGACTCTCTCAAAAGCTGCTAATAGTTCCTTAGCTTCTTCTTCTCTACCGTATAATTTTTCTGGAATGACAAAGCGATCGCACACGTCCCGTTTTGCAATTGTAAAACTCTCAATTTTGCCTGTTTCCTTCAATTGCACCCAGCACTTTTGTAGATCATACTTCAAACCCAATGCACTCTGATACCGCTCTGATGCATTTTTCGCCATCAACTTACTAACTATTTCTGAAAAAACACTGGGAATGTTTGGATTAATTTCATGTACTAAGCGTGGTATTTTAGCAATATGAGAATGGACCAATTCCATGATATCTAACGACTGAAATGGTAATTGGTTTGTCAGTAATTTGTAAAAAGTAACGCCTAAAGAATAAAAATCTGTGCGGTAGTCAATACCTCGATTGATCCTTCCTGTTTGTTCTGGCGAAATATAAGCAAGTGTTCCTTCTAATATATTGAGGCTAATTAAAGTTTGTGTTTCGCGTGGAAGTAATGATGCGATACTAAAGTCAATTAATTTTACTTGTTTAGTTTCAGGATTAATTAAAATATTCGTAGGCTTAATATCTTTATGAATAATCCTATGTCGCATCAAATAATCTAATGTGCTACTTAGAGTTATAGCTATTTGTAAAAATTCATCCAGAGAGACAACATGATGATTGTTGGTGAAATAATCCTTGAGAGAAATACCTCCAAAGTCTTCCATCACTAATAAATAGCCATTTTGGTAGTATTCTAGGCTATAGGTTTGGATGATTCCGGGATAGTCAAGATTTTTGGTAATGGTGTATTGATTGCGAAATTGTACTAGTTCATTAAAACTGGGATAAGCATTTTTCAGTAGTTTAACGACTACAGGTAATGAGTCAGCCTGCCGAATCCCACGATAAACTAGGGTTCTGTGACCATTATAGACCTCTTCGCTCAGGTGATATCCTACAATATTTACTGAACTCATTTGACTAGTATCTCTTAAAAATTTTTGGTTTTATTGTCCCCCATTTTCTATTTCAATATATGCGCTAGTTCATCATTTACTCTCGCACACGACACAAAACTTAGTCATGTAGGGCGCAGATATTCTTGCCTAACAGTGGTGGCTAAAGATTTAGAGTTTAATTAAAGAATTGGTAAGGAGATGAGAAATTCTGTTCCCTCACCAAGGGTAGAATTCACTGTGAGGGTTCCGCTGTGTTTACTCGTGATAATTTGTCGCGCGATAGCCAAACCTAAACCAGTTCCTTTTCCTACAGCTTTAGTAGTGAATAAATAGTCAAATATTTTTTGCTTAACTTGCTCATTCATACCAACTCCATTATCAGCGATCTTGACTTGAACCTGATTATTGCTGACGGTGGTGGTGATGGTAATCTGGTTAGGGTTTGTTTTAATCTCCTCAAGACTCCGTCCAGTATTCGATTCTTCTAAAGCATCTATAGCATTAGCGAGGATATTCATAAACACTTGATTTAATTGCCCAGGAAAACATTCTATTTCCGGTAAAATACCATAGTTTGTATTGACTTGTATTGCTGGGCGGTGATCATTAGCTTTAAGACGATGTTTGAGAATGAGAATTGTGCTATCAATACCAGAGTGGATATTAAACGGGACTTTGTAATCTTTGTCGTCACGGGAGAAAGTACGAAGACTCGTGCTGATGTTAGTGAGGCGATCGCACGCCATATTCATAGAATCGATCATCTTCGGCAAATCCTCTAAGCTATACTCCAAATCAATTTCTTGTGCATGGTCAATAATTTCATTACTTGGACTGGGCAGAGATTTTTGATAGAGTTCCAAGTGTTCAAAAATATCTGTAATTATAGGTTTAGCTTGTTGGAGAGTAGCAGCAATAAAACCCAAAGGATTATTCATTTCATGAGCAACACCTGCAACTAAATTACCTAAAGCAGACATTTTCTCACTTTGGACAATTTGTAATTGAGCTTGTTGTAAATCCTGTAATGCTTGTTTTGCTTGCTGATAAAGCCTAGCATTTTCCAGAGAGATGGCTGCTTGGGAAGAAAGTAGGTTGATAACTTGTAGCCGTTGGGGAGTAAAAACACCACTTGTGAACTGATTTTCTAGGTAAAGAATTCCTACCAAATTTCCCTGGTTAATAATAGGTATACACAAGACACTTTGGGGTTGATGTTGCAGCATATATTCCCCAATCACACCAGGAATCTCCGTTTGACAATTATCTATAATTACTGTTTCTTGGGTATTCTTAACATAATTGATAATTCTTCTAGGGATATCTTGACAATTGTCTACCAGTTGTGGATTTAAAATCGTCTCAATAGAAGTCTGGGAATTAGGCTCTTGATTAATCAGCGTAATAGCCTTAACTTGCCAAGTATCTTCCTGTGGAAGAATGAGAACAGATTTTTTCGCGCCAGAGTTTTCTAAGATTATGCACGAGAGGTTAGCAATAAGTTGATCTAACTCCAAAGAACTGGAAATTGCTTGGGCAGCTTTGAGTATGCTGGTAAAATCTAGAATATCGCAAATATTAGTCGTGCCAGAGCTACTCGTGAGAATAGATGAGGAAGTCGAACGACTAACAGTTTCCACTAGGTTCAGGTTGAATCGTTGCTCTTGCAGAATTGGGTGCAGTAGTTCGGGATAGCGTTTTTCTAAGTCTTTAACTTTGACAAGCGAACCCCAACGGGCATAGCAATAATAAGCTTCTTCCATGTATGCTTTGGCAACTTTTTGTTTGCCCCGATCAAGGTAAAATTTGGTTGCCAGTTCGTTTGCTAAGGCTTCTTCTTGGATGTAGCCGTTTTCTTTGGCAACAGCGATCGCTTGGTCATAAAGTTCCATTGCTACTGTGTTTTGTCCTAAAACCCGATTTTTTTCTGCCTCTACCAGATGAAGTCGATGCAGATTATTCATAGGTGCATAATTTGCCCACTGTTGCATGATGTTCTGATTTTGTGCTACCTCCTGTAAAATCCTCTGTTGTTCTTCAACTGAGAACCTAGGAAATAAAGCCAGTTGCACTAATGAGTCATAAAGATTCAGCAATGGATTTGTTGCCGCTGCATATCCAGAACCGAAATATTGTTTTGCTTTGACAACACATTCTACTGCCAAATCCAATTCTTGAAAGAGATAACAAAGGATCAATTTATTGATAAACAAATTCCATAAACCAGCGCCATCATTAGTTTGTTCGTGCAACGCCAGCATAGACTTTTCATCATAAACTGTGCCAACTAATTCCCAAGGAGTCGTTCCAGACACGATTAAATTCAAAACAGCTTGGTGGCAAATATTGCTGTAATTGACTGAGAGCGAGGTTTTTTGGCTAATTTTTGCTACTGCTGCTTTATAAATCGCGAATTCATTAGCTACTTTGGTTAATTCCTCACCAGCGATGTAAGCGTGGAAGCAATAAATAGCAGGAGCAGTAGAAGCAGACACTATGTCCCCAGTGTCTAATCCTGTGGTATAAACTTGTAGTAATGGCTTAAGCGTTGCTGTTACAGGTTCTTTCCAGTGGGTAATAAAAAGATTAACTAGCATAGTGGCTTTTGCTTTGTATTCTCGATCTTGAAACTTGGACAGTAATTGCAAGGCTAGTTGACCAAATTCATAACCTGTGGAGATACTATTTACCTGAGCACAAAGTATGAGTCCATAAACTGAGTAAGTAGCGGCTGACGCGGGAGTATTTCCGTACTGTACGCAAAGACTCACTTGCTTGAGT
>NZ_JAAKGC010000399.1 GCF_017591665.1 Aetokthonos hydrillicola CCALA 1050 | reverse complement strand
CTGGGCTGTTGTAGGGACTGTTAGTGGTCTATTTGCTGGGCTATATTGGACTTTTCTGGAATTTATTACTCATCAACTTGAACGATTTCAGGGGTTTACTCTCCTGTGGGTGATGCCTGTTTCAGGTTTAATTATTGGGCTAGTCATTTATTTTCTAGGCAATCCTGGTGAAATTGCGGTGATCGTCGATAATATCCATTTTCGTGGTGGTCGCCTAGATATACGAAAAAATCCTTCTATGATTCTTGCTTCCCTGGTCAGCATATCAGCTGGTGGCAGTGCTGGTCCAGAAGCACCCTTAGTACAGGTGACAGGTTCGTTTGGTACTTGGGTTGCCGATCGCTTGAGACTAGATGGTGAAGATTTGAGATCTATGAGTTTGGCAGGAATGGCTGCTGGCTTCACTGCATTATTTGGTGCACCCCTTGGCGGTGCAATGTTCGCTCTAGAAATTTTACACCATCAGCATATTCTGGAGTACTATGAAGCTCTAATGCCAGCTATTGTTGCAAGTTGTGCTAGTTATCTGGTATTTGCAGCAATTACACATTTAGGGATTGCGCCTGCATGGCATTTTCCTCAGTATCATCTTCAAAACATTGATGATTTTGCCTTAGCGATTGTCTTTGGGATGGTTGGAGCAGTGACAGCCTGGTTATTTATCAGTATTTTTCGTGGCTGTGCATACGTTTTTTCTCGTATTCCGGGACCAATTTATGTACATACGACACTAGCCGGACTAGGATTAGGCATTTTAGCAACCCTCTTACCGCTAACACGCTACTTTGGAGATAAACAGTTAGATTTAGTAGTCAGTAATAACTTTTCTGTTGCTTTCTTATTTGCGATCGCCATTGGTAAAATAGCCGCCATCAGTATTACAGTTACAGGTGGATGGCGAGGAGGATTTATTATCCCTCTATTTTTTACTGGTGCTTGTGTAGGTAAAGCGGTAGCAATCTTAATTCCTGGAATGAATCCAACTCTTGCCATGATCTGTACGATGGCTGCTGTGAATGCTGCGGTAACACGCACACCTGTTAGTACGACTTTGTTGTTGTCAAAATTAACCAATTTCGGTCCCCTAACCCCAATACTCTTTGCTAGTTTGATCGGATTTTTTCTAGCTCCCAAAATTCCTTTAATAGAGTCTCAACTTAAGTCGCACGAACAAGCTACTCATAGCTAAAATACCACGTGTGTGGGGATATGCAGGGAATGGCACTAAGAAAAACCTAAAAAGGGGCTGATACGGGGACGCGGTGACGGGGTGACACAGGGAAAATTCTATCTCCGCGTCTCCCCGTCTCCCCTCTCCGCGTCAATCTTAACCTTTAACTTA
>NZ_JAAKGC010000110.1 GCF_017591665.1 Aetokthonos hydrillicola CCALA 1050 | reverse complement strand
CGTTCCTTTTTTGTAATTAAAAGAGAGGTTACACTGAGCTACTATTGGCTTCAATCCGTGTGCTTCAAATTCTTTAGCGCAGAAAGTGCGGGCGAAGAAACCCCGGTGATCTGGCTTCTGCTCTAGGTCAATAATAAACGCGCCTTGGAGTTGAGTTTCGGTAAAGAGCATGGAGAACCTCACTTGATTAATTTTTACTACACAATAAACTTGACAAGTTCCGGAAATCCGCCTCGGGTGTCGTCTTTTGAAGACGAAACTCCTGTGACAGATTTCCTTTGTAGATGCCTTTATAACGATGTCGTTTGTATTAGACGATCTGGTCTGGCAAAAGTGTCATCCCAGTATTGGGTGCAAAGTTCTGGTCGTTTAGGAGGATTAGCTGTATAAACAAAAAATAGAGCCGACCGATCCTGAGTCCTAAGTGTTCCATGATGCAAGACGCATTTTGTGTCTACAAAAATAACTGTGCCTGCTGCTCCTGGACAGGATTTCCAAGCTGATTTGGGTACAATTTTATTTAGAACTTGATCATCAAAGCCTAAATAACCAGATTTCCACAGCTTGTATTGAATCTGATAATAGCTTAATCTATATACAGAGGTTAAAGGTAGTGGGACATATTCAAAAGGCCCATGATGCTGCTCTACATCACTTAAGTAGACAAAGATTTTGATGATACGACGGTCTTCTGCATCCTTATGCCACAGGAGTGTACCAAACTGATTTTCGTTTTTGAAGTCCTTGCGTAAATGTACACCGTGAAAGGCAACAGGAAGACCAATGTAATTTTCAATAATGTTTAACAGTCTTGTTTCCTTTCCCCATGTAGAAAACTCTGGTAAATCTGTAACTGTGTAGATTTGGGGTAGCTTTTGACCTGACTGGCTGTTTTTAGGCGGTTCCATACGAGACAATTGCTCCTTAGACGCCTTGAGGAGATTTGAAGAAGAGTCTAACCCCAACTCTTCTAAGGAGGTAACGTGTACGCCTTCTTTTTTGAGATTATCGATGATTACGCGATCGCACTGTTCTAGCTTAGGCAAATTTCTCCCATGATTAAAAATTGCAGTTCTGTAAGCTAACTCAGAGGTGATCTGTGATATTGTATTATTTATAACCTTTACCATTGCGTAACTTCCTGGAATAAATATTCTTAGAGTTTAGGAACAAGTCTAATTAGAATCAGTATTGGGGGCGCTCCAAAAATAAAGCTACAGTTTAAAATAGGCTAAAAAGCTTGTATTTTTTTTAACGCCAATCAACCCGTCCATATGACACTTGTTAAGTAGTGGGACTAGGCGATTCAGATATTTTTAATTTTTTTTGAGTCATCAACTCAAAAGCAGATACCCCGACTAAAACTAAAAAGGGAACGATTGTCTTAATGGTGAACAATGGCCATCTTCTTAGAGCACCCAAAAAGACTTTCAAATTGACATCTTTTAAATTCTTCACAATCATGCGCCTGCAAAACTGATGAGAATATCCATTCTCCTCTAGTTTCACAAGCACTTCTGGTATATGTTTGTACTGCATCAGCAGAGCAGAATTCTGCTCTTTCTGCCAATAGCTAACCCCAACAATACATTCGAGATAAATATCTTTGGTCACGATTATACTGCCATGAGCGGCACAATAGCCAGCTAAATATGCCAAGAATATCCAGTTATTGTCAGCGTTTGGCCATATTTGAAGACCACGCTGCACCAAGTCAGTGCGGAAAACAGTGGCACTGAGAAAGATAACAGCACCTACACTTTTTTCAAAACAATGACCAAAGATTTCTTTGCTATCACCACGCCCATCCTCACTATCAATGTCAAACCAGCGATTACCGACTATGGCAGGTGGGTGAACAGGTTCTCCAGTAAGTTTGTTTCGACCAGAAAAGTTGAGAAATATTAAGGATAAATTTTCCTGCTCTTTAATTTTTGTTAAGACATAACTAACTGCTCTTGATTGGATAGGATCATCATCTCCAATCGCCCAAACGTATTTCGTTGTAGCAGCCGTTAGGCAATAAGAAATATTTTTTAATACACCAAGATTCTCTTGATTTTTATTGTATTTAAATGTTATAGTAGTTAGAATGGACTGCCACTTTCCGACGATATCGTGAGTATTATCAGTTGAGCAATTATCAGATACTAAGATTTCGCAATCATCTTCAAAGCCTCTGATAGCTTGTGAGAGCCATCCCAACTGCTTATCAAGCGACTCAGCACGATTAAAAGTAGGTATGGCAATAGTTAGTAATTTGGTCATAATTTAGTACATAAAGTTTTACATTTAAGAGGAACTCTTTCCTAGTTGAGCTATCGGGAGGGAAGCATAGCGCACTCAAGTGTAACTACAAGCTGTCCAAGTTGTTTTACAGAATTTACGTAAAAGGATATTTTGTAGTTGCAGCAGAAATCTCTTTCTGCTGCGTTTAATACTTAGTTACGCTGTTAACACAAGTTCCCGTACTGGAGATGGGTAAACTTGGACTTCAGGAATTGGCACAACAAACTGTCCACCCCATTCACTAATAAAAGAGATTTGTTCCATAATCTCTTCCTTGAGGTTCCAAGGGAAAATCAACACATAGTCTGGTTTAGTTTCCAAAATTTTATTAGGATTATGGATAGGAATATGAGTTCCAGGTAGAAACAATCCCTGCTTGTGAGGGTTACGATCAACTGTGTAATCAATAAAATCTTTACCAATACCGCAGTAATTTAGTAAGGTATTACCTTTTGCTGGAGCACCATAACCAACAATTGATTTACCTTCTGCTTTAGCCGCCAACATAAAACTTAATAGTTTGCGTTTTGTTTCTTTTACTTTTTCTCCAAAAGTAATGTACGTTTCTAACTTATCAAGATTGGCTGCTATTTCTTTTTCTTTCAGTTCTTTTACTCTGTCTGTAATGCTGTGGGTACTAGAATTTTCATGTTTAGCGTAAATTCTTAGTGAACCACCATGAGTTGGTAATTCTTCTACATCAAAAAGCGTTAAATGATGTGCTGCGAAAATCTTCTCAACTGTTAAGAACGAGAAGTAAGAAAAATGTTCATGATAAATAGTGTCAAACTGATTTTGCTCAATGAGTTGTAAGACGTGGGGAAACTCCATTGTCAAAATCCCATCCGGACGCAAAATAATCTGGATTCCAGCAATGAAATCATTCAAGTTTGGAACATGAGCCAATACGTTATTACCTATCAAAAGGTCAGCTTGAGTTCCTTGCAAAACAAGTTCTTTAGCAGTTTGTACACCAAAAAATTTAATTAAACTAGGAATTCCTTTTTCTTGAGCTACCTTAGCTATATTTGCTGCTGGTTCTATTCCTAAAACAGGGATTCCTTTTTCTACAAAATACTGTAATAAATAACCATCGTTACTGGCAATTTCAATAACCTGATGATTTTGATTAAAACCAAATCTTTCTACTATTTGATCTGTGTAGGATTTAACATGCTTTAGCCAACTATCTGAATACGAAGAAAAATAAGCATAATCACTAAAGATATTATCAGGGGTTTCAAACTGTTCTAATTGAACTAATAAAGTGTTTTCAGATACGTAGGCGTGTAAAGGATAATATTTTTCAGCTTGATTTAGTTGTTCTTCGCGAAGATAAGCATTCGCTAAAGGTGACATTCCTAAATCCACAAAAGTGTGTTGTAGTGGTTGACCACTGAAACGACATTGCGCATTTGCCATTAGAGTTTTTGCCTCCGTAAAGATAAAAAAAATTTATATTAAACATTCTGAATCAATATCGTTTTGATTCAGAATATTTAAGGATTCCTAAAGGATATCCCAAATTTTAAAAGTCAAAAGACCTGATATATAAAACTTTTGACTTTTGTCTTGGGCGTAGCAGTGGGGTGCTAGGCTACTTTTTCGTCCAGAAGAAATCCTGATCGATTTGTTGAGTACGGATCAGATACTCTAGCTGCTTCAAGCGAGTAAAACCTCTTGACAAGAAGGTTTCTTGACTCATATCAATTTGACTGAACAAGTCAAACAACTGCTTAGCACCACGCTGAGCATTCCAATCACACTTAAAACCTGGTAGAGTCGTGTTTATTTTCTCAAAAGACACGCGGTAGCTGCGATTATCTGCACCTTGATCGCCAAAGCTTAGTTTACACCCTGGGAAAACTTCAGCAACAATTTCCGCAATCTCTTTGACTCGGTAGTTGTTTGCTGTATCTCCCACATTGAATATTTGATTGTGTATGATATCACGTGGCGCTTCAAGCGCGCATATAATTGCTTTACAAATATCTAGAGCGTGGACTAATGGACGCCAAGGTGTACCGTCGCTGATCATCTTGATTTCTTTGGTAGTCCAAGCCAAGCCAGCCAAATTGTTTAAAACAATATCAAAACGCATTCTTGGCGAAGCACCAAACGCAGTAGCATTTCGCATAAAGGTAGGAGAAAAGCTATCATCAGCTAGTGGTTGGACATCTCTCTCTACCAAAGTTTTACATTCTGCATAAGCTGTTTGAGGATTCACCGGCGATTCTTCAGTAACATCTCCTGCGGTTGCGACACCATAAACGCTGCAAGAAGACATGTACACAAACCGACGTATCCCTACTTCTTTCGCCAGTGTGGCAAGGCGAACTGAACCTTTATGATTGATTTCGTAAGTGATATGTGGTGCTAATTGTCCTGTGGGATCGTTGGAAAGTTCCGCCATGTGAACTATTGCATCAACACCTTGTAAATCTTCAGCCGTAATGTGACGAATATCCTTGTTAAGGGTTTTGGCAGTTACATCAGTACCGTTATACAGCCAGCCGACTTTATAATAGCCAGTGTCTACACCAATAACCTCATGTCCACGCTCAAACAATAATGGAGGTAATAAGGAGCCAAGATAACCTTCGGTACCAGTAACAAGAACTTTCATTGTTTTGAATTCCTATATATTAAAGTTATTAGATGTTCTGAAATTGACTTGTTGGTTGGAGGTGCTGCTGTTCAGGAATTTGTGCGACGATCGCATTCCCTATCTCAATGGAAGAAGTGGCTGCTGGTGAAGGCGCATTGCAAACATGAACAGAGTTTTCACCTTGAACAATTAAAAAGTCGTCTACTAAACTTCCATTGTCCATCAACGCTTGAGCGCGCACTCCTGCGTGGGTAGGAACTACGTCTTCTGCTTTGACTTCTGGTATAAGTTGTTGTAAACTTCTTACAAAAGCTGCTTTACTAAACGAGCGAATAATTTCTTGTATTCCTTCATCAGCATGTTTCGCTGCTAGTTTCCAGAAAGCAGGGTATGTCATGACTTCCACAAAATCTCGCAAGTCGAAGTCTGTTTTATGATATCCTTCACGCTTGAGGCTCAGAACAGCATTCGGCCCTGCATGAACGCTACCGTCGATCATGCGGGTAAAGTGGACACCTAAAAAAGGAAAAGCTGGATTAGGAACTGGGTAAATTAAGCCTTTTACAAGATAGCGTTTCTCTGGTGTAAGTTCGTAATATTCTCCACGGAAAGGTACTATCTTAGCTTGTGGATCCACTTTACCTAGTTTGGCTACGCGATCGCTGTGCAATCCAGCGCAGTTGATCACAAAACGGGTTTCAAAGCTACCGTTATTAGTCTCGAGTACTTGTGTCTTACCCTTTGAAACTATTCGCTCAACTTTTGTATTGAGACGGAGTTCTCCGCCCTGCTTTTCAATCAGTTCCGCATACTTCAAGCAGACTTGCTTGTAATTAACTATACCCGTAGAAAAAACTTTAATTCCTCCCACGCACTGGACGTGAGGTTCGATTTCTTTAACTTCCTCTGGACTAATTCTCTTAGTTTCTATGCCGTTTTCTAAACCTCTGTTATAAAGGTTCTCTAAGCGAGGTAACTCTTCCTCTTTCGTTGCAACAATGACTTTACCACAAACTTCATAATCTATCTCATGCTTTTGGCAAAATTCTACCATTGAGCGACAACCGTCGCGGCAAAATTTAGCTTTGAAACTTCCTGGTTTATAGTAAATACCAGAGTGAATCACACCGCTATTATTGCCTGTTTGGTGAAATGCCCACTTGCTTTCTTTCTCCAGTACGAGAATACGAGAATCAGGATAGCGTTTACCTAAAGCCATACCGGTGGAAAGACCAACAATTCCTCCACCTATAATCGCAAAATCATACATTTCACTCAAGCCTCTATAAATATTTAATTGTTAGTGAGTAAACAACAACTTACTTACCACACCTTCCAAGGAGCTTTTTTGTTCTTCCATAGCTCCTCTAGATAATTCTTATCTCGCAAAGTATCCATCGGCTGCCAAAAACCGTAATGCTTGTAAGCAGATAATTGTCCCATTTCTGCTAGCTTTTCTAAAGGAGTCTGCTCCCAAATAGTCGTGTCATCATCAATAAAGTTGATAACATCGGGTTCTAAAATAAAATAACCACCGTTAATCCAAGCACCATCACCTTCTGGTTTTTCTCTAAAGCTGCTAATCTTGGTTTGCTCATGCCCTAAAACAATAGCCCCAAAACGTCCTGGTGGTTGGACGGCAGTTAGTGTAGCAAAGGTTTTTTGTTCTTTATGAAAGTTAATAAGTTCCGTAATATTGACATCACTAACACCATCGCCATAGGTTAAGGAAAAAGTTTCGTTACCGATATGTTCGCTGACTCGCTTTAACCGCCCACCTGTCATCGTGTTATCACCCGTATCTATCAAAGTAACACGCCAAGGTTCAGCATAGCCAGAATGTACATTCATCTTGTTAAAGCGCATATCGAAAGTGACATCCGACATGTGTAAAAAGTAGTTAGCAAAATACTCTTTAATCACATAGCCTTTATAACCACAGCAGATGATGAAGTCATTTATACCGTGGGCAGAATAAATCTTCATTATGTGCCATAAAATTGGTTTCCCTCCAATCTCGACCATTGGCTTTGGTCTGACACTAGTTTCTTCACTGATGCGCGTACCTAGCCCACCGGCTAAAATCACTGCTTTCATGAAAATATCTCTGTAATTTCTAAGTTAGATAGATAATTATTTTCCTACTTTTTTTCAATTAGATAAAGAAAATTGATAATCTAATTTTCTCAGTAACTAATCTAACGATAATTTCACAAAAATATATGAAGACAAGGTAAATAAACTTGCTCTCCATGTAAAAAAGTAAAAAAGTTTTCCTATTAGTGGGAGTAGGGAGATCTTAGCAGGGTGTAGGGTGTGGGGTTTAGTTTTGTAAAAAATTGAATCAAAGGCAGTAGCGAATTTAGCCTAATTTCTTGGGTAGAAATTAATCTTTTAATAATTTATTTTCCTCCTCCTTCCTGCTCCCCCTGCTCCCCTGATCCCCTACTACCCTACACCCTACACCCCACACCCTACACCCTACACCCATCCCTAGTTTCCCTTACTTGATATACTTGCGTTTTGGAAGAAATTGTCACATTTATTTTCTAACACTACGCATATACTACTTAAGGCTTGTTGGTAATTCTCCATGTCATTTTGTGCAAGAGAAATTTTGGCAGATGTTTGTAAATCTTCTACTGCTTTTGAGTAGTGATGTTTTGAAGCATTACCACCATATTGTGCTAGTTCATATCGAACAATACCTCGTTTGAGATAAGCTTTTGCCATTTGAGAATTAAGATGCAATGCTCGGTTAAAGTCTTCTATTGCTTGTTTATACTCGCGCTCAAACTCGCTACTATATTGGGCAATTTGATAGCGAACTATACCTCTTTGAAAGAAAGCTTCTGCTCTGTTAGGATTTATACTCAATGCAGAGTTGAAATCCTGAATTGCTTTTCTGTATTCTTGTTGAGAATCACCGCTATATTTAGCAATCTGTGAGCGGACAACACCCCGCCTTACATAAGCTTCGACGTCATTACTATTCAGGCGCAAAGCACTATTGAAATCTGCAATTGCTAGATTGTAATCTTTATCTGGATCGCTGCTATATTCAGCCAATAAAAAACGAACATTACCCCGATTTTCATAGGCTTTTACTTCATTCGGATTCAGGCGAATTGCTTGATTATAATCTGCGAGTGCGGCTTCATATTCTTTTAAGTTGTAGTGCGCGTTGCCACGGTTTATATAAGCTTTAGCGTACTTAGGATCCTTTTGTATTGCTTTTGTAAATCTTTCAACGGCTTGTTCATAGTCTCGAACTTTGTACGAAGCATGACCCTGTTGATAATAATCTGCAAAAGTAAGGTTTTTGTCGTTGTCTTGATTGTTAGCTAATACTTGTTGAGCATAAGAGTTTTGAGCAATAAAGGGGCGACTTGTAAATTTAATCAACAAATCTAAATATCCCAATAGTCCAAAACCAAGCAAGCAAAAAATAAATGGATAAAATTTCGGCTTCTTAGGAGGTTTATAATAAGAGATGTTTTGGCTAGGTATTACTAACTTATGCCTAGGGTTGCTGAATACTGATGGTACTTGTGGTGTTCGGGTAGCACCACGCCCTCTGGGTACGCGATCGCGTGCTGTTTGTGTACGTGCCCTTTTTTGTTTTGGCTGGAGTTGTAAATGTTCTCTAGCTGCTACTGCTTCTATTGATAAAAATGGATCGCGTCCACCTAATTGTAACGTGCGCTCACACCAAGGACATTTGTGCAGGTGGTTGCTATAGCGATGTTGACTATTTACACTACAGCTAACAAGAGAGTTCTCTGTTTCAGTCAGTGCTGAAAGCCAAGTTTGTGCTGTAGGGCGAAGTTCGGGATTGTTGTAACCATCCTCGAAACTACGTACAAATAGATCTTGTAAGCTAGGGTGGAGAATTTCCCAAGGTGGTGAAATCGGGGTAGGAATATAAGGTATGCGCCGTTTTTGGCTATAAGTAAAATGACCCTGTGCAATACGTGCTTCGTATGCTGGCGGATCACCATATCCTTGAAAAATGCCAGAAAACGGGTGTGTCCCTTCCATCAAGAATTGAAATATTAGCACTGCTAACCCAAACAAGTCATGGGTAACAGTTCGTTCACACTCTGCAAAGGTTTTATTTTGTAGTTCTGGTGGAGTAAACTCCGGTTTACCTACAGGGCAACGGTAAACAAAATTGCTATTTGGATCTCGTACTTGGAATGAGTCCGTGTCTACGACTGTTACCAGTGCTGTATCACTTACGAGGATATTCGACTCGTTGACATCTCCGACACAGTAACCACTCGCGTGCAAGGAAGCAAAAGCCGCTGCTAGATTTCGAGCAGCACGTACAAGGTACTGATAATTAAATAGAGGACAATTTTGGCGGCGAGTTCTAGGATTATAAAAGTCAATGCTTGGACGCATTCCTTGAATGCGAGGCATTAAAAAACCAACAACGCGATCGCTCCCCTCAGCAGATCGCAACAACTCTATTGGCCAAGCAATTGAGATATGCCCTAAATTAGCTGTGGGATTCTCTGGCGGGTGAGCAATCATCACTTCTAATTTGTGAGCTTGTTCAACAGTTGGCTTGTGGTAAACCTTTGCCACTAAATCAGGGTCTGTTGCTACTGTATAAATACAGGCTTCACCCCCACGCCCTAGAGTGGCGGCTAGGTTAATACTAACATTTTCTTGGCTATTCGGACGGCGTAGTACTTGCATGATTTGATTTGTGGTAAACGAACAAAGCCTCAAGTGTTACAAACATGATTAACTAATTGCGTAGTGCAGCTATAATAAGGGTTAAATCATCGTCAGTGCGTTGTGTAATCCTTTCAGATCGCAAAAACTTTATCAATTGCTCTTTTGCCACTGTTTTGTCTTCGATATTAGCGACAAAGTCGAATAGCGGCAAAAAGAACGGTTTGTGAGGTACACCGATAGCCATATTCATAGCAAGCATTTGCAGTCCGTCAGTTAGGACTCCAACATTGACTATGTCTTGCCGCCAATATCTCAGTTGAGCCGATTCTATAGCATTTTGTGATGTCAAAAAAGTCGTTTCGTTAATAAATTCGCCATGATCAGGTACGGTAATGGCAGTTAGATTTCCTTCCAAATCCTTTGCCACTGCTACACCGTCACCTACCTGTATTACTGCTATGAGTTCTGGCGATGCGATCGCAATTATTAATGTGCTCGCTAGGTCTGATGGTTGTTTTTCACAGGCAACGGCTTCTTCCTCCACTGCTATTTTGGCACTGACCATTGCTTCGATCAAGAGCGATCGCACGACAGCATCATCAGCTAAAGAACGCCTGGTGATTGTTTTGGCTGCTATATTGTCTATTGCTGTTTCCACAGCAATCATAGCGCCCACTTTTCCCCAACTTGCGGAACCTGCGCCATCTGCTACTGCCAATACCAAAATATCATCTGACAACCGCTGCCAGTGATGGGCATCCTGACACAATTGCTTGTTTTTTAAATGACTTGTGCCACATACTGATGCAGCTAATACTTGCCAGTGAGATGTCTGTTCTGAGGTGTTCATAAAATCGTTGACCTGTGTAACCATTCAACCACTAAACAGACCCCCAGCCAATTGGTGGTAATGCCACTTGATCGTCTATCTTGGAATGAGACACGGCGGACATACTAGCCGACAACCAAACAAACATCTCTACAAAGTTTAGTCCCTTAAGCTTTAAAGGAGTGCGCACGGCTATTTGACCTAAACGGGTCATATTCGCGTTGTCTACACCAACCGGAAAAAACGCGACACGTTTATTTGCTTCATCTCCTTGCAGTCTTCGAGCTGCTTGATCTAATACATCCTCAAACTCGCCTTGCGGCTCTCCGTCAGTAATCATAAATACCCAAGGACGATAGTAGGCTATACCATTAGCACGGTACTGAGCTTTGCGATCTTGAAGTATGTCTAGTGCTTTATGGATAGCAGCACCCATAGTTGTCAAGCCTTGTGCTGTTAGTACTGGTGGATTAAACTGATCAGCCGTTACAAAGTCTTGAACAATGTTGACGTGGCTGTCAAAAGTAATTATTGCTACTTCTACTCTCCTTGAAGCTAGGGAGTTTTGGTTTAGTTCATCCTTAAAAGCTAACAAACCCTGATTTAGAGCGTCAATCGGCATTCCCTGCATAGAGCCAGAAGTATCTAGCAGTAGCACACAAGGACAGCGCGGCTCAGGATTTTCGGCGAACTCTACTACTTCATCAAGTTTTAATGTATCAGCCATAACTTTTTGTGTTATGTTAAAGGGCAAAGCTTTATTTTCCTTTATCTCAAAGTATAAAGTATATATTTTAAACCACTAACCAAACCACCGTGACGGCGCTTAGTTTTATTAGTCTACTGTTTAGTAAACATGTCGCTGCTGCAAAATTCCTCACAATTGCCTAAGATTCTTTCTTCAGGCTCAGTTGAGATAAATTGACTGTTGCAGAGTTAAGTACTACCGTTAAGTAGTGCTTTTGGCAGATTCACACGTATAACATAATAGATTACTATAGATACGTAACTTTGCTGATTCTTAATTTTAAAGATTCTGTGTAGACTCACGAGGTTTTAGATAAGAGAAATTAAGGAGAATTCACATCATCAGCATAGTAACAGTATATCTCTTCTAAATGACAACCCCACCTTAGCAAAAGTTTAACTAAATTAAAAATTTACTTTCAAGATTCATTGGTCAAGAATGTAGGAATTAGACTACTTTAGTTGATTTTTTCCATGATTTTACTCAAGATAGAGTGGTTAACGTCAAAAAAATGATCTTTTGATTAATATTACGATTAATAATATACCTCCTTTACCAAAATTTTAAATTTATACACAAATGAATAATTTTGGCACATTTAAAAAACTTTGTCCCCTCAGTTTGTTAAGACACCTCTCCAGTTGTGGTGATACAACTTGTTTACAAGTCTCCAGCAACTCTGTTTCCTGGTTAATATACTTAGACCAAGGTAAGATAATTTATGCGACTCACTCAGTTGAACCCTTTGATCGGCTCGAACGTCATCTGCGTCGACTCAGTTATCAAATTCCTACTTTAACCAGTGAAGCTAGGGTGCAATTGCGCTTGATGTTTGAACCTGACTCACAAAATCAGTCAACAGAACACTATAACAGTTTTGCGTCAGATTATCAAGCTATTTGCTGGCTAGCTACTCGAAGATATCTGCAAGTTACACAAATAGCCTTACTAATCCAAGAATTAGTGAAAGAAGTCATTGAATCATTTTTATTAATTAAACAAGGGACATATGAATTTAGAGAAAGTATACAGAAAATGCCAAAAATTTGCAAACTCGATGTAGAAAAAATCGTGGAAAAATGTGAAGAGAGATTGGCTGCTTGGCAATCTTTTAATCCGCAAATTTCTTCTCCCTTTCAACGTCCTTACCTGTGGATTCAAAATGGCAATAAATCCAACAGTTTACCAGATATACAGCAAAACTTAGCTTACTGGATGAAAGGTTTCAGTCTTAGGCATTTGGCAGTTATTTTAAATCAAGATGAAATCCAACTGGCTCGGAGTCTATATCCCCACATTATAAACAAAAAGGTTTTATTGCACGAGCCAGATCCACCTTTTGATAAATTACCAAAAATTTTTGAACCATCATCGCTCCAAACGAGAGAGATAACAACATCACCTACTAAAGAATTAACTGACACAGTAATAGCACAAAATTTAGTTACGGAACAACAACTTCCACAAACTTCTGTTCCCCAACAAGAAACACCTCAGCAAATAATACAACAAAACAATACAAGACCCCAACCTCAAAAACCAATTCCCAAAGCCGGAAGCCATCAAAAAGTCTACAAAATTGTTTCTGTAGATGATAGTCCTACAGTTCTTAAAGAAATCAGCCGCTTCTTAGAAGATGAAAATTTTTCCGTAATTACAATTAGCGATCCACTAAAAGCAGTGATGTCGATTATTAAGAACAAACCAGACTTAATTTTGCTGGATCTCAATATGGAAGGAATTGACGGCTATGAATTAGCTCGTATTATAAGAAATAATGCAATGTTCAAAAATACGCCAATCATTATGGTTACAGGAAGTAAGGGAATTATAGACAAAGTACGAGCTAGATTAGTGGGAGCTTCTGGGTATTTAACTAAGCCTTTTACTCGCACAGATTTACTAAAAATAGTGTTTATGCATGTGACTTAATAAGCATTTAATTGAATAAGAAAATTTTAACTATTTAATCTGAATTGAAGCCCTGAATTTATAAATAGCAGTGTTCGAATCAATTATTATAAAAATCGATTCAATAAAATTGGAAATAATATACAATATAGCAAAAAATCAAAAAAAATTTATTAACAATGACAGAGTTATGAATCTGAAGATTGGAATTTATTAAAATATTTTAGCTGTAGGGATTGAAATTTCATAAGTTAGAGCGCCAGTGCAGTAGAGGTGTTTGACAAAAGGAACAGATAAAAACGGCACTAGAACCAGTCACTCACCCCAGTTTACAAGACATGACCCCAATATTCAATGGCATTATTATATACAAAATATTTATCAGTATTAATTGTTATACATAATACTTGACAGTATCTGAATTTAAAGATTACTCTCTGGAGACTACTAGGCATCTTCACAACCAAATACAAGTCATTAAAAGCGATTCGCAATTCAGTGGTGGGTAGAATCCCCGACTGACTGATTCTGATGACTGACGTCACGACTTGTGAATTCTTCTTCAATGCTATTAAGGAGGATTCGAAATTTTTACGCGGAAATTAACATAAAGAGGAGCAAATGCAGAAACAAATTTTGCACAAAAGTATGAAATAAGCATCGCCTCGATCGCGGCTCATTCGAGGCGAGACGAGGAAATAAAATGGCACAGATTGACGATATCCAAAACACAGTCAACGATATTCTATCGGGTCACATCAAACCAGAGCAAAGCCATGCACAGCGATCGCAACGCCACTTTAGCGCCTATATAAACGAAGACGTAGAAAGAGCTACAGATATAGCCTCCAGAATGATGCAAATAGCAGAAGCAAAAGGAGGTGAAGCAGGACTAGCTGATGCTGTGGAAGAGTGCAAAAAAATCATCGGATCAGAGATACCAGGACTGGTGCAGTATATCCTTTCAATCGACGGTTCTCTAAGAGGATCTCCTCTACAATCACCGAGTGCAATAATATGGCTTCAAGAACGATCCGAATCCGCTGTCAAAATATTCAGTAGCTATACTCACCACGGGCACAAATTGCGTTTTTGAAACCAGGTAGGAGCGCAACGCCTTGCGCCCTTACAATTTATCACTGCCACATTTTAGACCATGAAGACCAAGGCATGATGAGAGCAGTAAATCTCACCACTAAGATCGAGAACCCGTAAAAAACAATTGAAGAAAGCAGAAGGCAGAAGGCATTTATGTTCCTTTCAGATGGGGATTCGACCCCAACTGACTCGTGAGCAACGTAAAAGTTATTGGGGTATTAAACCCTTGTTCCCTTCTCTTCGAGACGCTTCGCGAACACAAGCGGGCAGAGACCAGGAGATTCTGACTCCTGGTCTCTGCTTTTCTTGATAAAAAATCATCCTCCCAAAAGCTTTTAACCGGAATTTACTATATTTGTGGAAAAATATCTCGTTGAGACGCTATTAATTCCTACCGCATATCTGATGATTGCTGTCAATGTGTAACTCCTAGGGAAATCAAAAAGTCGCAGCAAGAAGCGGCTTGTATGTAGTAGGATTGTTTACGTTAAAAGGTACGACTGGCGAGGCCCGTAGTCATCGCTTAGTAGTAAGAGCCATAAAATAAGATCAATAGAAGACAAGTAAACACATTCCATGCGTATTTCTCTTAAATGGCTACAAGAGCTAGTCGAGTTAAAACTTAACCCAGAAGAATTAGCTGAAACACTAACAATGGCTGGGTTTGAGGTAGAAGATATTGAAGACCGCAAAACTTGGGCGTCTGGGGTTGTTGTTGGTAGAGTCCTGGAACGCCAACCCCATCCCAATGCTGATAAATTAAGTGTTTGCCAAGTCGATATTGGTACAGGAGAAACTTTAAATATCGTCTGTGGTGCTTCTAATGTTCGAGGAGATATTTATGTACCAGTAGCAGTTGTAGGCACTTACTTACCGAAGATTGATTTAAAAATAAAGAGCGCAAAGTTGCGAGGTGTTCCATCTAATGGCATGATCTGCTCTTTAAAGGAACTTGGTTTACCTACTGATCTAGATGGAATTCATATTTTTAATCAGGAAAATCTGCAACTAGGTAGTGACGTGCGCCCGTTATTGGGTCTAGATGATGTTATTTTAGACGTAACTGCAACTGCTAACCGTGCTGATGCTTTGAGTATGGTAGGTATAGCAAGGGAAGTCGCAGCGCTAACAGGTGCAAAGCTGTCAATTCCTGAACCAGGTGAAGTAGCGGTTCCCAAGGAAGAGCATAATTTAACTTTAAAAATTGCTGATACACAAGCCTGTCCTGCGTATATAGGTACTGTAATTTCAGAAGTAAAAATTGCTCCATCACCTGAGTGGTTGCAACAGCGGTTACGTGCTGCGGGCGTGCGACCAATTAATAATGTTGTAGATATTACTAACTATGTTTTGTTAGAATGGGGGCAGCCTCTCCATGCATTTGATCGCGATCGCCTACAATCTGTTGCGAATCGAGAAACCAATTCTCTACAAATCGGTGTTAGGTTTGCTACGCCTGGAGAAACTTTAAAAACTCTCGATGGACAAACCCGCAACCTGTCAACACAAAACTTGTTAATCACCGCTAACGACAAACCTGTAGCACTAGCTGGGGTAATGGGTGGTGAAGAAACCGAAGTACACGACGGTACACAAAACCTAGTTTTAGAAGCTGCACTCTTCGACAGCGTTGCAATCCGCCGTTCTTCCCGTAGCGTTGGTTTAAGAAGTGAAGCTTCTACCAGATACGAACGAGGAGTTAACCGTGCAGAATTGGAAGTAGCTTGTCGTCGCGCGTTGTCACTGATTTGCTCACTGTGTTCTGGAACAATAGTTCAACAGGAAATTTCTGATACACGCCCAGAACCCTCGACTTGGACACGTTCAATAGAACTCCGTTTAGAGAGAGTTAATCAGTTACTAGGTCCAGTTGACTTAAAAGAAGAAACAGGAGAACTGCAAGCTGCAGACGTTGAGCGCATTTTAACTGCTTTGGGATGTCAACTCAATCCTTTAGGAAACAATAATTGGACGGTTTCTGTTCCACCATATCGTTACCGTGACTTAGAACGGGAAGTTGATTTAATTGAAGAAATTGCCCGTCTCTATGGCTATGATAATTTTTGTGATACTTTGCCCGAGAAAGCAGAAGCAGGCTATCTACCTGTAGATCATGAGCTGATCCGTAAGTTAAGAGCTTGCTTTAGGGCAGAAGGATTAACCGAATTAATGCACTACTCCTTAGTGAAACCAGGAGAAAGCAGACAAGTTGTGCTCAGCAATCCCTTATTTGTAGAGTATTCAGCACTGCGAACAGATTTAATACAAGGGTTGATTGACGCATTCCAATACAACTTAGAACAGGGGAATGGAGCGCTGAACGGCTTTGAAATTGGGCGAATTTTCTGGCAAGATGAAGACGGTTTCCAAGAAGCAGACGCGATCGCCGGTATTATAGGAGGAGATTGCACCTCCACTAAGTGGACAAGAAGCGGTCGTGAGCAACCCATCACCTGGTTTGAAGCCAAAGGTATTTTAGAAGCTGTATTTCAGCAACTTGGTATAGAGGTAGAATATCAACCAGATTGTCGAGATCATCGCTTGCACCCAGGACGCACAGCTTCTTTGTGGATTCAGGGAAATAGGCTTGGAAGTTTTGGGCAATTGCATCCCCAAATACGCCGAGAAAAAAGTTTACCAGATGCGGTTTACGTGTTCGAGATGGATCTAGATGTTCTTTTAGACGTTCTGGATCAAGATGAACTTTTGACTAGAAAATTTAAACCCTTTTCTAGCTATCCTGCATCTGATCGCGACATTGCCTTTTTTGCACCTGTTAAAGTTACAGTTGCTGAAATTGAAAGAGTCATCACCAAATCTGGGAAAGGCTTGCTTGAATCAGTGAATTTGTTTGATGAATATCGCGGTGAGAACGTACCAGAAGGACAGAGGAGCTTAGCGTTTCGTTTGATTTATCGTTCAAGCGATCGCACTCTCACTGACGCTGAAGTTGAACCAGTACACAACAAAGTCCGTGAATCTCTAGTAGAAAAATTCGGCGTCACCCTGAGAAGTTAGTTACTGTAGGGGCGAACGCCCCTACAAATTACGCACCCCAACGATGCCAGTGGCGAAAATCATTTTGATCACTTATAGCTAGACCAATTTGGTGTTGTGAGGATAGCTCATCGTGACCGCCTTCGTTTGCACCAATATAGTACATTCGGAAACTACCATCATTCATTGGTACCACACAAGGCGTCCCTACCGCTCTTGCATCCCAAAGACCAGAACCCTTTGAAGCGTGGGAAAAAACAGAACCTCCCGCCTGATCGCCAGCATATTTTTGCCAATGAATCCCGTCATCAGAAGTAGCCAAACCAATTGAGTGATAACCACTGGTGTTAACACCTTCGTAGAACATTACGTACTCTCCGTTAATTTTCAGCACGTGGCGAGTACCGATACCTCTCTCATCAAAACTTCCAGACTCACCTGGTTGTAAAATCTCACCGAATTTTTCCCAACGCAAACCATCAGTCGATACAGCTAACCCGACTAAGAATCCTCTATCGGGATTGAAAGTATGGTAATACAATCTCCATGTTCCATCATCATCAGGCAAAACTTGTGGCCAAGGGCAAAATAGAGCATCAAACTCCCCTACCTTTCCCACGTCAAGAAAAGCGCCTTGATAAGAACCTTCCAGCCGTACCCAATTAATACAATCACGGGAGATAGCGCAGCCAGGACGCATCTTTAACCCTTTAGCTTTAAACTTTCCACTCTCGACAACTGTATGATCTCCACCGAAATACCACATCCAATAAAGACCATCGCGGTAATAGACATTGCTAACACCAACATGGGCTGAGTCAAAGCGACTAGGATCAGGGTGAGGTTCAAAGACAGCTCCCATAGTTAATGATCCCTGGACGCGTTCCCAACGAATCCCATCAGTAGAAATCGCTAAACCACAGCGACCTGTAGGTAAATTTATTTGCCGATCAAAGGATGCATCTCGACCGTAGTACCACATCCTCCAAATTCCATCAGGACAGTACAGCACCTGTGGCGAAGAGACTCTTTCAGAATCCCACCAGCCTTCAGCGCCTGGTGTCAAAATTAATCCAGGTTGAGCAATTGAGTTTTTTGGGTAATTCATTAAATAGGCGTGCGATCGCTTCTCACTCCTAAAATTTTACCGTCACACCAGCAGATAGCTTTCCTCCCAAAGTTTTGAAATATTTATTGCTCCCCCTGCCCCCCCTGCTTCCCCTGCCCCCTGTCCCCTCTTCTTGACTCCCCACATGAGTTTTGATAAGGTATGCTGAGAACACTAAACACTTCTAGGGCATGTCAACAGGTAAAGGAAAAAAAAGACTAAGGAACCAACCCGTCCTGCACAATGAATTAAAAAAACAGCATGGTATATTTCTGACTGATACGTCTTGGCATTTTGTTTGTGATCAAGCTGTTAGACAAAAAACCAGTGCGAGTGAGTACTTAGAAGGGTTGATAAAATCAAAAATAGAAGAAACAACTCTTTAATAAGAATTCAGGAGTCAGGAGTCAGGAGTCAGAATTAATCCTAACTGTCTATATATTAAACCTGTTGTGTCGAATTTCATCCCAGGTTTAATATAATGTGTGTCCATTCAAGATAAAGTCGCACTATGACTAAATATGTAATGTGGGGAACTTACTGCGAAAACGTTTTAGAAAAACGTGAACCTTACCGTCAAGCTCATTTAGACGGACTTGCCAAACAGAAAGAATCTGGTGTGCTGATTACTATTGGTCCAACCAAAGACGTTACTAAAATTTTTGGCATCTACGAAGCCGAAGACGAAGCAGTTGTTCGCCAGTTGGTTGAAAGCGATCCCTACTGGCAAAACGGCGTTTGGACTGAATACTCTGTTAAAGAATGGATTCAGGTTTTTTAAATGCAAAAGTAAAATTTTTTAACATATTCGCGGAATTCCCCACCCTCTACGTAGTAGGGTGGGGATGGATAGCGCACAAAAACTAGAGGTTCGATGCCTCTAGTTTTTGAAGTTTATTCTCAGGGATACTAAAATTTTATAT
>NZ_JAAKGC010000109.1 GCF_017591665.1 Aetokthonos hydrillicola CCALA 1050 | reverse complement strand
AATACTGTACTCTCGCCACCAAACCTTGCACCCTAATAACTGTACCATCATGGTACGCGAATATACCAAAAAATGCCAAGATGATTCCTGGAAGTGGATTGACCAGGACTATTGCCAGCATCTTGGGTGCCTCTTTGTGTGGGTGTGCTGCGCTTTTTAGTAGTAGGGGATTGAAGGAGTTAGAAATACCACAACTGGATCAAGCCACGAACAAGTTGCTGGAGGAAGAGGAACTTGAGAAGGTGGCGATCGCATCCAAGATGCGGGTGGAGGATTTCCGGCGGGAGTTGAACGATGGTTACGCTTACCTTCATTTGGAAAGAAACCCTCACCTAGTGGAGGAATTAACCAAAGTACCAAAACCTGAGAGTGCTTTAGAGCACTCTCGAATTGACCAGGAATCACCTGTAATTGAAGCTGCACTCCTAACAGTGGAAACCAAGATACCACAAGCAATCCAGATGATACTGGATAGTGATTTAAAGCAAATCGTAGACGCAGGCATTATCAATTTAGTAGGTGCACAAGGTTCAGGGAAAAGCACCACTAGTTGCATGATGCTCAGGTATCGCGTGTGGCGATCGCACAGACTCGTTATCGTAAATCCCCACAAAAGAAAGTCCATGTATCGGGGACTAGAAGCACACCTTGAGCCTGGTACTACTTTTTATGGTGTGGGGATGGGGGACGAAGGGAGAGCCACTAGCTTGATGAATGGGCTGGAGAAAGTATTAGCTTTAATAGGGAAAAGGTACGACGAGTATCAGCACCTTGATGAAAACCAGTACAACCATTACCCAATAACGATTCTACTTGAGGAGTGCGCGGAGTACGACGGCTTGCTGAGCATATTCAATCGCCCACCTAATAAGGCAACTGGGGATGAAGGATTTAGCGCTAAGAAGTATTTAACAAACTTCTGGAAGAAACTATTCATTGCTTCTCGCAAGGGGAATTGCTTCGTTATCAGGACTATTCAGAGTGACACTAACACTACGAATGGTACCGAAGGACTAGCTGAGCTAATCAAGTCCTCTGGCGCATGTACCCTCACCCAGTTTTCGGTTCCTGATGGGGAATGCATTGGCGGCTGGCGCTCGACGGGTGAGGGGGAAATAAAAATCCCCAACCAAAAATACTTTGATTCAGAGGGAAACACTCTAGATGCTAATCCTGTAAAAGTGCCAACATACTGGGACTATGCAACTGCGATAAAAGACGTTACTGACTTTTCTGACCTGATACCACCCAGTATCGAACCAGTATCACTACCAGAACCACAGCCAGAAAACCCAGAAGACTTATGGGAAAGGGCTATTGAGCATTTGAAAAGAAGCTTTGCTACCGATACCAACACCAAAAGTACACCTTTTCCCCCAAAAAGCGGGGAAGTTCCCGATACCAAGAATCACTTGGAAACAGTGGAAACGAAGGTATTTAAAGGGGAACAAAGATACACGCCTGATTCCTTATCAAGGGAGGAATTGCTCACCAAAATTAGATCTATGCTCTCATGTGGTGATTCCCAAACTAAGATAATCGAGAATCTCTGGAAAGTCGAGAAAAATCGCTCTGGCTGGAAACAGGCTTACAAAGAGTTTAAAGAATTAAATTTATGAGAATATCAACATTCGTTTACGCTGATAACTGGCGGCGTACGCGCGCTCTTACTTATAAATTACTTCCACGTTGCACGCAAAATCCTTTTCATAAAGCAACCGTGATTCATCATTTGAAGTACAAGCGATCATTCGTTAGGAGAGTGCTAGGGATATTTCTCCTGCATCCTCCCAAGAAGTCAGTAAGTTCTTTTGAAATTCCGGGGTGGGACTGTATTCCTTTATGTAATGTTTGCCATGAAAATAGTTATGGCAGAACTAGCAACAAGAAAAGTGTTCACTACACTGGAGTGTGGAAACAGAGAGGCGAACTCGACAACCATAATGTTACTTGGTTCGCATGGAAACTGAGAATACAGTTTTGGTTATGGGCGTTCATCTTTTTATTGATAAAATAGCCTATTCAAACCGTTCCACTATTATTTTGAATAGGATTGATATTTAGATTAATAGTTAAATTAAACGTCAAGTCAAATACTAATGGTACTCTGATTGGCTGCACATTTTGCTGTGATTGCACCACATATGGAGATTGAATATTTTGTGGTTGTGATGGTTGAGTTAAAGCAGCTTGTTGCAATTGCTTTATTTGTTCCATCATTTGCGCTACTTGCTGTAATTGATTTGGTAGCACTTGTCCATTCATTGAAGCTTGCTGTGGCTGCTGTTGTGGTGTATACATGGGTCTTTCGGTGTCACCAGGAATAATAGGTACTTGGGTAGGATCTTCAAAGCCAGGATACATCTGGGCAATAACAAAATCTCCCTCGGTCATAGATTGAGATGCGGGATTGTAGCGCGGTCGCCCAAATATAATATGTGGGTTAGGGTTGTCTTGGTTCATAACGAGAAATCATCTCCCAGTCTAGCGGGGTTTTGAAGACGAGATATTGATTTGGTTTTTTGATAATCAGGTGTAGATGCCGTTGGTAGATCCTTTGGTATTCCGCCTGGGAAAACTGTATCCAATTCCTTACGAATCCTTAATACAGCCAACTCATGTTCGCAATACCCCCCAGCAGCGCGAATTCCTTTAAAACCTGTTGACCAGTTTGAAGCAATCTGGTTGCTGAGCGCTTCTGCCGATACATTGCTTGTTCTTTGGGCGCTCGCATCTGGGCAATTGCATACAGGTTTTTTAAATGCCATATCAGTACTCACCCCCATACATGGTAACAATTATAGGAGAGGTTCCTGCTGCTACTGTTAGGGCAAACCCCCACTGGATTGACCGATCAGGGGAATTGATTCTTAGTCCTTGAAATTGCTGTAACCCCGTTCCCGCTCCTGCTTGGGGTACAGGGAAAAGGATATTTTTAAGTGGCATTGAATAAGAGGGGAGTTCAGCAGTTGTCGAAACTGTTGCACTAGCGATCGCCCTTTGCGCCGCTTTTCTCCATTTGGGGGTTGTGTCGCTGATAAATTTATAAAATAACAAAACTGTAGTTGCTGCGGTGTTCCCAGTCAGCTGAATATCAATATGTTCTATTAATGCTCCATTTCCTTGCGCATAATCAGCGGTGGGGTCGTAGGCAATAATAGGGGTTGTTCCTGGGTTGTCAGCAGTACACACTTGGTTGGTGAGATCGACAGGGACACCAATAATCCCCATTGTTTGGATGAATGCGGGTGAAGTGTTAGGTGCGTCGGCCATTATTAACCTACTTGACTTTTTATATAGTCTTCAACAACTTGAGTAACAGCAACAACCCACGCTTGTTTTATTTTCGTTGGCAAGTCTTTCCAAGTGGGCACAGGGTCACCCATAGAATCTTGAAAGTTGGTTGTTTTACCATAAGCTTGGTAAGCATTAAGAGCAAGTTTTTCAAAGTCTGTTTTGGTAGTCATTTCAAGCGCAGTGTAAAGATAAGTAAATGCGATCGCTCACACAAGTATCAGCAGCCCCTGGCGGTGCAAGCACGTATTCACTACCTAAATTAGTAAACATGTAAGCAGCTGCATCTGGGCGACGGAGATTAGGAACATTCAACTGAAAAGCCAAATCATCACAGGCTTTAAGATAAGCTTCACGATTTTTCTTAAGCACATCATCAATAGTGATGGTGCGGGTTTGCCTGTTTACATCACCTATAATTTGCTGAAACTGACTAAAAACAATGCTATCGGTTGGGTCAGTCATTCTAAACAGCTTGTCACAGCGTTTTACCAGATTAACAATTGTTGGTCCGATTGAACCATGAATACTGTTGTTGTTAAGCAGTGAATCCACATGAGTGTGGAATTGTTGCAACGTAGCAGGATTAAGGGCTCTAGGGCGGTCATAGCCTAAGTGCGATGCAATGCGATCTTTAAGGTTTGTGGGTAGTGTTGGCATTTTGGTTAAATGGATGCCATAAATGATACAGAAATTTTATTAGTTATGTCGGCTTTAGATTCACAATTCGCAATTATAACTGTATTGCAAGGTAAACTACGGGACGCGATCGCCAGTGGTGACTGGAGCGTAACAGAGCAGTGGAATAAGAATCTTGCGATCGCAGGTGATGTTTTTGGTAAATTAATAACCCAAGAGGAAATTATGAGCTTAAAGGATAAGATTGATACATTAACCGCTGCTATTACAGACAGGGATAAGCAAATAGAGCAATTGAAGCAGAATCAAACTGAGTTACAAGATGCAGAAGCAGCAGCTGATAAAGCTATTTCTGATTTAAAGCTAACACCTCCGAATAGTACTACACCTGCCACACCAGTAGTAGCAGCACAATAACTATTGGCAAAAATCTAACATTTGAGCGAATTCTGCCCAAGGGAAGCTTTCGTGTAAAGCAGTTAATCGCATAGTAAAGTTTTGGGAATCTTCATAGCTTCCACGCTCAGTCCTCCTTTCCTCTTCAATGAGTTTTCCTAGCCCTTTATTCTTGCTCTTAGCTAGCAATTCCATATCGGCACGAACGTCGGCGGGAGTTTTTTCTCCTTTGCGCGACCAAGGGTAGGAGGGAATAAATTTTTCTATAAGAAAGTTTTTAATCTCTGTCCACGATGCACGATTAACCGCCAGTAAATCAGTACTGGGTGCATCTGCTGGGGCTTGCTCCTTGAGTACTAAATCTTGTCCTTTAACAGGATAACGACGAAATGCGCCGTCCCCCACTTTGTTGACGTAGTAGATGCCATCAGCGTTTAAATCGCCGGTCATTCTAACAAAGCTTTTAAGCTTCTCGCACCAAAATTCCCTTTTGTCCCCCGGTTCCCAAGGGAATGGATTGGGTGGTTTTATTTCTGCGGGTTGTTGAATTTCAACTTGTATTTCTACTGTATCAGTTGTTTTCATGGTATCAGGTTTTACATAAGCACCATCAATTAAGTATAGGTTGCCATCAAAATCAGGGATTTTTTCAGGCAGATTCCAACCTTTTTGAGCCAAAAGTTTAGACGCAGCCACCCTTTCAATGTCGGGTGGGAGTGCGTCTAACTTTTGTTCTTCTCGCCAAGTTTTGATGTAGGCGATCGCATCTTTTAAATCCATGAAGAAAAAAGGAAAATGGAAAGAGGAAAAAGGAAGATAGATTGTAAATTTTGTATAAAATTTTAATCAATTTACATATTATTTCATCCTTTTTCCCTTTTCCTTTTTCCGTTTTCCTTCATCCTGGCATTGCAGGCAGATCAAGACTCCAAGGCTTAATTGCATCGCCATCAATCCGATAAATGATCGATGCATAAATATAAGCAAGTGCCCCAGATAAAGATAAAGCTATCCCGTTACCCGCCGCACTGTTACCTGCATTTGACACGGTAATTTGTAACGTCATCGCAGAACCAGATACTGTTTGGATCAATGATGGGGAAGATTGATCCGCTTGTCCTGATTGTCTTTGTAGCACAGCACTCGCGTTAGGAGTGTAAGAGCTGCTGGCGCAAGTGATTACAGGCGCGACGACTGTGTGCGTTGTTCCTGATGTAGGGCTGACTTTTAGGTTTTCTCCAGTTGTTCCAATAATAGTACATCCTTTGGGCAAATCAATTTCATAGATGGAAGCATCGCCAAGAGTAGGTGTTCTTGGTAAACGAAAATCTACCCGTTGAATTTGTGCTCCTACTGGAAGTTGTAGAGGAATATCCGGGTATTGGGATAATTGCGTATTCGGTTTCACGTAAGGAACAAGCAATGGAATTGCATTTTGCAGTGTGCTGGTTAATTGTGCTCGCGCATATTGCCAGATAAATCTTCCCCCATTTGGGGCGTTAATAATTTGCGTTGACGTTTTTTGGGGGTTGGGAAGAAAGGTTAAACTACCAGTACTTATCGACATTTTATCACCTTTAGTTTGCGTAAGTCCGACCAACAATGATGAAATCATCATTCAACTTCGACAAGCCCATGAATGCTTGCCAAATGACGATGAGGAAGCGGTTATAATCATCATTTAAGTTGCGCTTGATTTTTACTGGGATACCATCCATTGGATCTCCACCAAAGATTTCACCAATAGCATGAGCACCAAAGAAATAGCCAGGATAAGCAGTTCGAAGCTGGCTACCAGTTGCACTACCGTCTGTAGTGCTGGTGTAAGTCAAGCTCACTTGTTTTAAAGGAATGTTGTTGGTCACCCAAATCCTGAATTGGTTGTATACATATCCTCCAGGCAACCCATTTTGAGATGGTCCAGGCAAAGCTTGGTTGTAGTAAGGCATAAACCCTGGTATGTTGGGTTGCGCTACATAGTTAATATCAGTTGGTGGCATTGCACCAGGACCATACAACCATTCTTGGCTTGCCATGATCATTGGCACTGAATAATAAGCCGAGGATGTGACAATTTCCCTAAATCGTGTATCTTGCCTTAAGTGTGTCCACATTCTAGGGTGAATGAGGGCGTGATAGAAGTTATCAGGAAAGGTAGGAGCGCGGTTGATCACCAGCTGCTCAAGAATGCTGTCTAGGTCAGCAACACTAAATTTAGGTGGTCCACTGGCATAAGTACCACCGTCAGGAACTCCCCCTGGATTGTATTTGTTGGTTCCAGAATCTAGAGCGTTTAAGTAAAATCGGTCAGTTGTTAACCGGAAATCCTGCAAAAGTGTAGTTGCGCCAACACTTGAATGAAATTGTGGCTGAACCAATGGTTCAGCATACCCCATATCCCAGATAAGGCGCTGCTGATATTGCATCGCCGGGATAGAGAAGCGGAAGTTTCCTGGTAATGCAGGGTTGTTGGGGTCACCACCACCAGGACCTGTGATTTCTCTAAGGATAATAGGAACTTTTGTTTTGGGGATTTGACGAGTGTTGCTGGTTCCCAATATTTCAACCTCGCTTCTAGTGCGAGATTCTAAATCCATGTCCCCAGTATCAGGCAGATAACCAAATCTATCCGCCATGTAAACTTGACCAGGACGCAATCTTGGATCTGCTAAAAAATCTGGTTGTGCTGCCCAGCGTGCAATTGTTCCTGCTGTCGGCCTGTAGAGCATTTCCGACAACACGTAAGGGTAATCTGTAAGTGCTAAAGTGTTAGACATATCTCCCAAAAAAAAATAACGCATTTGGGAGGATGAATTCCCATAAAGCTGGGGCTTATTGGACTAGTAGCCCCAGCTTTTTCTTAAGTGTGAAGGAAAAAGGAAGGAGGAAAAAGGAAAAAGGATGAGTAATTAATTTACCTTTTTCCTCTTTCCCTTGAACTTTTTCCTTCGTTAAATAGATTTGTGAAGCAGTATTACAAAGTTATTTGTTGTTGGCTGTACAAAGCAAGGTTGATACCCTAGTTTTGAATACAATCTCAATGCTTTGAAATTATCAGCTAATACTTGTAAGTACAAATCTTTAATATTTAATAGGTGTGCGATCGCCTCCATACAATTCAACAATTTAGCTCCAATTCCTTGGTTTCTGATTTTTGCATCAGTTGCTAAATTGAATAAATAGCAAGCATTTTCTTCTGGCAGAAACGCCATTTCTATTGTTCCCATAATTCCAAAATTGTTGGTAGCAATTAAATTTATGAAATTTGGAAAGTGAAAGCGATCGCACAAACATTGGTACACAGATGGATAGAAGAGAGAGAAAGTTTCAGCTAAAAGGGATGCAATTCCACTCAAATCATCAAGAGTCGCGATTTTAACGAAATAGTCCTGCTGCTCCTTGCATCGCGCTATTGATGGCATTGGCACTAATAGCTGCTCTGTTTTGCAAAGCATTAAGCTGATTGGCGACGTTATTTGCCGCATTCGCCTGAGCGTTTAGAGCCATTGCTCTTTGAGTATTTAGGTTGGCTGCTGTATTTCCTAATCCAGCCCCGTATGCTCCCGATTGCATACTTTGAGCCATATTAGATTGAGCAGCTAAATTTGCATAATGATTTTGTAAAGCTGCTTGCTGATTGGGATCTAATTGTATTCCTGCGGCGCTCAAAGTACTCATAACTGGATCTGTATTCAACCCAGCAGTCGCAACCCTGGCTTGAGCGTTTCCGGCACCAGTATTAAACATTTGTCCTATTGCAGGAAGGGCTGCTGCTGCTACCTGTGGAAGAAATTGCATCGTGTAAATCTCCTGTGATAATTGAGAAGGAAAAAGGTTAATTCAAGCCCATCATTTGGCGTTGTTGAACGTGCGCTCTTTGCATCTGCTGTGCCAGATCGGGCACGCCAGATTTCATCATCGCAATTCGTTGTTTTAAAGCATCAAGTGAACCGTTAGCCTGCCCGCCTGTACCAGGGACTGGTGGCATGGGTGGAATCTGTTGCTGCTGAAACTGTGGTGGTTGAAAGTTGAACTGTGGTTGCTGATAAGCAAAGCTTTGTGTATCTGGCGAACCCATAACGGGATTAACCGTTTTCGATTGCCTCCTGTGCCAAGCTGGGGAATGCTGCCCTCCTGAAGCTTGCATGTAACGTGCTTCATAAGTGTCAAGCAATTTCATGAATTCATCGCTAATCCACTCAAGCGCCCCACCTCCATCAGGCTGAATTGCTCTATTCCAAGTCAAAAATGCCCAATACACAAGGTACTCAGGGTCTGACATAACATAGCAAATGCTATCTAATGTTTGCTGATAAGCATTTATGTCTCCCGCCCAAATATTAGCTGCTTGCACAAACGGCACAAGCATCCCCAAAGTCCGCTCTAATTCCAAGATGTACTCTTGTTGGATTGGGGCGATCGCCATAAAAGGTATCAAGTTATTAATCACTTGATACGCTTGCTCTGCTTCCACATTCAAAGCCGAAGCCGCATTTGCAAATGCTTGGACTTGTTGTTGCAGCCTTGCTTCAAGATTGTTGGTAGGCTGCGAGTAAGGCGCGTAGTTGGTCTGCGTATAAGGGGAGTAGGCTGGGGTCGATGTTGCCAACTGAGCCAAGCGGCGTTCCTGTTCCCCAATTGTTTGTGCCGTTTGCCCCTGGAAGTTCCCCACTGAATAGGGCGAGGCTTGAGCCGTATCCCCCGCTCCCTGTTTGCCCGCTTCCCTGCCCTTCAATGCTTCCACGAAGTTCAGGATTTTCGTAGCCTGATCTATAAAGTCTCCCTGAGAGGGCGTCGATGGGGTTGGTGGGTAGCCCCATGCTGGTGAGGACATCGTTGGTTGGTAAGCTATTGGTGAGGTTCCCTGGATATAGGGATTCATTTATTGTTCCTCCTAAGTTAGAAAGCTGGTTTGCAATATCAGCCAAGGTGAGGGGTGGTTTATCGTCGGCTGGCTCATACTTGGGTTGACCATAGGAAATTTCTTTTTGCAAGGTCAACATTGCTTGTTCAATCAGTTGCGGCAATCCTAGTCGTATTCCCCAAGCCGCTTTGGGGTTTTGTGGGTCAGGAAGTTGCATGAACTGTTGGAATAGCTGTAGTGCTATTTGAATACTATTTGCTGCATTCTCTACTACTCTCGGAGAGAAACCGCTCATAGCATTACGAATTTCTTGGTCGGTCATGTTGGGGTATTGTTTTCTCAGTACCCACTCTTGCGACAAACCATCCTCTCGTTCATTTCTGGCTGCAATACTTCTATCTAGTTCTTCTCTAGTAGTATTCTGAAACACTTCGCGGGTATAGCGCCAAGTGATGGTGCGATCGCCCAGTGGCAAAATCCCAACTGGATTATTAGGGATTTGAATTACCCCTTGCTGTTTCAAGTTCCACAACCCTTGACAAATCTCATCCGTAAGTTGCTCAGGTGAATTTAAGCCAGCAAATTGCTTTGGGTAGTGAGTAACAAGGACAGTGAATAACCAGTTTTTAAATAGTTGCTCTTCTCTCCATAGGATGCGCTCAAGAACTTTTCCTAGCCCTGTATGACCATACAAAGCGTGGGACTTTTTATCAGCAGTATTTTGCACCCGTCCAAATAGGGTTTTAATCTCACCAAAGGTAGTTCCTGATAAAAGCCCTAACGGGTCAACTCCCCCTAATACCCAATGGATCAACTCCCTGATTTGTCGAATCCACAAGTTTTGATCACCACTTACCGCATCTGCTTGGATGAAGGCAAAGCGCTCGGAGTCCCCTACATTACCAAAGATAGTATCAAGGGAACCTTCACTTGTATTTGCTGTCCAAAATCCCAGTGGGGTACGCTGCATTCCCCAACTAGGCACATCTGTGGGGTTTGTACTGCCAGAATAATTGCTTCCTGTTAAGTCGTAGTAACGGTTAGCAGACGCCCAAGTATTTGACCACCCACTGGCTTGTTGCATGACTTCTTGCGCGCTGCGGGTTGTAACTAAGATGGGGTTAGAAAACATCCGCAAGTTCTTATGAGCTTTCTCTACCAGCTGCTCATGAGTTTCTATTAAACTTTGTATCCAATAAAAATCGTCACTCCCTTGTTGCCCCAATTGTCGAGCATTATTGCGAGAAAGCACTATGGGAAGATAGGGTTTAAACGGATTGTCGTACCGTTGCGTCCCTTGTATCCACGAAAACTCTGGAACACCCTGCGGCTCATAACCAGCAAAACTACCAGCATTGAATGCGCCATCAAATTGGGGTTTAGTCATCGTCTCGGATTGTTCCACCCAGTCTTGAGTAACAATAATCCGTACCCAACGCTGTTGTCTTAATGCTATTCCAGGCGTTTCATAATCATAGCTGTAGCGGATGTAACATTTATCGATTTCCCTCCCACCTGGTTTGTAGTAAATTTTAAATTGTGGGTCAGGGTGATTTTGACCACCCACAAAGAATTCTATTCTGTATAAACCTGGGTTTTCTGGGTCAGGCTGAAAGTACCATAGAATCTCCCCTCGACACACAAAGCAGTCCATAATATGGTCAAGCCGATGCAAGAACTGATTGTGCTGCCACAATTGGGTTACGTATTTTAGTCTCGTATCTTGATCATCATCTTGAATAGGTCGAAGTTCAATATTTCCACCACGTACCCCCCATTCCCGCATTTGGGCACAATGAAGGGCAACGGTGGTTGACTCCCCACCACTTTTGCCATCACGGTCTAATACTGCTTTAATGAGAGACTCAAGAGCCACAAGTTCAGTAGAATAACTAATAAACAAAATTAATGGTTACTGCGGTTACAATGCGTAAGAGTTTCTTATTTATATTGAATTGTTTTAAAAATTAAGAATGCAGATAAATAATAATGGTGTAACGACGAAAACTCCTTATAAAGAAGCCTTGACAAGAGTGGGAGAGATCGTTTTGCTCTCGCGTCGTCGTTTGGGAATTGATCAAGAAGGGTTAGCGATCGCGTGCAACCAACTCAAAATGACTTCCTTGACACAGGCTCGTATTAGTGATATTGAGCGCGGTAAAGTGGAGCCAACTTGGCTGGAGGTGGTGGCGATCGCTGATGTAATGGGCAAAGATATTAATGAGTTTCGTGTTTAAAATACGCGCACGCAAAAACCTTTTTTTGTTTCCGTTGACAAAAATGGGCGACCAATCGAAGTCCCCCCAACAATCGCGGAGTAAATTTTAAGTCAAAAAGTTTCGGCTATGAAAGACCAATATGCTGTTGTCAATATTAGTGGAATTAACATTCCGGTTCGTTTAACATCCCAGTCTCGGATGTTAGGCGCAACTCACGCCAAGCTTTATGGATTGGGGAGAAATGCTAGTTTGTTTGGGTTAAGTTCTAGGAGTTTGTTTGGGTAATGGTTAATTGTGGAGATTGTGAGTACTTTGTGGAGCGTCACAATGCTTGTAATGCTTTCCATACTATTAACGAAGATTTGAAGCAAACCAGTTGCGTTGATTTTGAATTGAAAGATAAAGAAAAGCAAAGGCAACGCAATGCAGCATTGCAAGTTCAACAGCCAGAAGTTTATAAATTTTTTGAAACTATCTTTCGTCAAAAAGATTATATCGAATGCAGTTTTAATATAAAACCAAAATATGTTCTATTGTCGTTTAACGTAGCAAGCATAATAGATAAATATTTTTATCAACATTTTTCTAATGATTTATTTAGAGTTGTACGACATACTCATTTAGTAAAAAAGCTTTTTGATTTAGAGATATTGACAGACGCTAAATTGCCAAAGAACTTTATTCAAGTGATTGTTCCGATTGAGGAATTATGGTAGATTGCACATCCAGCACGTCCAAGTTAAACCAATGCGCATCACACATACCAGGCTTGTTAAAAGGGTGATTGTAGACAATCAAGTACATTGGTTTGTCGCCAGACCACTTTTGACCGTCAGGACGGGTATCACCGGGAGTAACCACCCCTTTAAATACAACTTTTCCTTTGGGATGCAAATAAGTTGCAGGTGTTCCGTCTGAGTTATGCGTCCAAACAATCGGTTCAGTGCAAGTGGCGATCGCCTCCAACAACCTTTGTGCTGCGGGTGGAACAGATGAAGCCAAACTTGAATCAAATTCAGGCATAAACTATTATAAAAACCACCTTAACTATAAATTAAAGTGGTTTTGTAAACGCTACATTTAAACTTGTTTTATCTTACCTAAAAGATATTATTTAAACAAGTTTGCAGCAGCACTCATTGCATTGTTAATACCTTGAGAGCTTGTAGCTTGTGCACGTGTCAATGCTTCTAGCTGAGCTTGGGTGATCCGGGCTTGATCTGACTGAGCTTGAGCCACTGGAGTACCACAAATAGTACTGATTATCAAGTTTCCGGGTGAATTGGGTGAAGGGAAAGTTACCTGCTCGTGAACTTGGCTACTTCCCAATAAACGTCTACTAAAGCTTTGTTGACCCGAATAGCGCTCCATTTTTCACCAGTTTTAGCTTGTATCTTTTCGCCCAATAAGGTTGGTCTGACCAATTCTTCTTCAATTGGCACTGATGACTCTCCTAATATGATTTCCATTGTGACGGCGTGTCGGGGATGTTGGCGCGCGATCGCTTTCGCTTTAACTTGGCGTTTTAACTTTTCGTCAACTTGCCCATACATCAAATCAATTACCTGACAAATTTCTTCAGGGCTTGCTGGTAGCTGGGGCGGGGTTGGTTGAGTAATAGGTTGTGTTATGGCTTGGCTTTCTATTTCATACTTACCGGTTTTACGAATGCTGGGGAGTACTTCGTGATAAACCCATCGCTGAAACCGTCTTGCTATGGGCTTGCGTGATTTAAATATTAAACGATACAAACCTGGCTCGTTTACAACCAGCATTTCTTGGTCGCCTCCAGGGGTGTTGACAATGGCAATCCCCTTTTCATCTTGGTCTAGTCCACCATCATGACGAATACTGCCATCTTTTGCTTTGCGCTCCCTACCGTTAACTGCTAGAGAGACGGTTATCCCCAAAATAGTACAAACATCAGCAGCAACCCACCAAGGATCATCTGCTGTACCAACAAACCGAACTTCATGTGTTTCAAATTCAAAAACTGTTAAGTTACTCATGCTTTTACTCCAAAACAAGGAAGAGACGCGCTTTGTTGCGTCTCTGACGATAAGGTTGTTATTACGCTGCTTTGTTGCTTGTTTTGAGGGAATTGCTAGCGACAGCAATAATGGTCAATTGCGCTTGTTCTGGAGTGTTGAGACGAGGACGAAAACTAGAGCCAACGGGTTGAGCAACCCATTTGCGATCGCCCAATGCTTGATAGAAAGTTCCGAGTAAGTGATAGCTTTTCCAAACCCGATACATAGTGCCAAAGTCTGGATCAAAGTCAGAGTCAACTTCAATGGAGTCAAGTGTAGCTACAGCTGCGATAGGTTGTTGGATTGGTGCGATGTCTTGAGCTTGAACTTCGATGTATTCGTTTAGTTCTTCTTGTGCTGTGGCTTGTTCGTCGATTTCTTGGACTGCAATTTCGTTTACACAGTCCTGAGTTTGGGAATGGGTTTCACGAGCAAAAATGTTGAATAGTCCGCACCAGCCCTTGTCTGTGCCGTCTTGACGGGATTGGTAAAACGGGCAGGTAGCGCAGGTAGCGGTTTCTTGAATAGTTTGTGGCATGATTAGAATAGACCTACTAACGGGGTTTGACAAAAGGCGATCGCAAACTTTCGACGGGGAGCAGTCGTCTTTTGTTATGTTCCTATTTTACTAACACTGTTAGTAATAGTCAAGCAATATTTCTAAGTTTTTGAGGAATTTTTACCAACGGACACTCCAGAAAATTTTCGACGCTAATAGAAAGCGCTTGACATATATCTTCTAACTTCTCTAAAGAAATACTAGGCGGCGAATTTCTTCCGCTTGCTTCTGGGTACTCACCGCGCTCTAAGTGTTGGATTAGCTGATAAGCACAGCCTGCACGTTTAGCTAAAGATTGCATGGATTCATCACCGCGCAATGCTTTCAGCTTTGTACCCAACTCTTTGTTCCAACGAATAGACGCAATCAAGTTTTTATCAATAATCATTAATTCATCACCAGGTTCACCAATAGCGTTAGTAGACATCATACACTTTAATCACTAATTTGGTTAGTATAAAAAACCAAAAAACCCCAATTTAAAGTATGACTGGAATTTCTTCGGATCAGATCAATCCATTGTTGAGGGATTCAAGATATCCTCATAATCAATTCAAGGCTATTACTGAGGTAAAAAGTTACTTCGGTCAGTAAAGCTAGAGAAATCGGTATCAGGATAAAAAGTGTGAAAAAGGTTATATCTAGTGTTGTTATCGGATGTTTAGCTACATTTGTTCCTACATCTGTATTTGCAGCAACCATCGTCGTTGCTTCCGATGGTACATTCTTAGGTGTTGTAGATAATAACCTCTATAACACGAACTCAATATGCAATCAATATGGGCAGTATGGCAGTCCCTACGGGATGGGTATTTTCAATAGATACGGAAGATACGGTGGCGAATATTCTCAAATAGGCGCTTACAACGAACGCGCTCAAAAACCACCGCTTTTGATCAAGGACGGTCAACCCATTGCCATTGTCACCAAAAATCCGAATTTTCAGTATCGACTTGACCCAGACTATCTACAACAGATGGCTTGTAGAAACTGAATGATCATGCTTTACCTTCTATGTTACTTTTTGGAGCGATCGCTCTTATATCTCTTGCGTATTAGCATGTTGTAATTAGCACAAATACCTTCTGCTATGAGTGCTGGGGGTGCTGATAAAACGGCAGACAGTGTGTGCCGAATTGCAATAACAAAATTATTCAGCAGCATAGTTGTAACAATTAATAATACAATTGTGCATAAATGTTCCTTTCGATGCTGACGCCATCAACTCCTTGTACACATCTTTGGGAACGTCGAAATACTGAAATTTACTACCAGTAACAAAAACAACCAGTAGGGTTTGGGTCGCCTCGTCGTAACCAATCGCTTTCAACATCGACGATTGAACAGGTGTTAGTTCCATGTGTTTGTTTGTTAAAACAGATACATGGTAAAAAAGTCTGGTTTGGGTCGTCAAGACGATTTTTCTAAAAATTCCAAAATCCCTCAAGTTCCCAAATTGTCACAATTACGGGAAGGCGATCGCGCTTCATTCATTCTCCGTCCCGACAATTCCCTTCTCCCGCATCTCCCTTGCGACGGTATCCAGATCAACGATAATCCTGACTTACGCATCACTGGTAAGGGTGGTCGTCAAGTTGGGGAAAACATACTTTATGATCCAGCACAAGAACTTAACTACCGTAGTCAATACCAGCGCTACTTGCGATCGCTCTGGTACGCTCCCTCTTACACTGAAGAAAAAAACAATAAAATTACCTATTTCTTCTGCTCTTCTAGTTCTCCAACTGGGTATTGGGAGGTTGTTGTAGGCGGTGGTGGAACATACCTCAACTTTGCCCCTCCCGTCTTGACCATCATTTGTCCTAGACCATTTAACTTACAAGACTACGTAGCACTGGACACCGACGGTGAGTCTATTGCTTGGAGCCAACAACAGGGAAGAACAACCATCATTTCTCCGGCGGGTGGAAATGGGAGTTTAAATCCTACGATTGTTATTGTTGGCACTCGTTCACCTTTAGATCCACCAATCTTGCTACTGGCTGAACTGGAGGATAACACCTCGGTTTTCAACTATCTGCTTATCCGCACCACCGTTGCTGAGATTGTAGACGGGATGAGTGGAATGGAATCTGGTTTGGTTGTGGATGGTGGACCACAATTGACCATACCTTGTTCATTCGCTCCTATCCCTGGCACACCCAACACAGCATTTACTTGGAGTTCAGGGACTATCGAAATTACTTGGAATCCTCCACCATCACACTCCTCATGGATTACAGAGTATCGGCTACAACAAGATATTGATGGCAGCTACCAAACAGTTCAGTCGATTTCTCCTACCAACCGTCGTGCCACAGTGGGGCTAGGTAACTATTACCGCATCTTAACAATTTTTAATGTACTAGGACGAGGTTATTCAGCTACAGAATCTTGTCGAATTCGGTTTTCGTCTAACCCGCCTTATGTTGTGTTGGGGTGCGATCGCGTCAATGGTCAAAGCGGTATGGATGGAAAGCTTACCGTTACCCAGTACCCGTTAAGTGTAGTAAATTACTTTGTTCCCAAAGATGAAATTAATGGTCAAAGTGGAATGGATGGAAAGCTTACCGTTACCCAGTACCCGTTAAGTGTAGTAAATTACTTTATTCCCAAAGATGAAATTAATGGTCAAAGTGGAATGGATGGAAAGTTTGTAACAACAATATATAACTTGACTGGGGGTATAGTTGGTTAAATTATCTGGGAAAGTCCGAATTGAATTTACTGATTTAAGCGGACGAGAGACGCGATCGCCTATTGAACAAAATAATTTAATTTTTAATCAAACTTTGCTTGATATATTAAGCAGTGAACCTAAAAATGTATTTTATTTTAACGGTGGATTTACAACAATTGGAATACTAACTGACAATACAAACCCTACTCCTAATAATCCAAATCCAACTGGAGAATTAGCAAGAGGTTACGTGCCAAATGGTGCAACATCGCCTATATGGTACGAGTCAATCACACCGAATTTTGGTCAAATCCAAAATAGAATTGACTCTGTTACTGTACCACGCACTTTTAATAGTGTTGGTATAGTTGCAGGCACTAAATATCTTTGCCGAACGTTACTAACAATACCTTGCACACAAAATGCATTTGAAGTTTTAAATATATACTATCAAATTCAAGTTGAAAATACAACCGGACAAAGATTATCAGCAAGATTCACGCGTGATTTTGGTGGTAAATTATTTAACGCTAAAAATTGTTATCATTACGTTTTAGGAACTTCATATTGTGATGCACCTTTGTCCTCTTATTCTTATATTGATGTTCAACAAGATTTAGGATTAACAGACCTTTCTGCTAGACGGCAATGGAATAACAATACTATTGTCTCTTCCCACTACAAATTCAAGGAATCAAGTTTATTTCAAATTCAGCAGTCTGGTGTTTCTGGAGCAACCGATGAATACATTGGTTGGATTTTTAATTCAATGTTGACTGGGTTGTCAAACCAAAATCAGCCAAGTGCTAATTTTATTGCTGGTAGTAATACAGAAAACACTAGTTCTGCTTATAGAATTTCACGATACAAAACGAAAACTGTTAATATTGACCCAACTAAACCGGTATTTCAACCCCCATTCCAAAAAATTTGGACGCATAAGTCTGGCTTGTCCGTACCTTTTTTTGATGTAAGTAACGCAGCTATTGGCAGCAGTTACCCTACCACGTCTGGCACATGGACAGGAAGATGGCCAGAATTGTACAAGTTTATCATCACTGCAAGTGGGGATATTGGCAGCGCCACGTATCAATTCTCCAAGCGGCTGCATTTAGGATTTAACGGGAATGCTTATAGCGATCGCACCGTCATCTGTCCATTCCGCAATCCCAACACGCCAGCAGCTGTGGGTATGCACGGCTGGAAATATGAAGATAATGATTTGCTTAGGTGGTCCAATACCCAGATAGTGCAGTACGACCAAACAGGTGTCACGCTACTGGATTTAATGAACGGCGCATATCAAAACTGGGACGTAGGCACTACTCCAGCATTACCCGTCACCACCCTACGACAAGTGGCTGTAGACCCCATCAATGGGTTGATTTATTGTGCTTGTCGAAACACAGGATTGTGGGTAATCAACGTTACAACAAACACAGTGAGCAATGTTGTAGGGGCTTATTGTTATGGCGTGGACGTTGGTCAAAGTGGAATAGCATTTGCAATTTTTGAGCGTTCGTTGCGCAAATCAACAGATTGGAGTGTATCTCTCAGTTTTACTTATGCGGGATTAACAGACAGCTATTGGAGCCGCGCCTACTTTCTCAAGGTTGACCCCACTAACAATCAAATAGCAATTGTAATTGATAGCCCCAATAATCCGAGCAACAGTCGGCAAGTGGTGTGGTATGACAGCGGTAGCGCGATCGCCACTACTGGATTTGATAGTTCTGGTGTTTCCCAATGGGCAGCATCTTTAGATGTTTCTGATACTGGTAGCTTTTGGGCAATCTACAATTACAAATTATCTTTTGGCAATGCTAGCACTACAAGTATTGCAACTCCTCCAACCCAAAATATTAACCACAGCGTTTGGGGGCAGCAAAATTTATACAAAATAGCTTTTTACAATAGCTTTTTGATTGCCACTGGAGCGATCATAAATTCAGGAAATGTCTCTCAAAATAGCTATACCAGCCTTGGTTCATCCGCAACTGTATTGCATATGCAAGGCGGAATTACATTACTTAGTAATGCATTAAGGCAGTTATTTACCGACAACAGTTATTGCTACGAAAACTATGGGTGGAATGGTAGCAGATGGGTATTAAACGGGACTGGCTCAAAAGCAACTCACACCGATGCACAAGCATTGATTGAAGGACTGCAAATTGCATGGGTGAGAGGAGCTACACCACCTTATTTCCAATCAGGAGATTTTTACACTCAGGGAATCCTTAATGGTACGTGGAAGGACAACGCGACCACTATTTACTTTGAAAACTTTTATTACACACGTCCGGTTTATTTTGATGTAGCTGTTCCTAGTAGCGTGACAGTACCCATTGGACTAACTTACACACTACCAGCAACCAGCGACCCCACATTTTACTTGATTGAAACTGATTCAATCAATGAATTGGCAAGTTTTACCCTTAATGGGAATCCAGTACCCACTATTTATGTCAACGGCGAAGCTCCTGGAGCAGGAGAAGTGTCAGTAAACGGAGCTACGGGAGTTGTAACTTTTAATGCTGCTAATCAGGGTCATACATTTGCTGGCACTTATGCATGGATTGGCAGTTAAATAACCACTTACAATAAAATGAAACTTTTACACTGAGGCAAACGTTGAGTAACCTACCCGCACAATACCAAGCCTTACCAGGATACAACACTGTATATAGCGATAGTGAGTTGAGGCAGGCGATCGCTTTAATAGACTTACTGAAAATTACTACCATATCTACCACCACTGGTGGTTCCTCAGGGATAATTGACACAGGTAGTGGTAGCACTACATCGGCTACAACACGAACAGTTGCAGCCACCGACTCACCTGAAGTAGTGGCAATTGGGCAGGTGCGCGATCGCCTACCTTCAACTTTAGGTCCCAAATCTTCAACTAATAGCACATCAGTCGTACTGGCAAGTGACCAAACAACTA
>NZ_JAAKGC010000018.1 GCF_017591665.1 Aetokthonos hydrillicola CCALA 1050 | reverse complement strand
GGTAGCCTGGTTGGGAATGGGGGGAATAGGGAAATACTGTTTAGCTGTCAAATTAGCAGAAGAAGTTCAGCGATGCTTTGAATACGTTATTTGGCGATCGCTATACAATGCTCCACCAGTTTTTGAACTCCTAGCTAACTTGATTCAATTTGTTTCCAACGAGCAGGTTCTGGAAACTGAGTTACCAAAAAACTTAGAAGGTAGAATATTACATCTTATACATTATTTGCAACAACACCGCTGTTTAATTATCCTTGACAATGTCGAAACAATTATGCAAGGTGGTGTTTATGCAGGATTTTATCGAGAAGGTTATGAAGGTTATGGTCAACTTATCAAGCAGGTAGGAGAAATTGCTCACGAAAGTACCTTACTTCTAACTTCTCGTGAAAAACCTAGAGACTTGGCGTCACTAGAAGGACAAGCATTACCCGTTCGCTCATTCTACGTAAGTGGTCTAGAAGCAACAGCAGGACACAAAATTTTTGAACTCAAGGGATTATATGGATCCGAGTCGGAATTAACAACAGTAGTTGCTCGCTACACAGGCAATGCTTTAGCTTTAAAGATAGCAGCGACAATGATCAAAGATGTCTTTGATGGTAATATTTCTGAATTTCTTAAACAAGATACGACTGTTTTTGGCGATATTAGTCATCTGTTAGATCAACAGTTCTCTCGCTTATCGAATCTAGAAAAAGACATAATATACTGGCTGGCAATTAATCGTGAGCCAGTTTCTCTATCAGAGTTACGAGAAGATATTGTATCAAGGATACCAGTACAAAAATTACTAGAGGCGCTAGAGTCTTTAGCATGGCGATGTCTGATCGACAAGGCTACGCCTACGCTAATTCAAAAAAGCACAGCATTCACTCTACAACCTGTAGTTATGGAGTATGCGACTCAGCGAATGATAGAGCAGGTTTGTGAGGAGATTAAAACTGAAAATATTGACATTTTTAGGTGTCATGCTTTAATGAAAGCGACGGCGAAAGACTACGTGAGAGAAACTCAAATTCGTCTCATTATAAAGCCAGTTATTAATGAATTGCTCACTGTTTTTAGAAATAAAAAAGGCATCGAAAATAAGTTAAAACAAATGTTAGCGAAGCTCCAAGAAACATCTCCACAGGAACAAAGTTATACGGCTGGGAATATTCTTAATCTATTTTGTCATCTTGAGACTGAACTCAGTGGTTATGATTTTTCTTCTCTATGTGTTTGGCAGGCAGATTTGCGAAATGTGAAATTGCACAATGTAAATTTTGCTCATGCTGATCTAGCAAAATGTGTGTTTGCTGAAACTCTTGGCGGTATTTTTTCAGTAGCATTTAGCAAGAATGGAGAATTGCTGGCTACAGGAGATACCAATGGTGATATTCGCTTATGGGAAGCTGCGAATAGAAGACAACTGCTAGTGTGTAAGGGTCACACAGGCTGGGTCTGCGCAGTTACTTTCAGTCCTGATGGTAAAGTAATTGCTAGTGCTAGTAAAGACCAAACAGTGAAATTGTGGGATACCAGTAATGGCCAATGTCTCTCATCCTTGCAAGATCATATTGGTGAAATCTGGTCAGTTGCCTTCAGCGCAGATGGACATATGCTGGCGAGTGCTGGTGAGGACGAAACGGTAAAGCTGTGGAATGTCCATACAAGTCAGTGCATACAGACTTTGCGAATACGGGGTGGTCGGGTGTGGTCAGTTGCCTTTAGTCCAGATAGTCATATACTTGCCAGTAGTAGTGATGACCATATGATAAGGTTGTGGAATGCTAAAAACTTTGAATGCTTCAGAACATTGAAAGGACATACGCACCTGGTATGGTCGGTTGCCTTTAGTGCAGATGGTCAAATCCTAGCCAGTGCTAGTCATGACAGAACAGTGAAGCTGTGGGATATCAGTACTGGTTCTTGTGTACAGACTCTACAGGGTCATACTGACTGGGTTCATTCAGTTGCTTTCCATCCGAATAGTTGTATGGTTGCTAGCAGTAGTGAGGATAAAACGATCAAGTTATGGGATATCAGTACAGGTAAGTGCTTGAAAACTCTAGATTCAGAGGGCCAAGGAGTTTGGTCCGTTGCTTTTAGTCCAGATGGTCAAACATTAGTGAGTGGATATGATGATCAAGTCATGAGACTATGGGATGTCAATAACGGGCATTGTCTCCAGACATGGCGAGGTAACATGAATGGTGTTTGGTTCATTACCTTTAGCTCAAACGGCCAAATTCTTGCTAGTGCGCATGGAGATCAAGCTGTGAACCTATGGGATGTTAGCACTGGTGAATGTTTGAGAACTTTAACAGGACATCGTGGTATAGTAACATCCGTCACATTCAATCCAGACGGTCAAATTCTTGCTAGTGCCAGTGCTGACCAAACTGTGAAGGTATGGGATGTCCACACTGGGCAATGTATCAAAACTTTACGGGGACATACTAGTAGAGTAACATGTGTGGCCTTCAGTCCTCGAGAAAACTTACTAGCTAGTGGTAGTTATGATTCATTGATCAATCTGTGGGATATCAAGACAGGGCGCTGCCTACAAACTCTCCAAGCGCACACTCATCGTATTTGGTCAGTTGCTTTCAGCCCAAATGGGCAGATTCTCGCCAGTGGTAGTCATGACAAAACAGTGAAATTGTGGGATGTCAGCAGTGGAAAATACCTGCAAAGCTTGGAGGGGCATACTAACTGGATCTGGTCGGTCACTTTTAGTCCGAATGGTCGTATGCTTGCTAGTGGCAGCGGTGACCATTCAATCAAATTGTGGGATATTAGTATAGGTAGGTGTATTGCCACTTTGCCAGGTTTGAAAGATTCCATCTATTCCACTGCCTTCAGTCACAATGGTAACATGCTAGCTAGTGCTCACGGTAACTCAGTAGTGAAGCTATGGGATATCAATACTGGTCAATGCCTCAGAACTTTAGAGGGACATAACAAGTGGGTCTGGTCGGTGGTCTTCAGTCCTAATGGCAAAATTCTAGCCAGTAGCAGTGAAGATGCGACGATTAAGCTTTGGGATGTAGAAACGGGAGACTGTATAAAAACTATTCAAACTCCAAACCTTTATGAAAGGATGAAAATCACGGGGATCAAAAGTTTAACTGAAGCTCAGAAAAATACGCTCAAAACTTTGGGCGCTTTTGAGTGTAGAGATCAGTAGGGTTTACTGAAAAACGCAATCAAAAGCCTATTAAATATTAGAGAGCATTCTATAATATTAATTTTCCAAAGGATGGAAATAAAAGAGCTAACGGAAAACGTCCGTCGACAATACTTGCAAAAATTTGTTTCCGCCCTTTTGGAATTCGTAGGATGCTTGCTTAACTTCTACTTTGTATCTCAAATTGTTTAGCTTATTAATTACTGGCCCAAGTAATGGGGACGGCTCTTGAGACGTAGTTAGTAACGGAAAAATCCGAGTTTCTTTTGCTACTCGACTCATTTCTATAATAGAAGCGAAATGAAACTCTTCAGAAAAGTGATCTGAATATGTAAACAAAAAATGAGAGCATAAGGCCAAGTCAAATTCCCCATCAGCAAATGGTAAAATAGGCAGTTGTGCTACAACGTAGCGTCTTTCCTCAATTCCCATTGAAAAGTCATTGATAAAGGTCTGCATAGCTGCCATCCTTGTTTCCACTAACTGACTTGGTGACTTGATGGTCTGCCAAACAAAGCTATTTAGATTCGCGGGAACCACTTCCATTATTTGTTGATAAGCTTCTTGGATACGCTGAGCAATCTCGCTTGAATTATACATATAGATTGGGTCACAAGAGACAACGTTAAAACCTTGACGTGTCATCTCAGCATTAAAGCTTGCAGGCCCACCAGCACAGTCAAGAATTTTCAGTTTCATGTCTTGAGACGATAGACCAAACATTTTTATGTATTCTTCAGCAGATCGTCCCCATATAACAATTTTTTCAAGCATGCGTTCCATTGCCTTTTTCTGTAAAAACTTACATCAATTTTTAGAACGTAATATCCGATTTTGGCTTTAGAACTCAGACAAAAATAGGTGATGAACTGCGATTTTTGCAAAAAAACCGTGCCTTACTGCGCGGTATATCCCCCATCGATTACCATGTTATGGCCAACAATGAAAGAAGCTGCATCTGAACACAACCAAACCACTGCATGTGCGATCTCCTCAGGCTTTCCAATACGTCCTATCGGATGTCCTGCAGCAATTTGAGCCAGTACACTTGGAGGGAGAGTAGCCAGCATCTCGGTGTCGATAGCACCAGGACTCACAGCATTGATCCGAATACCTGTCTTAGCATACTCCATTGCTGCTGCTCGGGTCAAAGCAATAACTCCACCTTTAGAGGCACAATAACAGCTATAGCCCGCGAAGCCGACAACGCCAGCACCAGAAGCCACGTTTATGATCGCTCCACCGCCTTGTTTGAGAATGGCTGGGATCTCGTACTTAAGCGAGAGCCAAATTCCTTTGAGGTTGACATTGATCACTTGATCCCATTCATCTTCGGACATTTCAGTAAGTTTCCCACAAGCTGGAACACCGGCGTTATTACAGGCAAAGTCAAGTCGACCATAGACATCCATAGTTTTATTGACCAACGCCTTTACTTCAGCATCTTTTGAGATGTCGGTTTTGACGAAAATTGCTTCTCCGCCTGCCTCTTGTATGCGGCATGCAGTATTCTCCCCTTTGGTAACCCGACGACTGGCAAGCACAACCTTTGCTCCAGAACGTGCAAAAGCGATCGCAGTTGCCTGACCAATGCCTGATGAAGCACCAGTCACAAGTGCAACCTTTCCATCAAGTTGGCATTCCATAAGTGTGATCCTGACCGATTAGGTTCCTGTATTCAGGACTAACTTGTTGATACTTACGTTTCAGTAAAGAAACTACACCCAAAGCACCAAACAACAACATTCCAAATGCAGTAGACGCTTCAGGAACAGACACAGGCTGAACCACTGAAAAAGCAAACTCTCCAATTAGCTTATGAATGACTGTTGTTGGATGAACAGGATCCCAAAACAAAAATTTATTCGGGTCACAAGTTGATGGTTGTGTAGCAAGAACTACAGAGACGACAGAGAAGTCCTGTATACAATAACCGCTTACATTCGTGAAGCCGAATTCATCTGGAGCAGAAATGATCCGATTAAATAGGGAATTTAGATCAAGAGGGATGATGTTTACATCAGAACTCAACTTTTGGCTCAAAAAGTTCAAGGTAGCTGCCAAGTCAGAGTTGTATATACTGATATCAGCACTGAGTAAGTTCGAAATCTCACTGTCTGAGCGCGCAATTGGAAACATTCCTAAATCTGGCAGATTAGCTACCACGATATCTTTTGCACCGACAGCAGCAAGTGACGTCACTGCAGCTGATTCATTCGTTACTACTTGGAGAGTGTCGGGGACACCACCAAAAAAGGAATTCAAGTAATCGTTAGCACCAATCCACAGGATATAGAGGGCGTCTGAATCGGCAGAGGGATTTACTGCTATGAAGCTATTGATCTCCTGCTGCAATCCTGGTAAGCCACTCATACCGATATTCTCAAATCCCGTAGTTGCACCACCAAAGGCAAAGTTACTGTCCGAATTGAAAGTTAACCCTAGATCAGAGGCTAGATATTCCACCCAAACTGGACCATTGGAAAAACGTCCATTAAAGTATGGTGGACTTGGAGGAATAATTTGTGATGTAGTATTGTATACATTTCCAGTGTCAGAAAAGCTGTCACCAAAGATGTATATCTGATCATAATTTTTTGCTAAGACTTTCAATGGAAATATGAAAGACAACAAGACAAATAAAGTTGTTAGAATTCTTCTGTGGACCTGCATCGTCAACTTTGAAGTAAATTTTCAATCTGAGTATATACCCTTTCGGAAATAAATAAGATTCTTGATCAGTTTTTATTTAGAACGTCAAGTTCTTGGAGTGGGTCAGGACCTAATGCCACCTTACTCCAGCGCATCACGCTTGCAGAGGCAGCACCAGCTGTACCAAAGCCGTAAACAAGAACAAGGTCGTTTTCCTGAATTTTGCCCAAGCGTTCAGCATAATATAGATTCACTATGCTCAATACTGGTCCAATGTTTGCAAACTGTGGATAAAGGTCTATTGTACGCTTTGGGTCAATACCCAGTACCCGTATACAAAACCTTGCAAACCAAGCAGTGGGTGTGTTAAAGATAAAAAAGTTGATCTCCTCAAAAGTGACACCTGCGGCGCTAAGAGCACCTTCACAACATGTACGGAGGAACTGTACAGATGTTTCACGAGTCAGTTGGCCTGCATTTTTACTCACTTGCATATAAAGTCCTGGATTGCCTTCTCTGTCAGTTTTTAGTGTGGGGTAGATGAGATCGCATAATCGATCAGTATGAATGGTCTTAGTACCAAGAACACCCTGCTGTGATTCGAGCGGACTAATGACCAAAGCTCCAACGCCATCACTAAGAAACCACGAAGCCGTATCATCTTCCGCAACAAAGTGAGAGTAGCTACATGAGATCACTACCAATATGTTGCGATACTCTCCGGCTCGAACAAATGCACAAGCACTTTGCAATGCAACTAAAGTGCTACCACAAGTAGCATCGAGATTCCAAGCTGCACCCTGCAGCTGAAGCTGACGTGCAAGAAAAGCAGCATCACCAAGTCCAAGTTTTTCTGGCCAGACTGAAGCAACAATCATCAGATCAACGTCATCCAGAGAAAGCTTTGCAGCAGCAAGACCATCTTTGACTGTGCGACATTGCAGCATTAACTGCGACTCATTTGGAGCAAGTACCCAGCGTTGAATAGTCCCTCGGAAGGGATCTGTGAGATAAGGCATCATCTCTAAGTCAAACTCGTTGCTAGGGATAGATCCATCAAACGAAAACCACCTTGCCAAACTTTTTTGTTCTGCTTGAGCAATCAGATCAGGATATTTTTTTCTGTAATAGTCATTTGTACGTCTGATGCTTGGTAAGCTGATAGCAAGTGAGCGAATACCTACTGGGTAATGATGCGTCACAAACAATCTCCTTGGTTACTCAAAACTTGCCAGTATTCTGAGCAATTAAGTTTTCAATACGATCTTTGATTGGAATAGGCTCAGTGGCGTCGACGAGTACGTCAACGACGAATGGACCTGCTGCTGCCATTGCCTTCTTTAGTGCTGGCAGGATATCAGCCTCTGTTTCAACGCGAATGCCATCGGCTCCCATACCGTAGGCGATTTTGACAAAATTGGTCTGCGGAATCTCTGCGTCCATATCTTTAAACCCCTGCATTTTTGTGCCTTGAACACACATATTGTAAAGTCCGTTGTTGAGGACGATCCAAACGGCAGGAATTTGATATTTGACTGCTGTGCTTACCTCACTGTTCATTAGCATAGCACCATCACCCACAATAGCAACAACCTTACTATTACGGGCTAGTGCAGCACCTACAACGCCAGTAGTAATCTGCCCCATAGATGAGAAACCGCTACAATTTCGGTAACGATTCGGTTTAGTAAACTGCAGCATATAATTTCCCCAAGCAGATGCGCTGCTTGCTTCAGTCATTACTAATGCGTTACTTCCTTCAACTATCACCTGTTGAATCGCACCCATAAGAACTGCTGGACGTACTGATCTATTTGTACGTGGATTAATATTAATCACGTTTTGTTCGGGTTGAGGTAGCACCTGTTTCATAGTAAGATTTAAATGCTTCGGTGAGAAGTACTTTAACAAACCCATTACAAACAGTTTTATCTCAGACTGGATGGCAAATGTTTCGGCTGATGGATATGCAGTTCCTGGAACCTCTGGATCAAGATCAACATGCAAGAAGCCTCTACGGGGAACCATTACAGGCTTCCAAAGTGATGAGCGCTCGCCTAAGCGTGTTCCCAGAACAAGTGTGCGCAAAGGACGGTGCTGTTGCATGTACTTTACCACTGACTCATGTCCACCAAAGCCAGTGACTCCAACAAACTGAGGGTGATTTTCAGGAAAAATTCCTTTGCCACGGGGTGAACACATCACAGCAGCCCCTGTTCTTTCAGCAAGTTCACGAATCTCCTCTGCTGCAAAGCGTGCACCAAAGCCAACCCAAATAGCAAATGGTCCTTCAGATAGTAACCGTGTACATTCTGATATAGTTGTCTCACTAGCAGTTACAGGAGCAGTAGATATAATCTCTCGTGACAAAGATATCTTAAGTGGACTTGTTTGGATGGCTGTAGGAATACTAAGATGAGTAACAAAACCGCCTGGTCGTGTTAAGCCTCCTGCTAGCCTTCTATAAATTACTGGTAGCTCATCGCTAGATTCCAGAGTCGTAGCATAGTCGAATAGCGACCCTGATGAAAAAATTCCTTCAGGCATGGTGTATGTGCTAGTCTCTTGGCAAGCCCACCGTCCACGTTGTCCTGTTGAGGTAGACGCTGACAGGAAAATAACTTTTGCACCTTCCCATACAGCAGCAAATAATCCAGTGAGAGCATTCGTGATCCCTGGACCTGTTGTGGTGAATACTACGACTGGGCGATCGCTTGCAAAGTAAGCCTCAGTAGCTGCGAACGCCGCTCCTGCTTCATGACGAAAGTGAAGTACCTTTATTGAACTGTGTTGCAGTGCATGCCATAATGGTGCGATCGCACCTCCCGAAACACCAAACGCATATTCCACGCCTAGATCTTCCAGCATCTTGACAACTGCTTCAGCTACTGAAGCCGCTGTTATTTTCTGACTTGGTGTGAGATCCAATGGCTCTAAATTTAGTTGGACATCTGCAACAGGCGAAGGGATCAAATAAGAATCAGATCCTAATTTTTGAATCTTATTTTTTTTGTTGACAGGAAATGATTCAGTTTCCATAGAAAGGTACATACAGATATGTTTACGAAGAGCTTTAAATTGGTGTGAGATATTTAGACCATTGGAGAAAGCTTTAGAATTCAGGCATTTACAAAACTCTATAATGTGCTATATGTTGAACGATCTCTGTTTGACCGAGTGAAAGTTCCCTTAAAAAAGCTAAGCTTCTTCTCTTATTGATAGGTGCGGGATCTCATCAACTTAACTTATGAAATAAATGTGCGTAAAAGTACCAGAACTATCACTTATATCTTAACAACTAAATATTGATATGTTACACACAACATTGTAAACGTAAGCCATGTTATTACTATCTGGTAGAATTTTTGCAACTTTAATTGGTAAATTCAGCGAATAACTTAAAGACTGTGAGTAATAGTAAGATTTTTAGTTTGTGGTGAGTAACAATACTTCTGGCTTTGGAACTCTTTAAAACACCAGAAAAAGCGATTAGCTAAATTTAACACTTCCACGACTGAGAGAAATTAACTAAACCCTTACATTTCTAATTCTCAATGAAATTAAGTTTTCCTTAAGAACCTCAAGGGTTGAGCGGTCATAATATCTATAATATCACCATGCCTATACAACAGTGCCTAGTATCTGATTAAGACAACTATCTAATAAATGTTGGCTAAATGTCAGTGGGGCCTGGCTGAGTTGCTCACTAATCAACCCGAATTTCTCACAAACATTTAAATGAATGTTTCAAAATCCTTATGGTGCCTAGATTTGATCTCAAATACCCCATCGACGTACTGTCATAATTCACTCCAGATCTAAAAGACTCAAACTCGTACGAGATAAAGGTTTTGGTCATAACGACAGCGTTTGCTCAGTATACTGGAGCAAACTGGTTGCACGGTCTTAGATCTCGTCGCAACGCTTGTAAAAAATGCCGGAATCAGCGACGGTAAGGGAAGCCAACGTAGAGGAGTTAAGCATTTAGTACCATTGCTTATTAGTCTTTTCATGGCTTGTCAACTCAACTTAGCTACCTGTTATGACGGAGTTTCCCAATTTCGCTAAACTTTTGCAACTCAAGATAAACAACTTAAAGAAAAGTTAAGTTATTTTAAGTTTGATCTTCTCCTCCAGCACTATCTGGTTAGGGTTGCGCTTAGACTACAGTGCCTGACAAACTTTAGCACTCAGTGAAGGAAGCTTATCTGATTGGCGCGGGTAGTTCAGATAAGTTTTACTTTTACACTTGCTGTTTCTTGACAAGACTGTGATTACAGTTTTGCGTAAATTACGACAGCAAACACTTAAAGTTTTTTCTTAAGTTTTCTATCTTAACTTGTTAAACTCTGGTATGAAATAGAAAATCATTATAGATCAAGTACAGCAAAAACTCTGCTCCTTGATTCTATCAATGACTCTTTTACCACATTTTATCCTCCAGGTGGGAACTGGAGCTTTCGTAAAAACCTCAGGTGTGTCGTATATCTATAATTCTAAATTACAATATTTTTGTTTGATGAATCCGTTAGAATATGACTTATCTGTTAAAAGAGCATTGTAGCATCTTAGGTTAGGCATAACTAGGCTATAGCTCCCTTAAAAACTATATATCTAACGCCTTCAAAAAGGGCTGTTGTAGAGGCTCACAATTGATGAATGACAAGACTAACCAATTACTACAATGAGCTATGCGCTGATTATTCAAAACCAGGGCTAGTCTCTGATGAACAAGTGGTAAAACTACTCAACGACGCAGAGATATACATCTCTCAACAAGAACAAAATCTGCCTGAAATAACTTCTGAATATAGCACAGAACAAATACAGCAAGAAAACAAAGATTGGTGGCCAACCCACTGTGAAGCAATCAGACAAGGACGAGGAGATATTCTAAAAGCTGAATATAGAGACGATCTTGTCTTTTTCTCTACTGAAGGAATTTTTTACGGCAGGATTGCCACAGCAGATAGAGAAATTAATTTGTGGGCTATTCTTGCTCAGCCAGGCGTAACAACAGCTTGGCCAATTGTTCTGTTTAACGGAGAAGCAATATATACAGAATGGAATTGTTTTGATGATATGACCAAGGAGATTATTGCTAAAGGCAGCGAAACTATACTGCGTCGAGGACATAGAGGAGGATGCTACTTAAAATCTAAGCAACTTAACTTTTATCGGAATATTTTGGCGTCAGACGAATTACTACATTGGATCAGACGTTAACTAGAAATTTAGTAATAACCCGAAAATTTTTATAATCCTGATTCTCGGGAACACCAGTGACCTACGGTTTAAATACCTAAGGTTAAAACATCGCTCTTGAATTCTTGGTTCTGAAAAATGTTCTGTTTTCTCAACTATTAGTTAGGTACATCTGAGAGCAAGTACAGCCTATTTAACCCTATTAATGGGAGTAATGTGATGGATTCTAATTACTTACTAAACGGGATCAATTCTTATCAGGTTAACATAGCTATTGACAGGGGTATACTGGCGACATTTGAAAAATTCTTGCTTCAATCGCAACCTCTTCTGAGCAATGTTTTCCATTTTATTGAAAAAAACTATCAGCAATCAATCAGTCTTCGTGAAGTAGCCCAGGCGGTAGGTCGTTCGCCAGCTTATCTCACTGACCTTGTTAGGCGAGAAACCGGAAAGACCGTGCTTAATTGGATTATTGAGCGACGTATGGCAGAGGCGCGACGTTTACTTCTCGAAACTGAAGAATCAGTTGAGCGAATTTCTGAAGCAGTGGGGTATTTTGATAGACGTCATTTCAGCCGTCAGTTTCTTAAATTCCACAATGCAACTCCTCAAACTTGGCGAAGGACAAATCAAAGCAAAAGCATTCCTTTGTGGCAGATAGATCCACAAAAGTCTAGCTTAAACAATTTAATTGACCAGAAAGCCGCAACTGTTAGTCAAGTAGAAGTTCAACGACTACAAGCTTGTGTTCAAGAGATTGCAGCAATTCTTAATAAAAATAGTGTTACTGGTGAAGAACTCATCTTAGAAGGAGAAAATAGTTCTGTTGCAAAAGCTAGTGATGGTTCAATCAAAATCACCTTAGTATCAACGCTGTGCTGATATCCAAAACAATTCTAGTATAGGGCTACAAGAACAAAAGTTGCTTTTGCAACTTTTGTTCTTGTAGAAATATAAAAAATCAAAATCGAAAATTGCGTTGCTCCCAAAATAGATTAGTTTAAGGGCAATGCTATGGGTAGACGAACCTGAAAACGAGTATGACCAGGCTCTGAAAAGCAGCGGATGTCCCCGTTATGCTGACCAACTACAATACGATAGGCAATATCCAACCCTAACCCCGTCCCTGCACCGACATCTTTAGTTGTAAAAAATGGCTCAAAGATCTTGGACTGAATCTCAGGGGGAATGCCTGGACCATCATCTGCAATTTCAACTATGACATGATCTTTCTCGTTTGAAGTACGTATCCAAATCTTACCTCCCTCACCCACAGCATCAATCGCATTGTCAATTAGATTCGTCCATACCTGATTTAGAGCACTTCCATAAGCCAGAATGCATGGCACACGATGCGAGTACTGCCGTGTAACTATAATATTGCGTGATTGTAGCTTATAGTTCAAAACAGTCAGCGTATTATTGAGCCCTTCATGCAAATCTACATTCTGTATAAAATCGCGATCCATGAAAGAGTAAGCCTTCACAGCCTTAACTATTTCAAAGATGCGCTCAGTGCTCTGTTCTACTACACTCACTACACTTGCAACAGTCAGTGTTGCTTCTAGCCAAGCAAGCACATCACTCAATATTTCGGTTGATATGTGCTTACTAATTGCTTCTAATACACGGGTGTTAAGTCCACCTGCAACTAGAGTAGGAGCAAGTTTCCACCCATCAGCAACACTATGTAATTCCAGCCAATCTTTGAGATCTTCTTCATAATCCGTTTGGACTAAGGGTGAATCTAACTGCTTGGGTGTTGTGATATACTCAATGGCATGGCGCTTTAGTGTCAAGATGTACTCCAGTTGATCTAACGTTAGTTGTTGCTCAATATATCTGAGTGCTAGACCTTGTAAAACCTGTATTCTACGGCACAAATGCCTTACGTCTCGACGAGCAGCTGATGCTGGATTATTCAGTTCATGAGCAAGTCCAGCAGCTAATTTACCCAAGGCTTTGAGCTTTTCCTGTTGCTGAGATAACATTTGAAGCTCTTGTTTTTTAAGTAGTTCTGCTTGTCGTTTCACTTGTTGTGTTTTTTGAAACAGGTCAATAAACACTAAAGCTTTTGATTTTAAAATTATTGGTGAGATTGGCTCAATTAAATAGTCTACAGCACCAAGAGAATAACCTCTAAATATGAAGTTGTCGTTGGTAGTGAACGCTGTTAAGAAAATGATGGGAATGTGTTGTGATTCTTCTAATTCTCGAATCAACTCCGCCGTCTCAAAGCCATTAATACCTGACATCTCGACTTTGATTAGAATCAATGCAAATTCTTCGTTTACAACACATTTTAAAGCTTCTAGAACAGAATAAGCTTTTACGAGATTGTGCCCCAAACTGTCTAATACCGTCTCTAGAACCAGCAAATTCTTTGGCTGGTCGTCTACTACGAGGATATTTACTTGTGGTTCAAGCTGCATATGCTCACCCCAATGTAATTTTGCCTCCTCTCACCATCCTAAGAAAGCATAGGTTTACCTGTAAGTAATACCATAGCAACGTTAACGGTTGAGCGAGCTTTTTATGGATTTAAAAAAAAAATGTCAACGAAATTCACTCATATTTTACTTATAATTTATCATCCCCATTCGATTTGTTTTACAATAAATTCTCTGCACATTGCTGGATTAATTTAGCAACTAAACCTGTCCAACCAGTTTGATGACTAGCACCAATGCCAGCGCCATTTTCTCCATGAAAATATTCATTAAATAGAATTAAATCTTGCCAATGAGGGTCAGTTTGAAATTTTTCTGTCCCACCGTAAAAAGGTCGCCGACCAAAAGAATCTTTAAGAAAAATTTGCGTCAGCCTTTGAGCTAATTCAATTGATACTTCCTTGAGTGTCATCATTTGCCCAGAACTGGTCGGGCACTCAACTTTGAAATCGTCGCCAAAGTAATTATGGAAATTTTGTAGTGATTGCAACAGTAGATAATTAATAGGAAACCAAACTGGACCTCGCCAGTTAGAATTACCGCCAAACATCGCTGTGCTGGACTCCGCAGGTTCGTAATCTACTCGATACTGCTGTCCATCGACTGTTAAAATGTAAGGATTGGATTGATGAACCTTAGAAACAGAGCGAATACCATATGGACTGAGAAATTCTGTTGCGTCTAGCATCTTTTGCACGATGCGACGGAGTTTATCTGGAGGGGTAATTGCTAGCAGTCGGCGCTCACCAACACCTTGTTTCTCCATGCAAGCGATATTCTGTGTTAGATCGCGGCGGTTGCGAATAAACCATTCTGTTCGCTGCCTAAAACCTGGAAGCAGCTCCAAAGTTTCTGGTTCTAAAATACTAACAGCACACAATGGGATCAGCCCCACTAGCGATCGCACTTTCATTGGAAATTGATGACCATCTGGTGAATGCAGTGCATCATAGTAAAAGCCGTCATCTTCATCCCAGAGTGCTATTTCAGCATCACCAACACCGTTCATAGCATCAGCAATATATAGGAAATGCTCAAAAAACTTGCTGGCAATGTCTTCATAGGCAGAATTTTCTTTTGCTAACTCCAAAGCGATAGTCAGCATATCCAGACAATACATCGCCATCCAACTTGTGCCATCTGCTTGTTGCAGGTATCCACCAGTCGGCAGCTGATTACTACGGTCAAAGACACCAATATTATCCATACCCAGAAAGCCGCCCTGAAAAATATTTTTGCCAGAGAAGTCCTTCCGGTTAACCCACCAAGTAAAGTTCAGCAGTAATTTCTGGAAAACTTGTTCTAGAAACTTTTTATCTGCATGACCATAGATTTTTTGCTCAATCTGATAAACTTGCCATGCTGCCCAAGCATGAACAGGCGGATTGACATCGCCAAAAGCCCATTCATAGGCTGGTAGCTGACCATTAGGATGCATGTACCACTCCCTTGTCAAACGGCTGAGTTGCAGCTTGGCAAAGTCTGGATCAATCATAGCGAAGGGAATAACATGAAAAGCTAAATCCCAAGCTGCAAACCAAGGATATTCCCATTTATCGGGTATGGAGAGTATATCATCATTAAAAACATGAAACCATTCATGGTTTCTGCCCAAAAGACGTGATTGTGGTGGAGGCGGGGTAGCAGGATCTCCTTTAAGCCATTCTTGTATGACATAGTAGTAGAATTGTTTGCTCCACAACATACCAGCAAATGCCTGTCGTTGGACATTACGCTTGTCTTCCGCTATTGGAAACGGACAAATTCGGTGATAAAATTCATCCGCCTCTCGCTGACGTTGCTGCCAAACTATGTCGAATTCAGTCCCGAATGGTTCAGTTAAATTTTGCGAGTCACTTAACCGTAGTCTAACTATCTTGGTTTCGCCTGCACCAATTTGTAGTTCATAACGAGCCGAAGTCTTTGTACCAATTCGATTTGAATTGACATCTGCTTTTTGCCCGTTAACCACATAATTGTTGATTCCATCTTTGACATATGGCGAACAATTGTCTACTTGAAACAATCTTTTATTATTAGTTTCATTTTCAGTAAACAGTAGTTCTGGAGTTCCATTACAGTAAAGCCATCGAGTTCCTAAAGAAGGGTGATAAGCTTCAATGGTGTTCCAGTTAGAGTTAGATTGGCTAATTTTTAACCAAGGCTTGTGTTGATTAAAATCCCATGCCCAGGTATTACGAAACCAGAGCGTTGGTAGTAGATGCAGGGTTTTTGCTTCTGGTCCTCGGTTGACTGCACTGATTTGAATCAAAATGTCTTCAGGAGAAACCTTAGCATACTCAACAAATATGTCAAAGTAGCGATCATCAGCAAAGATACCTGTATCAATTAATTCAAATTCTAGACTTTGACGACCTCGACGGCGATTTTCTTCTACTAACTGAGTATAGGGGAAAGCAGCTTGGGGATATTTGTAAAGATATTTCATGTAGGAGTGGGTGGGGGTGTTGTCTAAATAGAAGTAATATTCTTTAACATCTTCCCCATGATTCCCTTCTGTCCCAGTTAGACCGAAAAGTCTCTCTTTAAGAATTGCATCCTCACCGTTCCATAAAGCAATAGCAAAACACAATCGCTGATGATTATCTGAAATTCCGGCAATTCCATCCTCTCCCCAACGGTAGGCACGCGAGCGAGCATGATCGTGAGGAAAGAAATCCCAAGCGGTACCATCAGGGCTATAGTCTTCGCGGACTGTTCCCCATTGGCGATCGCTTAGAAATGGACCCCATTTTTTCCAATATGCTCTGCGTTCGCGGTCTGCGGCTAATCTTGCTTCTTCTTCAGTCATAACAATTTCAGATTTTGGGTACGTCAGGGAGAGTAGGTTTTGTTCACTTAAACAGTAGCGTAAACACTAACTGTCTACTGCTCATGATAGTTCCGGCTTAGACCTCCGTCTACGTAGAAGGTTGCACCTGTAATATAGTCAGCATCCGACGATGCTAAGAAGGCAACTATGGGCGCGATATCCTCTGGCTTGCCTAAGCGACCTAGGGGAATGTTCTTCAGCACCCCTGCCAACTTTTGAGGATCATTTAATAGCTTAGTGTTGATTGGTGTCTCAATTGCTCCTGGTGCTACATTGTTGATTGTGATTCCTAAAGGACCAAGCTCAACTGCTAAGTTCCGCATCATCATTTTCACCCCACCCTTGCTTGCACAGTAGGAAGTGAAGTGCGGAAATGCCATTTCTTCATGAGTAGAGCTAATATTGATAATTTTCCCAGGTCGCTTGGCTTCGATTAAGTGTTGCACCATCGCTTGAGTGGCGAAAAACGTGCCTTTGAGGTTGAGGTTAAGAACTGCATCATAATCGGCTTCGGTAATATTCCAGAAATCAGCATTCTTGCCGTCGATGCCAGCGTTGTTCACCAGAATGTCTAACTTGCCAAAGTGTTCGATCCCAAAAGCGATAAGCTGATGGATGTCGCTAATAACGCTTAAGTCAGCTTTCACAATCAAACCTTTGCCTCCAAAAGCTTCCACTTTGGCAAGAGTTTCTTTAGCCCCTTCAGGATGAGAGCGATAGTCTATTACAACATCTGCACCCTCAGAAGCGAGGCGCACACCAATAGCTTGGCCAATCCCACTACTGCTACCAGTTACTAAAGCGACTTTACCTTCTAGTTTCTTCATTGATTTTCTCCTTTTATTTCTGGAAGTGATCAAAAAGTATGTTTAATACTGCTTCTTAAGATGCGGTACTTTAACATTTTTGAAGATACAACGGTAATTCGGAACGTGAAATAGTTTACCTGTGAGAACTTCGCGTTCACCCATACTCATAAGTTGAAAGACTCTTACAGCAATGAATGCTCCCAGTGGTGGTGCAATACAATAAAGCCACTGGTCTTGCCAAGACCATGATAAAAAAGCAGGCCCTATGCTACGTGCTGTATTGAGACTAGTACCTGAAATAGGTGCGCCTAACCACACCATAGTTGCCACTAAGAGCCACACCATAACTGGTGTCCAACGTAAAAGTTGAGGATGACTTAAGAAAATAAAAATCGACAGTATTAGCAAAAAAGTCATAAAAACTTCCGTCAAAAATACATACCAGATGTCATACCCTTGGCCAGGTAAAGTCATGCAATAATTGACAGTATTAAAGTATTTTCCCCATAATAATAACGCTAAAAATCCCCCAAGAATTGCACCGATAAATTGGCCAATAATGTATCCGATGAGATCTCGTTTATGCATTTTACCTTGTAACCAGAATGCCAAAGACAAGCAGGGATTTAAGTGGGCACCACTCAGTTTGCCCAATGGAGAAATAGCAAAAATAGAACCACTGCCAGCAAAGATTAAACCATTAATTAGTAAACGGGGACTTTCTGCGGGGATAAGACGCTCCATAGGCAATCCCTTGCCAAAATCAAAAGTGATTATACTAAACCCAATCAAGAGATTGAATGCAGTCCCCAGAAGTTCTGCACCGTATTCAGACCAATTTAGATTTTTCCAAGTTGTAAAATTATTCATAAATTTGAAATATTGTAAATGTGTTCAGCAAAATCAAACATGGTGTTAAAACTTATAAAATTTTCCTAATATACTGATCTTTTACACATAAAAAATAATTTTATATAATAAATATTTGTTTCATATTAATAAAAAAATATTTATTTTATTGATTATTCTTTTTATGGATTTTTTATATTCATATTAAAACTCGGCTAGTGAGCGAACTATTTTTATTAGCTTAGGAAGCGCGAAACAAAACTACAAGGGTTTATTTTTTGGCACAAGGTTGTATTGTTTTGGCCTAACGGGGCGACGAAACAGCTAAGATGAACCGAGAATAAGTGACTTAGCTTAGGCACTTGGCTGATAGAAAGGAGAGTTATTGCATTGTAATTCAATATCATTAAATGACTTGAGTAATAAATATTTGTGTCATCACAGTAAATTAATATTTTTTGTTATAAAATTCAATATAAATATTATCATAACGTCTTTCAATAAAACAAAATTTTTAAATCTTTCGATCTATTTTTATAGAGCTTTATATTTGATTGATTATCCATAATGGCCGTAAAATTATAAGTAATAGCAAATGCAATTTCATCCAGGATGTAACTAGAAATACTACCTGAATACGCAATATTTTTTCAAAATTATTTCTCACATTCTCTGTGTAAATTAAATGATGTTTATAAAGTCATATTTGATGCTTATTAGAGGATAAGCAAGAAGCTAATATCCAGAAAAAATTGTTCACCTGGTACAAAATCTAAAAAAATTACCACAAAAAACAACACTTATACAGAAAAAATAACCATTTACAGTGTGTTTTATTTATTGCAATATTTAAATCGTATTACGCAATCTTGTGTTATATTTTATGCTTGCAATTAACAGCATATAAGGCATTTTTATGCTATCAAATTTAGCACAGAGTACAGTGAAATCTCTATGATTTTTCTGTAGAAACTCACCGCCAAACACAAGAAAAATAAGCTTTTACTACACTCTATAATTAAACTCCAAATGTTAATGATGCGTAACTCGTTTAAATTCATCCCATTAGGGACTGTCATTGCACTTATTCACTTGACATCGCTGAAAGCTTTAGCCGATTTATATGTTAGCAATGTTGCCAACGAACCTTTAGATAAAAGCAACCCTGCGATTGTAAACTATGACCCGGTAAAAGATGCAATCACGGATAACTTTACCCCTGGCAAGAGCAGTATCCTCCGTTACGATGAAAAAACAGGTGAATTTTTGGGTACTTTTATTCCTCCAGGAATTATAGGTCTTAGTTCTGGTATCACTTTTGGAAGTGACGGTAACCTTTATGCCTGCGATCAAGCGAATGACAGAATATTACGATTCAATGGTAAAACTGGTGTATTGATTGATACGTACTTGCAATTTGGACCTGATGGACCGCACCGCCCGGAAGACATAGTATTCGGTCCTGATGGCGCGCTTTACATCAGCGGTTTAGGAGGTGGCGGTGTCCAACGATATGATCGCAAGACTCATGAACTCACCGTTCTAACTCAAACCAATTCAAAAGGTAAAAAATTATATGCTGGTGGGATAAATTTTGGGCCTGACGGCAACCTTTATATCAGTAGTGTATTCAATGATAATAGTATTATACGCTACAACATAGAAACTGGTGTGCAAGATACATTTGTCCCTCCTAACATTGCACAACCAGTACCCTCAGGCACAGTTTTTAGCCCCGATGGAGAGTACTTATACGATGGTACATTTATTGGTCCGTCAACTATTGAACGCTATGATAGTAAGACTGGCTCTTTAATTGGTGACTTTGTTAGCGCAAATAACAACGGTGGGTTACAGACATCGTCACGCCTTAAATTCGGATCTGATGGAAACTTGTATGTCAGTGACTATAGTGGCAGTAGTATACGCTCCTACGATGGTCAAACTGGTGCTTTCATTAGTGTATTCGTTTCCCCTGGTGTAGGTGGATTGCAACATCCTGGAGGAATAGCTTTCTTTACACCTCATGGTAACCACACTTCAAGGTGGCAAACCCATGAGTAACAACTTCAGCAGAAGTAGAAGCTCAATCTAATGGTCTATATGAGGATGAAATGTCTTTTGTCCTACGTGCGCTTTGCGCGAGAGCGTTACTGACAAACCAGGTCACCCGTACCCCTTCTTCTCCTGTTGGAAAAGGGGGTTTTCCCTCGTTAGGAGTTTGGCATCATCTGGCGTTGTCCACAATAAAATAAATCTCCGTCCAATTGATTCTGGCTTCTAATCTGTGAGTTCTGAACTCCTAATTTTAAGGTTTATAACAAACAAGACGTAGTGCAAGACAAGATTTAATCTCAGCAATCCTAAGCAAAACAAAGTAAACTTACTTCAAAAAAATGACCCTTGCCCTTATTTTTATTACTTCCTAAAATAATTAACAAAGGGTATAAATATACGATCAAAATGGTCAAATAAATTCTAATACCAAGTCCGTTTGAATAGTTAGAATTTCAAGTTATCTGCAAATTATCACCCCAAGTTTCACTATAAGTCTTTAACCCGAGACCGCACAAATCGTTTTAAAGGCTCAATATTTGTTATAAACCTCTGTCAACAATAGACAAATTAGAATAGAAAAATTTATATTTTTCTATTCCAATGCATGGCAAAAAAACAGATGAGTATTTTATTAAAATAACTCCTATGTTTAAGCCTGAGTAAGTTAATTTGACAGAAGAAAGTAGTAATCCGTCAAGGAGAACGGCAATGACACTGGTACAGAGAGAAGCCGATTACGCAACACGGGATCAAAAAGGCAAGGTAGTCTTCTACGTTCTCCTGTGGAAAAGAAAGGGAATATCCCTAGAACTGTTCAGTAACTACTGGAGAAATGTACATGGTCCAGTGTGTGCGCAGCTACCAGGTCAGCACCAATACTGGCAGTTCCATCTAGCACACAATGAAGGTGGTATATGGCCAACAATTGCTGGTATAGACAATACCACTCCATCAGAAGATCAGTTTGATGGAATTGCCGAACTCACCTTTGAAACAGAACAAGACCGTCAGAAATGGTTCAACTCTGCAACCATCCTGATGGATGATGAACACAACTTATTCAGTAAAGCTATTGGCTACAACACTAGCTTTGGTAACTCTCAAACATACGTGGATGGCATCGTTATAGGCGATCCTAACGGTGAACAAGATGCCATTAAATTCCACGTCATGGTTAAAAAAGCCGATGATGTGAGTATCCAAGAGTTTCGTGAATATTTGCAAACCAGTTTTGCCAATGCTGTTATCAACAATGATTCTGTTCTCAAATTCCGACTACATTTGTTTGAAGAAGTAGACAACTCGCGTCCTGATGCTGCTGGTGTCTCTCATTATGAACCCACAGAAAAACAGTACCAAGCTGCTTTTGAAATTGCTTTCGCCAATCCTTTAGCAATGGAAAGTTTCTTTGCTTCAACAGAATATGCCTTAGCTGTCAAAAACCTTGCCAAGTACGTCAAGCAACTTTTTCCATTTCCACAACTTGCTGCTTACACTTTTGTTTATAACAATCAAATGACTTTGGCAGGTCAACGAGGTTCTCAGGTGGCAGAACTTATTACCAAAACCGGTGCAATTAATCAACTTAAGGATCATCTAGCTTATCGTATGCTGAATCAACAAACTATTGCTTCTAACTCAAATGTTTTTCCTGATGTATCTGTAAACAGATTCCAAAATACCACAAACGTTGCAACTAAAAAACGAACTAATTACTACAAAGATTTATCAGCTGACTATTCACGACCAGGGCTTGTAAGTGCCTATGTAGGAAAAAAGCTGATTGAAGACGCCGAACGATTTTTAGCGCTTAAAGAAAAGACACTACCAGAAATAGGACCTAATTACACACTCGAGCAAATTGAAAAAGAAAACAAAGAATGGTGGCCAACTCATTGCGAAGCATTGAGACAAGGAAGAGGCGACATACTAACCGGTGAATACAGCGATAATCTCGTTTATTTGTGTCAAGATGGTCCATATTATGGCTTAGATCAACAAAAAGAAAGAGAGAAACATTGGTGGGCATTGATTGCACAGCCAGGAGTCACTATGTGCTGGCCAATCGTCATGTTTTATGGTGAAGTCACCTATTTTGAATGGAAATGTGTGGACGATGAAACGAATGAAACACTTGCTAAGGGATCTGTTACCTGGATTCGACGTGGACACAGAGGTGCCTGCTATCTGAAAACCGAGCAGCTAACCTTTTACCGTGATGTTTTTGCCCCAGAACAACTATTGAAGTTAATCACCACAGCCTAAAATGACAGAACATACAATTTATAAAAATGCAGTTTTAGATGACATAGAACTGCAAGAAGGTTTAAAAACTATCAACCCCAAGTTTGGAGACTTCGTTACTCGTGTAGCTGGTGAAGCATGGGGTCTACCGTTAATCGACCAAAAAACCAAAGCTCTCATTACAATCGCCATTGATGTTGCCAATCAAGATCATACAGGTCCTGGTAATCCTTTTGGTGCACATGTAAATATGGCTCTTAAGCAAGGAGCCACTCGTGAGGAAATAGAAGAACTTCTTTTATTCATGTGCGTTTATGCAGGCTTCAATAAAGTAGCCGGTTGTTTTGGTACATTGAATACAGTTTTTGAGCAAAGTGGAGTTGTTCAATCAGTAAAAGCAGCAAATTCACTAGCAACAAGAAAAATTGATTACGCAACACGGGACCAAAAAGGCAAGGTAGTCTTCTACGTTCTCCTGTGGAAAAGAAAGGGAATATCCCTAGAACTGTTCAGTAACTACTGGAGAAATGTACATGGTCCAGTGTGTGCGCAGCTACCAGGTCAGCACCAATACTGGCAGTTCCATCTAGCACACAATGAAGGTGGTATATGGCCAACAATTGCTGGTATAGACAATACCACTCCATCAGAAGATCAGTTTGATGGAATTGCCGAACTCACCTTTGAAACAGAACAAGACCGTCAGAAATGGTTCAACTCTGCAACCATCCTGATGGATGATGAACACAACTTATTCAGTAAAGCTATTGGCTATAACACTAGCTTTGGTAACTCTCAAACATACGTGGATGCCATCGTTATAGGCGATCCTAACGGTGAACAAGATGCCATTAAATTCCACGTCATGGTTAAAAAAGCCGATGATGTGAGTATCCAAGAGTTTCGCGAATATTTGCAAACCAGTTTTGCCAATGCTGTTATCAACAATGATTCTGTTCTCAAATTCCGGCTACATTTGTTTGAAGAAGTAGACAACTCGCGTCCTGATGCTGCTGGTGTCTCTCATTATGAACCCACAGAAAAACAATACCAAGCTGCTTTTGAAATTGCTTTCGCCAATCCTTTAGCAATGGAAAGTTTCTTTGCTTCAACAGAATATGCCTTAGCTGTCAAAAACCTTGCCAAGTACGTCAAGCAACTTTTTCCATTTCCACAACGTGCTGCTTACACTTTTGTTTATAACAATCAAATGACTTTGGCAGGTCAACGAGGTTCTCAGGTGGCAGAACTTATTACCAAAACTGGTGCAATTAATCAACTTAAGGATCAGATAGTTTCTCTTTTTGTTAAGAAACAGAAGGAATATGACATGAGCAATCAGGACATAACACAAGAATCACAATTGGCTATTTCAAATGGCTCAAACGGTTCAAATGGTTCGAATGGTTCAAACAAGTTTGCACAAGTCATATCTCTCAATGGGAGCAAACCTATCATAGAAAGACTCCCAGGAACAACATCAGACATGGTCAAGCGTTTGTTTGCAACAGGAGAATCTTTTGATTCTGAAGGATTTATCAGCTTTTTTACTGACACTCCAGTGTATCAATTTGGTAATTTCGAGCCATGTTTGACTAAAGCTGACATTAAGAAATCTACAGACGCCTTTTTCAGCCAAGTCTCAGCACTCTATCACAATATTAAGATGTTGTGGGAAGTAGGAGATGTAGTATTCGTAGAAATGGATGTTACTTACTGGCGTAAAGATGGTTCCGTAGTGACACTCCCTTGCTTCGATATCTTCCGTGTTGAGGGTGACAAATTCTCAGAACTACGGATTTTTATGGATGCCAATCCTGTGTCTAATGCAACTATTCCTGTCCCTGCTACTTCTTCTGTGCTAACGGTTAGACAAGGAAACAAACTGACTTCCCCCGACGTAATGAAGAAGTTTTTTGCCGAACATCCTGAAGGGAAAAAGCGAATTGACAGTGGATTTGCCCCTAAGTGGTCCATAAGTGGCCCCAAATGGTCAGTTCGCTGAATTTTATCAAGGTTACAAAGAGCAAACCGTATAGATCATAACTCATGTACACCTACGGAAGAAAACAGGGTTGTCGCATTAGTCTCGACTACACCTATAAGGGAATGCAGATTGCTTACCTTGAAAATGATCTTTTGAGAGTTGGTTTGCTACTGGAAAAAGGCGCGTCGATTTTTGACTTTACCTACAAGCCCTGCGACCTCGACTTCATGTGGCAATCTCCCATTGCCATGCAACGTCCCTTTGTAATTACCAGCGCATTACCTGAAGGCAGCTTCCATGATTACTACTATGGTGGTTGGCAGGAAGTACTGCCATCAGCTGGGTGGGCTAGTGAACCTTACATGGGTACTTATCAAGGCTTACATGGAGAGGTTGCTCAGTTGCCTTTCGAGGCGACCATCACTGAAAACACTCAAGCTCGAGTAGCTTTACGCACATATGCACGTCTCTACCGCTCACCTTTAGCGCTTGAACGTACAATGTCATTGCAGGAGGGTGTGGCTGCATTATTCATTGATGAACGTCTTTTCAACGAGTCAACAGGCCAATTTGCCATTATGTGGGGTCATCACCCTGCTATTGGAGAGCCTTTTCTGGATGACAGTTGTGTGGTTCACACCCCCGCCGCCAAGGTTGAAGTTATGGACTATCACCAAAACGGTTTATGGGAACCAGGTGGAGATTACGAATTTCCAAAGGTCAAGAATAGACGCACCTCCCAAATGCAAGATATCACCCGTGTTCTTTCTAAAGATACTCAGTCGGTAGATGTAGTCTTTTTCAAAGAATTGACCGAAGGTTGGTATGGTCTGACCAATCAGAGGCTGGGTGTAGGTTTCGGCATGGCTTGGGATAAGGAGTTATTTAAATCTCTTTGGATGTGGCAAGTTTATGGTGGTCATACTGATTATCCTTGGTATGGACGCACGTATAATTGTGCACTTGAACCTTTTACTAGTTACCCTCCTCATGGGATAAAAGCAGCCTTAGAAAATGGCACAGCAATAATAATGAATCCAGGAGAAGTTATTGAAACTAGACTAGTTGCTGTTGCTTATCAAGGAGAAGGTGTAAATCGGGTTACGCTCAATGGTGTTGTAGAAAAATAGCAACTAACTTATCAGCAGTTAATAGCTTGGGTGTAAGGATATCTCTTTTATTACTTGCGATTAAATACCTTTAGTTTAGGTTTGTTTATTTTACTAATTGAAGGCATAGGGGTATAAACTATGAGTCTCAAAGATAAAGTTGCCATCGTGACTGGTGGATCTAAGGGCATTGGTTGGGGAGTTGCTACAGTATTTGCCCAAAAAGGAGCAAAAGTTGCTGTTGTTGCTCGGGATGCGAAAGCAGGAGAGCAGACTGCTGAGGAGATTCGTCATAAAGGTGGTGAGGCAGTTTTCATTGCCTGTGATGTTTCGAGCGAAGACCAAGTCAAAGCAATGGTGCAAAAAACTATAGATACATTTGGTCAGATAGATATTCTAGTGAATAATGCTGGTGTTGGCACTTACAAGTCAGTACTAGATACAACTAGCGAGGAATGGGATCGTTGCTTATCTATCGATCTTAAAAGTGTATTTCTCTGCTCCAAGTATGTGATCCCTCATATGCAATCATTGGGCAAAGGTTCGATCATCAACATGTCATCCGTACACTCACGTGCTACGGTTAAATCGGTTGCACCATATGCAGCTTCTAAAGGTGGCATTACTGCTTTGACTCGCAATATGGCCCTTGACTACGCTCCAACCATTCGCGTTAACGCTATATCCCCTGGCTGGGTATTAACACCTTTGATTCAGAGCATCTTTAATAACCATAATGATCCACTTGAACAGCAACGTCAAGTCGAGCAAAGGCAAGTAATGAAGCGCATTGGTACTCCTGAAGATATCGGCTATGCGGCTGCTTTCTTAGTTAGCGACGAGGCTTCTTATATCACTGGTACAGAGCTTTTTGTAGATGGTGGTCTCACGGCTCAACTTGAAGAAGCTTGGTAGGGCTGGTACGACAGGCGCGGAAGTCATAAGTCAAAAAAATTGTCTTCTAGACTTTCGCGCTCTGTTTGAATCGTAGGTTTATTTATGACGATCTGTGCTAGGTAAGAGCTATTCACGCGCCCTCTGCACTAGTTGTCTCTATCATCTTAAGACGATGCTTCTATAGGTATCATATTTTCAATTGTTCATCAAGGGTCATGACAATGATAGAAAGCTTATTCCACTGCAATGTGAATGTGACGGATCTTGATCGTTCGTTACCTTTTTACCAATTACTTGGATTTCAGATCATCGTTGACTTCCGAGAAGGTATGAGTAGTCCAGAACTGGCAAAAGCCTTGGGGTTATCGCAGGCAGAATTAAGAGGGGTTCATTTGAGTGCAGGAGATAACCCAAACTTAACACGAATTGATCTTGTGGAATTTCAAAATCCTAAGACAGAAGGACAACCTTACCCTCATCTTCATCACACCGGGATTAATCGGATTTCTATTCGCACTAACAACATCAGCGAGACATATAAAAATTTGAAGGAAAAAGGAGTAAACTTTTTATCTGAACCAGTAACTTTACCTGGTACAAACTTCACCTTTGTCTGCTTTCCTGATCCAGATGGAACTATTCTTCAACTAGTTGAAGGTAGTTTATAAATAGTTCCATTAATTTAGCTATCTTTGAAGCTTAATAAGCATAATCTATAACTATGAGCAAATTTAATTCAGTGACATTGAACGATGCGCGACAAATTATTGCTGCTGCAGAAAAGAAGGCAATAAAAATTGGCCAACCCATGAATATTGCAGTTGCTGATGTTGGGGGACATCTGGTGTCTCACGTGCGTATGGACGGTGCTTGGCTTGGTAGTATTGATATTTCTATCAAAAAAGCTTTCACTGCTCGAGCTTTTGACATTGCCACCAAAGATTTAGCAGCATATGCTCAGTCTGGCAAAGAATTTTTTGGTATCCATGCTTCCAACGATGGCAAGGTTATGATTTTTGCAGGTGGTATCCCCTTGACACGAGACGGTGTAGTGGTTGGTGCTATAGGAGTTAGCGGCGGTTCGGGGGAACAAGATCACGCAGTGGCGGAAGCTGGAGTCGCAGCTTTTGAGGAATTGAACCAGTTAGTAAATCACTAGCAAGCCAGGTAATTCTAGTCTCACATCTGTTAAAGAATTTTTTTGAGGTAATACTGCCATCCTTGCTGGGAACATTTGGAATACCAAAAACTTTAACTCTAGAAGAAGAAGGAACTCATGAACGAGACACAGATTAAAGATTTCTTTAAATCAGTGGATGGACTCAATCTTGATGATATTCTTGCTCCTTTCACTGATGATGCTCGTCTTCAGTTCGGTAATGCCCCCGTTGCTGTTGGCAAAAATGCAATTCGCTCAGCATTAAAGGAGTTCTTTTCATCGATCCGAACCATGCATCATGAGATTATAGGCGTATGGACAGGGTATTGGGAAGAAGGGAAGGTATTGAGTGTTGAACTAGCAATTACGTATATACTCCCAAATGGGACACGCTTAACTGTTCCCTGCAATAGCACTATACGCCTGACAAGCACTCAGCAAATCCAAGACTACCGAATCTTTATTGACATTTCACCGATTAGTACATTACAAAGCACAGCAATTTGTATTTAACAAGAGATCACGATTCATGATTAGTAGTTATTCACTACTAATTATGATTGACGGATTTCTTTATGACTCCATTTGTTAAAAACAAAGGACACAATACATGATCTTTCAGAAAACGGTTCTCCTTGCTGGTGCAACAGGCTTGTTGGGAAGTAAAATCGCCTCCGCTTTGGCAAAAAAAGAAAATTTGCAAGTTCGAGCTTTAGTCAGAAATCTGAAGATAAATGACAATAAAAAGAAGCAACAAATTGATAGACTAGAAAGCCTGAATATCAAGCTTGTGGAGGCAGATCTTAATGACCCAACAAGCTTGGAAAAAGCTTGTGTAGGGGTTAACACTATTGTCTCAGCTTTAAGTGGCTGGGAAGATGTTGTGGTTACAGGGCAGATAAATCTCTTAAACGCAGCTAAAAGAGTAGGTGTCTCCCATTTCATACCATCAGACTACACATATGATTATTCAAACCTTCAATTAGGAGACAACTACTTATCCGATTTTCGGATAAAAGTAGCCCAGGCGGTTAGGGAAAGTGGTGTCAACTACACTTTCATCATGAATGGGATATTCGCAGAAGTTTTACTGTCACCTTTTTTTGAAGTTTTTGATTTTAAAACTAATACTGCTCAGTATTGGGGTAACGGTGACACCAAGTTTGACGTGACAACCATAGATGACACCGCACTCTATACTGCTGAGGCAGTAGTTGATCCGAGAGCCGTCAACACTAATTTCCAAGTTGCAGGAGATGTGGTGACGATGAAGGAAGCGATCGCAGCGGGTGAGGAGGTCAGACGCCAAAAACTAACTGTGCGCTCCAAAGGGAGTGTCGATGATTTGAAAGTTTTGATAGAGGACATGAAAGCCAAGGGTGCTAATCCTTTCACGGTTATTCCTGCCCAATATCAATGGGGAATGGTATCAGGTAAAGTCAAGCTTCAAAACCTTGTTAATAACCGCTATCCCCATATTAAGCCAAAATCTCTAAGGGAGTATCTTGCAGAATCTGAACAAGAAAGCTTTGAACTAAGCTTTGCTCGTTCTTAAAGTATCAACTAATTTTAAGGTAAAGGAGAACAAGAAAATGACAGCTTTAAATCAAGTTAGCAAATCAGTAAATCAAGAACAGGTAGAAAAGTCTCGGAAGTTGCAAACAGTTGAAACTCTCTTTGGCGCGATGCAAAGGGAAGATTGGGCAACATTAAAGTCTTGCTTAACCGATGATGTCTTCTATCGAGTCGGTTCATCTGAACCTATCCACGGTTCTGAAAATGTCGTTAGTTTCTTAACTGACATGTATAAAGTAGCTAAGTTTCAATATCCGGATGTACGGCAAGTTTTAGAGCCAGAAGGTCAAGTGATTTTTGAAATGGAATCAAACTACTTACGGCTTAAAGATCAGAAGCCAATTCATTTTGCTTGCACAGATATTCTCCGAATGGAGAACGACGAAAAAGTTCGCGAATGGCGAGTTTATGTAGACATATCTCCCATGTATGCAGAGTAATGCATTTGTGCAAAGTTATTGTGATTAGAGATTTAGAGGTAAGTCTCACCTAATCAGCTAGGGGCAGAATAGCAACAGCCTGCCCCCAATAAGTTCACTAAGTGCATAAATCTAATATTTGGTAGATTAAAACTACTTTTTTGGCTAGCGGCAAATTTGAAACACAAAGATCAAAACAATGCTTAATTTCTACAAAATAGGTTTGTCGCTGACAGTTGTTGTTGTTACGAGCTTAACTGCTCTCAAAGCACAAGCAGCTTTACTTGTTAGTAGCGGTAAAACTGGGAGTATACTGCGATACGATGAAAAGACAGGTAAGTTCATTGACATTTTTGTGGCTCCTGGAACTGGTGGGCTTAAAAGGCCTACGGGCTTAACTATTGGCCCCGACCACAATCTCTATGTTAGTAGCGTTGATCTCAACAATCCTGCTAACGATAGTATTCTACGGTTTGACGGAAAAACAGGTCGCTTCATTGATGTATTTGTTGCTCCAGGGTCTGGGGGCTTAGAACACCCCTCAAGCTTGACTTTTGGTCCAGATCGCAACCTATATGTCAGCACCTTAGCTGGCAAGGGGGTTCTGCGCTACAACGGGCGTAACGGCACCTTCATTGATACTTTTGTTTCCTCTAACGGAGGCACATTAAATTTCCCCAGTTTGGTTTTTGGTCCTGACAAAAATCTTTACGTTACCAACTCATCTGGACATGAAGTTCTGCGCTACAACGGGCAGAACGGCACCTTCCTGGGAGTCTTTGTGTCATCCAGCAATAGTATGTTAAAAGTCCCAGGAGGCTTAACCTTTGGTCCGGACAAGAACCTTTACGTTGGAGACTTTTCTACAGATAGTGGAATTCGTCGCTACAACGGAAAGACGGGTGCTTTTATTGATACGTTTATACCAGCAGGTAGTGGTGGCCTAAACTTGCCATCATTAGGTTTGGTTTTTGGACCCGACAAAGATTTTTACGTTACTAGCTACGGAAGTAATAGTGTACCGCGTTACAACGGGGAAACCGGCGCTTTCAAGAGTATCTTTGTTGCTCCAGGTAGTGGTGGGCTAAACCAACCTGAATCTCTAGTCTTTTCATCGGAATCTGATTCTGAGTTGGAAACTTATTCCGGGTTAGGTACGTTAGGCGTTGGAGCTTGCCTTGGTGCATGCTTGGTATACCAACGTAAAAGGAAAGAGCATTGATGAGCGAAGTAATGCGATCGCAATTCCTAACTGCCAAAGTCCTGTGTGATTCTCTGAAAACTATAGCAACGTAGAAACTTAATTACTGGTGTACAATGTTACAAGCATTATCTAAAGTCGTTGGTCTAACAACTATTACAGCAGTTCTGGCTTTTAGCACCTTAACAGCTGAGGCAGCTGTGCTTGTTAGTAGCCGCTTTACTGACAGCATCAAAGCCTATGATGAAAAAGGTAAATTTATTGAAGATTTTGTAAAACCTGGTAGTGGTGGATTGGTTCAGCCGGATGGTTTAGCACTTGGACCTGATGGTAACCTCTACGTTTCTAACTATGGTGGCGGTGGTATTTTACGTTACAATGGAAAAACGGGTAAATTCCTCGATGTCTTTATTCCCGAAGGTAGAGGTGGGCTAAGCGGTCCTACAGGTTTAGCATTTGGACCTGACCACAACGTCTACGTTAGTAGCATTAGTGGTGGAACCTTAAGCTTTGATGGGCGAACTGGTGCCTTGCGTAAAGTCTTCTCATCTCCTCCTGGACAGCAGTCAGAAACCTTAGGTTTGGCATTTGATCCAGATAACAAAACCCTTTACGTCAGTAGTCGTAACAACAACAATGTCCTGCGTTACAATATCAAAACTGGCAAATTAATTGGCACTTTCATTACCCCTGGTTCTGGTGGACTGGATTTGCCAGCAGGTTTGACTTTTGGACCAGACGGTAACTTCTACGTCGCTAGCTTTAACAACAATACTATCCTGCGCTATAACGGAAAAACAGGTGAATTCATTGATGTATTCATCCCTTCAGGTAGTGGTGGGCTAGAAAATCCTGTCGCTATTAAGTTTGGACCGGACGGCAACTTCTACGTTAACAGTTTAGGTAGCAACGCTGTCTTACGTTATGATGGCAAAACTGGTGAGTTCATTGACGCAACCGTACCTCCAAACACCGGTGGACTTCAATCTCCCAACTTTGGCTTAGTCTTTTCCCTCTATCCTCCAAGCCTTGAGTCAAAAAATCCAGAAGCTCCTGTTGCTGGATTAGGTTTATTAGCGATCGCTGGATTAAGTGTAGGGTCAGTTTCAATCCTGAAAAAACACCAATTACCTAAAAAATAACCCTACGTTAATGCGAAGAAATGCTTTTATTCACCTTATGAAAAGGAGTCAGTTGTAAACCATGGTAGCATCCTCTAAGGGAAAAATTGGTGTACTCATTGAAGAACATTTTGATCAAACTGAATATCGTCGATTCAATGAGTACTTTCCTCAAAAAGGTTATGAAGTAGAATACATTTCTCATTTGTGGGGAAATCCTCAATTAAGATTTGGCTCAAATCCAGATAACGATGAAGTTGAAGAACATGTAATTGTCACAAAGGAAGTTAGCGACGCCAATCCATCTGACTATAAAGGTATCATTGCTATCGGTGCTTATGCCACAGATCGTCTGCGATATCAAGTCTCTGTAAAGAAAGGTCAGAAAAACCAAGCTCCTGCGGTCGTCTTTCTCAGAAAAGCTCTGAATACAGAAGGTTTAAAAGTAGGAACAATATGTCATGGTTTATGGCTTTTCTGTGCTGATTCAGATTTAGTGAAAGGACGCAAAGTCACTTGTGCCCACAATATTATCTGCGATGTTGAGAATGCTGGGGCCGAAGTGATCTATGAAAATGATGGCACCGCTGATTTAGTTATTGATGGTAACCTGATTACAGGAAAACATCCTGCAGTAGTAGATCAATTTATGGATGCTTTTGCAGAAGAGATTGAAAAGCAAGAGAAACTTCAGAAAGTATGATGCTAAATTGCTGTCGTTGATAACTTCCCGGTGTATATACACCGGGATTCTTTTCAGCTAGTAACATCTAGTAGAAGTTTTCTGCTTTTTTCTTATAGATAAGCTCTTCAACATCAAAACATAACAGATGAGTCAAATCAGTAACTTTTTTAAAATTCTCTCTTTGACAGTATTAGTCCTGGTAGTAGGTTTTACTACTTTAAAAGCCCAAGCTGCTCTACTTGTCAGCAGTCGCTTCAGCAATAGCATCAAGATCTACGACGAACAAGGTAACTTTATTAGAGATTTTGTTCCACCTGGTAGTGGTGGGCTTAATGACGCAGACGGTTTGGCTATTGGTCCAGACGGCAACCTCTACGTCGCTAGCTACTTAGGAGGTAGTATCCTTCGTTACAATGGTAAAAATGGTAAGTTTATTGATACTTTCGTGCCAGCAGGATCTGGTGTTCCAGGTACACCTGGGCTTCAACGCCCCACGGCTTTAACATTTGGACCAAACGGCAATCTCTACGTCAGCAACTATCTCAGTGAAAGTCCTAACGAGCCAGAAGTGTCTGTCAGTCCTAACGATAATGTACTAGAATTTGACGGAAAAACAGGAGCTTTCATACAAGCTTTTCTACCCCCTATCGATCAGAGTCCATCAGAAGGACCTCTAGCTTTAACCTTTGGACCAGACGGTTACCTTTACGTAACAGCCTCCAAACTAAATAGTGTGCTGCGTTATAACCCTACTAATGGGGCATTTATTGACAGCTTTATTCCTAGTGGTAGTGCTGGGCTGGCTAATCCTACAGGTTTAGCATTCGGCAAAAATGGTAATCTCTACGTTAGTAACTTCGGTGGAAATAATATCTTGGAATTCGACGGTCAGACTGGTACCTTTGTTAAAGCCTTTACCACTACTAATACGGAGGAGATGAGTGGCCCCTCGTCAGTGGTTTTTGGACCAGACAATAATCTCTATGTCACGGGTTTAATTACAAAGAATGTTGTACGTTATGACGGTACCACTGGTGAAAGTCTTGGTGAATTCGTGCCTGCAGGTAAAGGTGGACTAGATGGTACTAACTTAGGCTTAGTTTTTGACCAAAAAAGCTGCTCCGTAAAAGGAGGTCGTAAATAACTTTGCACAGTCAGAAACTTAGCTTTTTGCTTAAGTCAAGAGCGATAGCCGCCCCCTACACCGATTGAGAACAATACGGTGTAGGGTTTTAAAGGGAAATTAGTAACCCATAAATATAGTTTTGTCGAAAAATTAAGTTACACTCCCTTAGCCCTAGAAGATAGCGAAAAAACTCGAAAAATTTTCAATACTGCACTTCCACTTTATAAAGAGCTGGATGAGCTTGAGATATTAACGCAATCTGTGCCCACCAATCTTGAAGTTTTGGATTTGAATCTATTGCTTGCTGCCAATTTTGTTGACTTTCCCAGTGGGCAATATTGATAAATGCAAACTCTGCGTTTGGATCAAGACTGCGGTGCAGTTTAGTATCAATAAAACCTGGTTCCTTCTTCATCAAATGAGCGGTCTCATTCCACAATCGAATAAATTCGTCTTCTTTACCCAGTGATACAGTAAACACGTTAATTAATGTGATTGGGGATTGCATAAACTTTATAGTTAGAAACATCATTACTATATTAAACATGAGCAGACAAAAGCAAACGAAAATTTAAATTTTTTTCCTAACCAAAAGAAAGCAACCTTAATCCAAAAAATTGACCCTTGTTGGTGTATTTCATACTTTTTAGACTGATGACAGTAACAGGACTTACGCAAAAATTGCAAAAAATCCTGATTAATCAAATCTCTAACAATTTGTAAAGCTTGCCGTGCCTAAGTCCTAACTCATTAAGTATCTCTAAACTCTCATTTATATTTACTTACCCATCTCAAAAAGAAGATAGTTATGTTAACTAGAAGGCAATTTGTCATGGCAACTGCGGGAGCAGGACTAACGTTTTTGGGTTCTTCAATACTGAAGGCAAATAGAACCAGTGCTGAATCTCCGCAAATTACAAAATTTACTGAGCCTTTACCCGTTCCGTTTGCAGGCTCGCCACCAAGCACTTTGACGATCACAAGAAATTCATACTCGTTTCACAGCAATTTAGGGGAAGGACCCACCTTAGGTTATGGCGGTTCTCGGATTCTTGGTCCTACAATCGAAGCCACGAGGGGTACACCACTTAGTATCAACGTGGTCAATAACATCGTCGGAGGTCATCCGTTGTTGTCAGCAATTGACACGGAGTTACATGGTGTACAGGAGTCTGACAAAACGAACCCACGGGTATCATTACACCTCCATGGTAGTAATACCGAACCGAAAAGTGATGGCTACCCGGAAGATACATTTACTCCAGGGCAGTCCTATGTGTACAACTTCAACAATAACCAAGAAGCGGCAACGCTCTGGTATCACGACCATGCACTTGGAATAACAGGCTTGAATGTCTTGGCTGGTCTTGCTGGATTCTATCTACTTAGAGACGTTGACGATCCGGCTGGCGGCAAGGGACCACTTGGACTTCCCGCAGGAGCACCGTACGAAGTGCCACTTGTATTGCAGGATCGTTTATTGAATGCAGATGGCTCAATATTCCATCCCAGCCAACCCCCCTGGGTCATAGAGTATGTTGCTGATGTCGCTACTGTCAACGGCAAAGCTTGGCCGAATCTTAATGTTGATCGTACTCTATACCGATTCCGGATTATCAATGGCTCAAGTGCACGAACCTACAACCTCAAGCTATCCTCAAAACAACCGATAATTCAAATTGGCACTGACCAAGGATTACTCAACTCTCCAGTTTATTTGTCTAGTCTTTTGATGGGTCCAGGTGAGCGAGCTGATATACTCATTGATTTTTCTAGTAGTTTGCCAGGAGACAAGATTATCTTACAAAATGATGCTGTTTCGCCATATCCATATGGTAGAGCGAACGCATTATTAAATAATCCCCAAGTGCCTGAAATGATGCAGTTTACTGTAAACGCAGGTGCTCCAAATCCCAAGCCAATCCCTCAGATTCTACGGCTCCACAAACCTTTGATCAAACCGGTTGCTGTTGAACCGGTGCGCCAACGCTTCTTAACGCTGGTAGAACTCGACCCTACCCCAAATGCATTACCAGTTGTACTACTGCTGAACTACGTTTACTGGGATGAAGCCCTCAAAAATCCAGAGTTGATGGAGCGACCAAAGGTAGACACTGTAGAACAGTGGAACATCATCAATCTTCAGCCAGTAGCTCACCCAATGCACTTGCATCTTGTACCTTTTCAGATCCTCAACCGACAAAAGATTAATGCTGCTCAGTATTTGAAGGCATATCTTGCCAACGGTTCTCGAAAAGTCATTATAGATCATACAGCGGGTGGATCAACAGTACCAGCTAGCTATCCACCACCTGATCCCACACCTTATTTAATTGGTCCGGCAACACCACCAGCGCCGAATGAGGCTGGATGGAAGGATACGGTGTTAGTCAACCCCTATGAGATTATTCGCCTCATTGTTCCGTTTGGTGCGCAAGCAGCAGAAAACTTACCTTTTGGAAACTCATTTACAGGTACTTATGTGTGGCACTGCCATATGCTTGGACATGAGGACAATGAAATGATGTTGCCTTATGAAGTCGTCTCGTAGAAGCTATCACAAGCAGATGAGCCCCAAACACATTAATTAAACATTGAGCTTCCAAGAGCATTGCTATGACAGAACTTTCTACACCAAATTTCCATAATTCTGGTTCAGTTCCGATGACTGTGACAAAAGATCAAATTGTTGATCCGCTCAACGGAAATGGACTAAATCACTCTTTTACTGGTAGATCAAGTTTACCATCTGGTGTTAATACTGTAACGGATCAATTGGAAAGTGAAAAAGCGAACTTTTACACTTTCTCAGGTCTCCATAGTGGTGATTTATTTATTGCAAAAGTATACTCTAGCTCATCCGACCCACTTTTAGGAGAACTCAACGATTCTGGTAAGATTATAGCATTCAACGATGATCAATCAGATAGTAATGTTCTACCAATACTAACTGGAATAGTACCAGAAAATGGCACTTTAAACTTAGTAGTGTCTGGAGCCCGTGATGTTAACCTTGCAGGTGATCACTTCCAATCTGGTTCATATATATTGTCAGTAGAGGAATTTTCTCTTCCCCAATCTTTTACAAACTCAGTACTTACCAACGGTAACTTTGAAGCTGGCAATTTTACTGGATGGACAACTCTTGGCTCTACTAAAATTGAAAACGGAGAATTTGGTGGCGCTTTAACCAACGAAACCTACCAATCTTTACTAACAACTGGTGGTCAATCATTTGATGACTCAATCATAGAAAAATTCTTAGGATTAAATGCTGGGGGCTTGAATAACCTAGAAAAAGGTGCTACTGCAGGTTCTGCTATTCAACAAACATTCACAGCTAAAGCTGGAGATGTTTTAACGTTTGATTATAATTTCCTTACAAACGAGGTGTTACCACCAGTCAATTTTTCAGATTTTGGCTTTGTTTCAATTAGTTCTCAGTCAGATCACTCAAAAGATTTCATCTCAGAGCTTGCTAATGCAACTACTTCACAATTGACAACTTCCCAAACACAGTTTTTTGGAGAAACTGGCTTTAAATCTTTTTCGTATACGGTACCAGAAGATGGTACTTACACTTTGGGAATTGGAGTTTCAGATGTAGGAGATACTACCGGCACCTCTGGATTATTAATTGACAATGTCAAACTTACCTCCGTAGTGTAAAGTTATTTGTGTTCTAAAAGCACGTTCTTGGAAACTTTAATTTTATGGCTTTTCCTTCTCTAGATGTCTTGATCATTGGTGCGGGACCAGTTGGTATGGTAACCGCTGCAGAGCTAACTCGTTATGGTATCTCTGTACGAATCGTTGATAAACGAGCCAAACCTGTTGAACACTCTCATGCCAGTATTGTTCATGCACGGACTCTAGAAGTTTTAGAGGCCATGGGAATTGTGGAAGGTTGGCTTGAAAACGGTTACCCATTTCGCAAGACAACATTTTTTGCATTTGGTAAAAAGCTTGGACAATTGCTAATTGAGGGAGTTGATAGTCCCTATCCAGTTCCACGAGATATTGGACAAAATATCACGGAACATTTGTTGATTGAACATCTTAATCAAGTTGGTGTTAAGATTGAGAGACCTGTGGAGGCAATTGAATTTATTCAAGATGACGAAAAAGTAACGGTTACATTGCTACATCCAGACAATCACCAAGAGGTTGTGGAAGCTAAATGGGTTGTCAGTGCTGAAGGTTCGGGAAGTATAGTCCGTAAAAAACTCAACATCGAGTTTGAGGGAGAGCGTTATGAAGGACAGGAGTTTGTGCAGACTGATGCTCGAATTCGGTGGTCATATCCGGTTGGTGAAGGATACATGTTCATTAACAAGGATCGCTTCCTAGGGCTATTTCCATTTGACAGTGAAGGATTTTACCGCATCCTGTGCGCACGTCCTGATCAAAACCCACAGAACAAAAGCGATCCGACTCTCGAAGAAATGCAACAAATTGTCCGAGAAATTGCTGATAAAAACGCTGAACTTTCTGAACCAAAGTGGCTGAACCGTTTCCGTACACAGCATCGTAAAGCAGCACGCTTCAGGGAAGGACGAGCATTTTTAGCTGGTGATGCTGGACATGTACATGTACCTGTTGGTGGGCAAGGTATGAATACAGGAATTCAGGATGCCTTCAACTTAAGTTGGAAACTTGCGTATGTTATACGAGGACTCGCTCAGCCACACCTATTAGATACTTATAATACCGAGCGGCAACCTGTTGCTAAAGCATTGTTGGAAACAACTGATAGCGGTTTCCGCTTGATGGTTGAACCAAACAATATCACGGAATTGGCATTACAGTTTCTCGGTCCAGTGGTGTTTCGTACGGATATGGTGACACATCACATTAGGGATATAGTTGAAGAAGTTACAATTTCGTATAAAAAAGGTACAATTAGTGAGGACTACGGTGGTAGTCATGGTCCACAGGCGGGCGATCGCGCTCCTGATGCGACTGTAGTTAGATTGAGTGATTGTGCAACTGTAAGACTATTTCAAGTGCTGCAAGGTACACAATGGAATTTGCTACTGTTTGCTGGCAAAAAGCCTAGTGCAAGCACAGATACTCAACTCAAGAATTTGGCAAATACAATCGTATCTAAGTACCCCCAGACTGTGCGAACACACTATGTGACTACTATTCCAGTAGAGCCACAATCTGAGTTCTCTGTCTTAGTAGATCGTTTGGAATATCTACATGATAAATATGGTGCAGAGCAAGCCTGTTTATATTTGATTCGTCCTGACTGGTACATTGGGTTTCGGGCAGGTTTATCTGACTATAACAAGCTACTGGACTATCTTGCCAAATTACTTAAAGCTTAAGGCATCTTAAAGGCTAGGAATTAACAAATGGAAACAATGAAAGCTGTACAAATTCATTCCTATGGTGGACCAGAAGTGCTAGTTTACGAAGAGGTTCCCCGCCCTGAGCCATCATCAAAAGAAGTACTGATTCGGGTTCAGGCAGCCAGTGTGAATCCACTGGATTGGAAAATTCGCCAAGGGTACATGCAAGACATGATGCCAGTTTCGCTGCCATTAATTTTAGGTTTAGATATTGCTGGTGTAGTAGAAGCGATTGGCTCAGATGTAAATACTATATCAGTTGGGCAAGATGTTTATGCAGCGGTGTCAGATATGCTTCACTTTGGTGGATATGCTGACTACGCGGTGCGGAGTGTAGAATACGTTGCGCCAAAACCGAAAACTCTTGATTATATACAAGCTGCATCTGTTCCTGTCGTGGCTGCGACTGCATGGCAAGGGTTGTTCGATGTGGGAAACCTAGCACAAGAACAGAAAGTTTTGGTTCATGCTGCTGCAGGTGGTGTAGGGATGTTTGCGGTGCAGTTGGCTAAAGTTCACGGGGCGTATGTAATTGGTACAGCTTCTACTCGCAACATTGACTTTGTGAAAAGCTTGGGTGCAGATGAAGTGATTGATTATACAACTACACCCTTTGAGAAAGTTGTCCGTGATGTAGATATTGTATTAGATACATTGGGAGGAGACACACAGGCAAGATCCTGGGGAGTCCTCAAACCGGGGGGAATTCTTGTCGCGACAGCGACTTTTCCTTCCCAAGAAGTGGCGGCTCAACACAGTGTTCGTGCTGCAATGGTGTTGGTGAACCCTACAGCTACAGTACTGACAAAAATAGCTGAATTAATTGATGCTGGAAAGCTCAGAACTTTAGTAGATACAGTGCTACCTTTAGCTGAAGCACGTCGAGCACACGAGTTAAGTCAGCAAGGACATACACGTGGCAAGATTATTTTGGAAGTTCAGCCATCATGACAACGAGAAAATAGAATGTCCTATCTCAAGATTAACAATGAACCCATAACACGTGATAATGCTGTTATGGTTTTCATTGATTTACAGTTCGGTGCTTTAAGTACGATCCAATCAATGGATCAACAGGAACTAAAAGCAAATGCGATCGCCCTCGCCAAAATTTGTAAAATTCTGAATTTACCAGTTATTTTTGCGGCTGCGGATATTCCTGGACATAGTGGCACATTTCTTCCTGAATTAACTGAATTGCTACCTAATGCTATTTATATCCGGCATGCTACAAATAACTCGTGGGAAACACCAGAATTTGTGCAAGCTATTGAGCGAACTGAACGTAAATATTTGATCATGACTGGACTCGCCACTGATGTTGGGCTTTGTTTACCAGCCATTTCTGCTGTTGCCGTAGGGTACACTGTGTATGCAATTATTGACGTTTCTGGAACGCTCAATGCCCGAATCGAGCAAGCAGCGTGGCTACGAATGATGCAAGCAGGGGTGATTTTAACTTCCTGGACGGCCTTTACTGGAGAGATTCAACGAAGTTATACTCGTGAGCCAGGTGCCGAGCTAAGGGCTGTGATAGCAGAACATTGGAAGTTCCACAATGGACCTTTTTGATCATTCAATAAAAACAAATTCAGGACGAGTCAGTTCGGGTTCTGCTGGAGGATCTACCTCCTCAGAAATGTGGTGTTGAGGAGCCAGCGCTGTGGGTGAGTTTCTAATCAGTACTTTAAATATCACATAGTTTGACAATTTGTAATTACAAATTGTCAAATATCAGGAGGAAAATAGATGGTTTCAAACTCTATATTAGCAAAACCTGTTTCCAAAAAAGACATTGTGATCCAGATGGAAGCGACTGCTGGTCAACGTGATTGGGAGAATCTTAAGACGTTCTTTACTGAGGATGTGTTCTACAAGGTTGGTGCATCCACGGAGATGAGAGGCGTTCAGGATGTCATAGATTACGTCAGCTGGCTTTTTTCTAACGTTGCGCCCAGAATACCCTTTTACTTTCGAGGTATTTGGGAAATCGAAGATACCGTGATCATAGAAATGGATGCCACATTTACTCGTGTTAGTGATGGTAAACCTATTAGCTTTCCTTGCGTTGATATAATGCGGTTTGAAGGCAACAAAATTCGGGAGTGGCGAGTATACCCAGATCAAACAGAGCTTTGGTTATCTGATAAAACACAGCAACAAAGATTACTTAAAAGAGTCTCAACTTCGACGACAAAATTGCCACCTTTGAAATATAATTTGTTAAACTCTCAATTAACAGTACCCGTTTCTCAACTAGAGATAGTGACGGAGATAGATAAAGCAATCTTTAACAAAGATTGGGAATACTTTAAAAGGTTCTTTACTGATGATGTTTTGTTCAAAGTTGGTGCTTCTCAAGATATCAAAGGATATCAGGGTATCGCAGATTATTTGAGTTGGCTTTATTCTCTAACTCTCCCTCAGCTACCGTTTACATTCAGAGGAACTTGGGAATTAGAAAATGTAGTGATCCGAGAAATGGATGTTAAAGTAATTCTCAACAACGACGGCAAAGTTATCAGCTTTCCCTGTGCAGACATCTTGAGATTTGAGGACAACAAGATTCGGGAATGGCGGAGCTACCCAGACCATTCAGAACTTTGGTTGACTGAAAAAGTAAAGAAGCATGGTCCAAAAACATATCACTAACTGAACAGGGAGTGAAATGGTAAGTACAGGCTCATTAATATAGAATCTCCCCCTTCCTGGCAAATCCAAGGCAGGATTCTTCAATTACTTACATGTAGCAGAAACAGGAAATTTATAATGGACTCAAAACCCACTGTATTAATCGCTGGTATCAGCGGCGTGCTTGGCACCAAAATTGCGACAGCAATACTGGATAAAGGTGAGATGAATGTTAAAGGATTAGTTCGCGGTACTAGTGACAACTATAAGCGGCAACACCTAGATGCTTTGCAAGCAAAAGGAGTTGTTTTTGTTGAGGGAGATCTGTCTGATCAGTCGAGTCTGAACAACGCCTGTGAAGGAGTTGAAGTGATTGTCTCGGCAATTAAGGGAAGCCCAAGCAAAACAACTGGCTTATACCGAGAAGACATCGTGCTTTCGGGTCAATTAAACCTACTAGAAGCTGCGATAACCAAGGGCGTGAAACGATTTGTCCCTTCTGACTACTCTGTTGATTACTCCAAAATAGATTTGGGAAAAAACCACAATCTTAACTTCCGTATTCTGTTTGCTGAGGCTTTAAAACAAAGTGGACTTGGATATACATTCGTTCTTAACGGTGCTTTTACAGAAGTACAATTCTCGCCGTTTGGAAAACTATTTGATTTTAAAGCAGGAACTTTTAGCTACTGGGGTGATGGTCACCAAGCGTGTGATTTCACAACCTATGATGATACAGCGAAGTATACTGCTGAGGCAATTTCTGACCCTCAAATGCTTAATTCAACATTGAAAGTTGCTAGCGATGTCCTCACTCTGAAACAACTACTTGCTACCTATGAGGAAGTAAGCGGCAAAAAACTTGTTGAGAAATCTTTAGGTACCGTCGAGGATTTGGAAGCATGGATTGCAAAGGCAAAACAGAAGGCTTCTTCTCCTTTTGAGTACCTTGCTGAGCAGTATCATTGGGCACTAGTATCAGGCAAAGGCAAACTTAACAAACTTGACAATTCTCGTTACCCCCACATTCAACCCACTACTATCAAACAATTTATCAGCCAAGGTAATTTATAGCGGTGTCTTGCCTACAACCTTTTCAGTAAAAAAGACGCACTCGCGAAAGCGAGTGCGTGTAAAATATGCGGAGAACACTCAATATTTCCATGTGTTCTGGTTGTCAAGCTCTAGGCGCGACCATAAATTTCAGTCATACTTCTAAGGCGATCGCAACACTCTTGCGTTAAATCACCAGATTGATATCGCCAACCCCAGTTTCCGAAATTTTTACCTGGAAAATTCATCCGAGCTTCAGTACCCAGTCCCAAAACATCTTGTAGAGGAATAATCGCCTGATTCGCTACAGAACTAAGTGCTAACTGTATCAAGTCCCAATGAATCTCTAACTCACGGGTACAATTCAAATACTTCAAGACTTCTTCTTGTGTTTGGGGTTTTAATTGATTAAACCAGCCAACAGTTGTGTCATTGTCATGCGTCCCTGTGTAAACTACACAGTTAGACTGATAATTAAATGGTAAAAAGCGTTTGTCAGCTTGTAAGCCTTCGCCAAAGGCAAACTGCAAGATTTTCATACCAGGAAATTCAAATCTATCTCGTAGAGCGTACACTTCCGGTGTAATTTCTCCCAAATCCTCAGCTATGATTGGCAAATTCCCTAACTTTTCTTTAAGTAGCTCAAAGAACGCTACGCCAGGAGCTTCAATCCACTCACCATTGATAGCAGTTGTTTCGCCCTGCTTTACTGCCCAGTATGCTTGAAAACCTCGAAAGTGATCGATCCGAATCAAGTCTACATAATTAAGCATCGTCTGGAAGCGTTGCACCCACCACTTAAAGTTATCTTGCTCTAGCTGCTTCCAGTCATACACTGGATTTCCCCACAGTTGTCCAGTGGTGCTGAAGTAGTCTGGTGGCGTTCCAGCCATTAGAGCAGGTTCACCGGTTTGTTTGTCAAGGCAAAAGTTTTCAGGATGCGCCCAAACATCAGAGCTATCATGAGCTACATAAATTGCAATATCTCCTATAATTTGGATGCCACGCTGATTGGCATAGCGCTTCAGATCTGACCACTGGCAAAAAAACTCGAACTGTAGATACTGATAGTAAAAAATTTCGTCTACTAGAAGGCTCTGCCATTGCTTAATAGCTTCTGGCTTGCGTTGGGCTATCTCAGGTTCCCAAGCATTCCAATTAGCGCCGTTATGAGCATCTTTAAGCGCCATAAACAACGCATAGTCATCTAGCCAGTATGCTTGACTGTCACAAAACTCTGAAAATTCTTGTTGCTGAAATGATGTTGCATTTGCTTTGAAGTTGTCGCAAGCTTTTTGAAGCATTGGCATCTTCGTTGCAATAACTCGTGAAAAATCTACTGTTTCATTTAAAAACTGTGGTAAATTAGTAAAATCTGCCTGAGCTAGAAAGCCCTTTTTGTATAAAAGTTCCGGGCTAATTAGTAGCGGATTCCCTGCCATAGCTGAATAAGACGCATATGGAGAATTGCTATTCCCAGTAGGTCCTAACGGTAAAACCTGCCAAAGTTTCTGTTTACTTTCTGTTAAAAAGTCAATAAAACCATAGGCTTGAAATCCGAAGTCACCAATGCCGAACTGATTAGGAAAGGACGTAGGGTGTAGCAAAATACCACTAGCTCTAGAAAAAAGCATAATGATCCTCTAAAAAATACAAATCAAAAACGAAATACCTCGTTACTCTTAACAGAAGCTTAATGAATTGTAGGCGCAGAAAAATAAATAATTTTCTCTATAAGCTACTTACATTTAAGCCAAGAGCATCTATATTTTCTGGTTGTTTGTCACTAATAAATTTAGCTGTTCCTCTTCATTAAAGACTGTCAACACATCTGGATTACAGTATTTAATATTGACTACAATTTCCTCAGCCGCTTCGCTTTCAAGATCTTCAACATAGCCATACTGAGCCGTTTTTGCTTCTTGTAAGTGCTGAAAAGGGCCAAAATAGTAGATACAGTGAGGCTTAGCTGTGCTAATCTCTATCCACCAATGGTTATCTGACTTTAGCAAGAAGAAGTCTAAAAATTCTTTTTTGATTTTGTAGATTAGTGTCATAAATTTCACTAGATTTTTAGTGTAAATGCTAGTGACATCAAGTTTTAGGAATTATAGTAAATTCCTGTACATCTACATTCTATGCCACAGTTTAATAAAACATTACGCTAGTTGTTTTATTAAAGAATAATAGATGAACTTGATATGATTTTTGTTGGCACATTCTAATTTTAGAATATGCCAATAGAAACACAATGGTTTAATTTTTGTAGTGGGTCTCTATTATTTATCATAAACATTGATGCTTAAAAATTTACTTCATTTAAATTAGAGGTTACTCTTTGTTTGGTGGGACGAATATCTAATCCAGGCACATCAAGATTTAGGCGCTGAATTGCTCCATAACCAGCTTCTGTCTTTATGCCACCAGTCACGAAAAGTTGATCTAACTTTGAACCACCAAAAGCAACATTGCTGGTGGTGAGGTTGCCGGTGGAATAACGTCGTATGAGCTTTCCTTCAGGATTGAGGACTTCGACTTGTCCCATACCATAGTGAGCTACATAGAGATTCCCCATCTGATCTAGACACATTCCGTCAGGCTTATGATCTATTTGATCTCCCTGCTTTACAGGGAGATTGCTAAACACTTTTTGAGACCCCACTTTTCCTGGCGACAGCACATCGTAAACTAAAACTCGGTTTTTATTGCTTTCCGCAACAAACAGTTGCTTTCCATTCGGGGTTAGAACAATCCCATTGGCAAAGGCTATTCCAGTAGCGACAGAGTTGATTTTTCCTGTAGAATCTACGTAGTAAACAGAGCCATTCGGAGTCTCGGTGCTGCCAGAGTCAGTAAAGTAAAAACCGTCTCTTGTATCGAGAGTAAGATCGTTGGGATATATTAAGGGCTTACCCTTAAATTCTTTTGCAACTACTTTAAGAAGCTTACCATTAGCATCTAGCTGCACAACCGAGTTTTTGGCAGCCACAATATGCGTACCATCAGGCATGATCTTGTGACCATTCGCACCAGGAACTCTCGCCCAAATTCGAGGACGAGAGCCGTCGGGAGCTAAAACTGTGATTGTTCCAGCCTTGGTTTGAGAAAAGAAGAGGTTATTCTGATCGTCAAAAACAACTCCTTCGCTGTATTTATCACTTTGCAAAACTTGTATCGGTGCCACGACATACGCTGGCGGCAATATCGGCTGAGACAATGTAGTTGAAGCAGCTACATCTGTGAGTTGTGGAGTTTTTAGAGACGAGGTATATGTGACTTGTGGGTTGCCATTACGACAAGAAACTAGGAGCGAAAGTTGTCCTAAAGTAAAAAGAAGCTTAAAAAATTTTCGCGTCAGAATCATAGAAAAACCTCGTCATGAGTTACAGTTTGGTTGCTTGGTAAGCACCATAGCACTAGGTTTTATGAAATCAAAACATTTCAGCCATGTGATCATTCCAAACATTTTGTAACGAAGTGTGTGCAGATCGCATACCTGAGTGTTCCCTTGGCAGAATCTGGCATTCAGTTGTTGTTTGGGTAAAAACTATCGGCAAAATAACCTGAAACCGGGTGTTTCCTGGTTCAGAAGACAAGCGGATGTCACCTTTATGCTTCTCAACAATGCGGTAACTGATGACTAAACCCAAACCAGTTCCCTTCCCGACACCTTTAGTGGTAAAGAACGGCTCAAAGATACGATCCTGAATCTCTGCGGGAATACCAGGACCATTGTCGGCAACTTCCACGAGCATACAGCAATCATTTTCTCTTGCTGTACGGATCTTGATTTCCCCTTGTCCATCCATTGCATCAATAGCATTGTCAATCAAGTTAGTCCACACTTGGTTGAGTTCGCTACCATAGGTGTGGATTCGTGGTAAGCTTCTGTCATAATTGCGTATCAGAGTGATACCATGTTTGAGCTTATGACCGAGAATAGTTAGAGTACTTTCAATTCCTTGGTGTATGTCTACTTGTTGTAACTGAGCCTGATGCATATAGGAGTACTCTTTGATTGCTTTGACAAGCTCAGAAATGCGCCCAGAGCTTTTGTCGATCTCGTCTAACAATTCTACCCCTGTTAGTAATGCCTCAGTCCAAGTTAGCATTTCGCTAAGTGGAGATTGACTATCCATCTGTTCGACGATATTATCTAGCGTTTTAGTGTCTAGTCCTGCCCAAACTAAAGTAGGAGCCATTTTCCAAGGCTCAGGTACGTGATGTAAGTCTAGCCAAGTTGCCACCTCTTCCTCTTGGTCACTTTGCCCTAACGGATCTAGGTAGAAAGAGCTTTTTGTATGGATGATCGCATTGTGTACCAAGTTATTAACAAACAACATTTGCTCTCTAGTCATGTGCTTTTGATTGAGTTCCAGAGAGAGAGCAGGTAACTGTTGAAAAATTTCTTGCAAGTGCCTCGTGCCTCGGGAGACTGCTGAAGCTGGATTATTAAGCTCATGAGCAACACCAGCGGCTAATGTACCGAGCGCAATCAGCTTTTCGTGGTGTTGTGACATTGATTGTAGAATTTCCACCCGTTGGGCAGTTATAATCAGTAGCTCACGTGTAATAGAAGGACAAATTGTGAGCATTTCCCAAAAAGTATCTATGCTCCACGCCAAAAGATAGCTTGCTTTGACAGCACGCATACTAACGCGAAAGTTAGGTATATCTAATAAGATTAATTCATGGCCGGTATATGCTCCAGGTTCAAATTTCATCACATGCTTTTCTGTATTGCCAATCTTTTTTGTAGATTCAATTTCACCTTCGACTAGCACATAGAAATGTTTGAGCAGTTCTCCCTCAAAAGCCATGTATTCTCCAGCAACCAGCCGGAGATCTTGACTACGTTCAGATAACCATTCCAATTGTTCATTTGTCAATCGTGCAAAAAGCGACACTTGGCGCAAAGCGTCTAACATAATTACACCTATAGTTTCATCAGATTAATAGTGAATAACGCGGATAACGAAAATGATCAAACCTTGTTCTTACGTCTTAAGAAGGCAGAAGTACGCTTGTCTTTTGGCAGCTATGTATCGCCATAAATGAATTTAGGGACTTCAAACCCTGATAGGCTCGGTTACATACATCCTTAGATATTTTCCCTTCTGACTTGTAAGAGGGAGATCTTAGCAGGGAGCAGGGAATATTCCTCTTTCATGCCTGGCGGTGAAATTTTTTTCATCGGGACTGCCTTCTGTCATCTACCCTGTGACTTTCTTCAGTGAATTCATCTCTATGTTTTCATGGGAAGCAATCTTAATTAACTCTTCAACATTGCGTTGCATGGTACTGCAAATCGCATTTAATGGTAGGTCATTTGGATCATGACCAAAAGGTTCTTCTATTTCGGAGCCAATGTGTTCAATACTCAAAAATGTGAAACTTACAAAGGCTATAATTAAAGCAGTCCACCACGTTGAATAACTAACTATCTCCAACGGCAGTATTAAGCAATAGATGAATATGAGTAGCCTAAGTTTAATGACATATATCAAGGGCATTGGTGTTTTTAGAATTCGTTCACAACCACCCAAAATATCTATCATTGAATTTATCAAATTATGCAAGCTATTTAGCTGATAAATGTTTAGGTAATCACGTTCATACTGAAACTGTAAATAATTTCTGATCCAGAAAGCAATTTGTAGTGGAGGATGGTTCACTTCCTCGAGAATACAATACTGATTTTCGGAAACTAATAATCGTAATTGCTCATCCAAGCACTCTCCCCTAAGATGTAACTTCATTGCAACTGTAAAAGCAATTACTAGGTGAAGTATTGCTTCTTTGTTAGCTCTATCTATAAGTGAGTATGCTTTAACAGCGACATAAATCTCTTGAGTTAAATTCCGGACTGTATTAACTAAAGCTCCCCAGAGCTTACGACCTTCCCAAAATCGTTCATGAGCTGAATTCGTTCGGAAAACCAATAACAAAGATAAACCAACATTGAAACTTAAGATAGCACTTGTGAGAACACGCTTATCTTGTGGAAACGCTATGGGAAAATGGAGGTAGTAGAGTAAGGAGATTAAGAAACCGTATATACCAAAAAGGATCACCCAGGGCAAAATAATTGGAATAATTGAACTCTCTAGCCGTAGAATGACGAGAAACCAGTGAATTTTCTCTCCTGTATAAAGTTGATACTTTCCTCCGAACGAATTCTTCGCTATCTTGACAAACTTTTTACAAGTTTGGATTGTTTTATTAATTCTTAAGCGTTTCATTATGATAGGCTTTTATTCTAAAAACTCTATTGTCTAGGCTGCATACTAGCTAGCGGGTTAGGTATGGGAAACGAACCTTCGATAGGCACAAATGAACTTTTAGTAGCGTTGTAAGCATGGACTGTTCCTGTTTCAATCTCATAAATCCATGCGTGAAGATAGAGTTGACCTGCATGAAGTTTTGAGTGAACGATTGGGTAAGTTTCTAAGTTTTGGATCTGAACTAAGATGTTCTCCTCAATTGTAATTTTTAAAAGTTCATCATCTTTGTAATCTTTGTAGTTATCTTGTACAAGACGTCGGGTTGTTTGCGCATATTTCTTTAACCAGTCGTAAACTAAAGGCATATTTTCAGTTAGAGAACCTAGTTGTAGCAACCCTTTCATAGCACCGCAATGAGAATGACCACAGATAATAATATCTTTGACACCCAAAGCATGTACGGCATATTCTATGGCGGCACCTTCACCGCTTATCATTGTTCCATAGGGAGGAATAATATTACCAACATTACGAAGAATAAAGAGTTGACCCGGTTCAGTTTGAGTTAGTAGATTTGGATCAATTCTAGAATCAGAGCAGGTGATAAATAGAACTTCAGGATGTTGGCTTTGAGAAAGCCGCTCAAATAGCTCTAGGTGTGAGCAAAAATAGCTATTATGAAATTGACTGAGACCTCTAATTATTGTGTTGATCGACATTGATTAATTTCTCCTTAGCAACTTTTTAATTCGACATAGCTTTTAAATTGCACAGCCCGAAATGTCTAACATAATTACACCTTACTAAGATATTGATGGATTAACTGAACAGCGATCGCACCTTCTCCAACTGCTGAAGCAACACGCTTCACCGAGCCGTAACGGACATCTCCAGCTACAAAAATTCCTGGTACACTCGATTCCAGTAACAAAGGTTGACGCTCCAACGGCCATCCTTTGGGATATCGTCCATCATGTATCAAGTTCGAGCCAGTGAAAATAAAGCCTTGTTCATCTCTCTCCACAATGTTAGCCAGCCACTCAGTGTGTGGTCTTGCTCCAATTAAGATAAACAATACTCTTGCAGGAACAGTTTCCTTAACGCCTGTTTGATTATTCATGATGGTAATTTCCTCCAAATTAGTCTCACCATGAACATCGACAATTTCGGAGTACGGTTTCACTGTAATATTCTCTGTTTCCAAGATTTGATCTATTAAATACTTCGACATGCTTTTAGCCAGTGAGTCACTGCGCAGTAGCATAGTCACATGGCGAGCGTACTTAGCGAGGTAAACTGCGGCCTGTCCAGCAGAGTTCGCTCCACCAACGATATAAACATCTTCATTCAAGCAAGAAAGCGCTTCCGATATTGCCGCGCCGTAGTAGATACCGCATCCAGTCAGTTTATCGATATTGGGTACGTTAAGCTTGTGATAAGAAACACCAGTTGCAATCAGTAGAGCATGGCAGCTTAACTCTGACCCATCTACCAACTTCACAATTCGATATGCATCCTGTAAAAAAATACTAGTCACCTCTTGCGGTGCGATGATTTCTACGCCGAACCGTTTAGCTTGAGTGACGGCACGACGAGCTAAGTCTGCTCCACTAAGTCCAGAGGGAAAGCCTAAATAGTTCTCAATTCGAGAACTTGTTCCTGCTTGCCCTCCAGGAGCCTCTCTTTCAACCAACGTTGTGCGTAAACCTTCTGAAGCTCCATAAACTGCTGCAGCCAAACCAGCCGGTCCACCACCGACAATCACCAAATCATAAAATGGCATTTCGGGACGCGTCTTTAACCCGATTTTCTCAGCTATCTGGATGAGTGTTGGTTGTGTAAGGTATGAACCATTGGGGAAAATCACTAGTGGCAAGTCGGAAATGTGAGTTCCAGTGTAACTCATCAATTGCTGTGCCTCTTGCTCTTTTTCAATATCCAGTAGTAGATATGGTATATGGTTGCGAGCTAAGAAGTCCTTGATTTGATGTGACTTAGGTGACCATCTAGAACAAATGATACGGATTCCTTGAAACGGTGGATTAAATGATATTAGCCAGTCTTCTAGCAAATCGTTGAGAACAGGGTAAAGAAGTTCTTGAGGTGGATCCCACGGTTTTAGCAGATAATAATCCAACCTTGCTTTATTGATCGCAGAAATTGCCGCTTCGGTATCTGCATAAGCTGTTAGCAAAACCCGTTTCGTCTGTGGAAAGATTTGCATAGCGTGTTCTAGGAACTGCACACCTGTCATCTGTGGCATGCGTTGATCTACTAGACATAGTGCTACCGACCCATTACGTACTTTTATCTGTTCTAGTACCTGTAAAGCTTTTGCACCGGAGTCTGCTGGCAAAATTCTAAAGCGATCGCCATACTCCTGACGGAGATCTCGTTCTATAACTCGTAGAACTCCGGGGTCATCGTCAACTGTAAGTAGTACAGGATTAGCCACAATAGCTCCTTAGTCCTTATTATATGTATTATTTTATACTTTTTGCAAAAATAGATAATTTTGTAACAGTATGATCAAACATCCTAAGTAGTCAAAAACGAGCTTTTAGGTATTTTAGATGAATGGGGCGGGCAAGAAGCCCAACCCACAAAAATCCAAATTTAAGACTACCAAAAAGTTCTTAACAGAACCTAAACGGTAACAGCCTCAACACTTTCATACTCATCCAATACAATCACACCGTCGCAGAATGCACTCGTCTTAAGGAACTGTTTTACGTTCTCTTGAGCGCCAACGATATAGATATCAACCCCAGAACCCAGTTTTTGCTTAGTAAAAATAAGCGATCTCAGCCCAGCAGTAGTAATACATTCCAGATCTTCTAAAAACAATACAAGACGTTTGATTGGTTTTTCTGTCGCTTTAATTAGTACGTCCTGAAAATGTTCTACTGCACTGGCATCAAGTAAACCTCTCAAGGAGATTTTGGCAATACCATTGGCGACTTCAAGTAAAGTTGCGTCGAAAGACACTTGAGTTGGCAGAAGTCTTACTCGAACTTTCAAATCGTCTTGAGTAGATGGTAGTTTAACTGTAAGATTTGTTGGATCAAAGTTCGTGTACTTCTGCCCGTTAATCCAAACATCACTAATCTTTACGCTGCCTGGTGGTAAGATATCTGGCGCAACTTGTAGGATATTGTCCTTAAAGCCGCCTGGTTTCGGCTTGAAGTATAAATCCATTGGCTGCTTAGTAATTAAGAGATTAGTATACACACAAGCTAGATAGGCAAGTTCAAAAGAGTGGTAACCGCTCATTGAGTGACTGCCCTTACCCCGCTCAGTTCCTAACAAATAAGGCAAGCCACTTGCGAGAACGTTGAAGTAAACACCGCCACCTGCGTAATCGAGGAACCACGCATTATAGAATGCTGATGCTTCACGTGCCAGGCGCTGATAGTCAGCTTTGTCAAGTGAGCCATTTAGGATAAGGTAGGCTAATATAGCTTGTTCTTGCTGCCACCAAGCTTTGCGGTTATGCCAAACAAAACGGTGCACCTCTTGTCCTGGTTTAAGGATGCGTTCCACAACATCTAACCACCCTCCACGTTGTTGATCGCTACCAACTGCAGGCATAATTTCTGCAATCTTTTCAGCTAGAGCAACATACTTTTCTTTTGGTTTTAGGTTGTTCATCCGCATCAGATTCCAAGCAATTTTGAGGTTATGACCAACAACTGCTCGATTCTGCTGCCATCCCCAGGTTGTGTCGTGACTCCAATCTTCATAAAAACGTTCCTGAACAAATGGGCTATGTTCATAATCAGGGAAACGCTTTTCAATGGTGTCAAAAGTGTACTCAAGGAACTTAGCGTGTTTTTCCTCACCAGTTGCTAGCCACAAATTAATCAAGTAGGCTGGAGCATGGTCACCTACTGAATTCCAGTTCTTCTTTGCACGGTTGTGGCCTAAGCTTTCAGCATGAGCGCTTAAAGTAATTGGGTCAATATGGGAGAAAAATCCGCCAAAATCTGATTTGTCTAAGAAATAGCGGTTAAATAGATTGATGGTCAAGTCAATATCGTTCAAAATCCCTGGATCGCCAGTTACTCGATAGGTTTGAGTAGGACCAGCTAGCGCATAAATTTGCTCATAAGCTGGAATGGCATCATAATCATCCCCAAATTCTGAAGAGAATATTTTCTGCTCACTACCATCTGGCTTTACATCAACAGCGTGATACCAATAGCAAATACCTTCGCCCTCATCCAGAAAACGCATGTGATCGCGCAGGTATTCGGTACCTTTTTCTGCTGCTTCTAGATAGCGATCATCCCCAGTCATCATGTAAGCGGTAGCAAAACCGTAAACTAGACGGGAGATAGTATCAGTCTCTTGACGACTACTATCTTCTTTAGAACCAACCAAACCCAGACCAGTACGATACTTTCGATAGTCAATTTCGCCATCTTCAAACTGAGCTTTCAGATAAAAATTGGCGAGGCTTCGGATTTGCTTAAGCCACCAGTCTTGCTTTTCAAAAAGATACTCATTTTCTTTTCTACCTAAGAAGACTATATGCTTAGCTTCAAAATTGTATTTGTCAGCTTCAGGATAAAAAATACCGTACGCAAAAAGATAGCGATTTGGAACGAGCATTGAACTAATCTGGCCGGTGCAATCAAAGTAAGGCTCATCAAGATTGCGCAGCAGCTCAGCATAAGTCATTGAAGTTAGTGCCACTTCAAATTCTCTGCTGTCTGATGTTTTGAGAGTGAAAGTCCCAAAATCTCCCTTTTTTGGATCAAAATCCACAACATAGCCAGCAATTAAGTCAGAAAATGGAAAGCCTAGCTTATTCATTGCATTTACTCCAGAAGTGTGAATTTATTTACTGGAAACTACTTGGAAATAAGAACGACAACACTACGATCTTTAACAAGATAGACATTACCTGGAACTAATGTCTCCTGACCCTTTTCAACAATATCCATAGGAGAAGGTTGAGCAGTATCTATGGCTGTGTACCATCTCCTACCTTCAATAGGAGGAATTTCAAATTCAAGACTTTCCCAGTACATATTGAGCATGATATGAATATCGGCTGCTCCCTCAAAGCCGCCCAAGGTAAATGCAATAACTCTTGCATGAGGATCATGCCAACCAGAACTGAAAAGTCGGCACCCATGCCAAGAAATATCTGCTAGACCCCGCTCGTTAACTTCACCAGTGAAAAAGTCACGACGATGTAGAGTTGAATGACAGTAACACTTACGGAAATTGATCATTAACTTAAAGAACCTGAAAATTTCAGAATTCTTTTCGAGAAGATTCCAATCAAACCAACTAATCTCGTTATCTTGACAATAGGCGTTGTTGTTGCCTTTTTGAGTCCGTCTGACTTCATCACCAGCAACAAACATTGGTACACCTTGAGAGAGCAATAGAATAGCTGTAAAGTTCTTAATTTGTTGCTTGCGGAATGCATCAATTTCTGGGTTATCAGTCTCTCCTTCAACTCCACAATTCCAGCTCAAATTATCATTGATTCCGTCCCGATTATCTTCACCATTTGCCTCATTGTGCTTATGGTTGTAGGACACCAAATCATTAAGAGTGAAGCCGTCGTGGCAAGTGATGAAGTTGATACTATTAATTGGTAAATGTCCCCTTGCTTCGTACAGATCTGCGCTGCCAGACATCCGCCAAGCAACTGCTCCAACCATTCCTGGATCTCCCTTAACAAAACGGCGAATATCGTCGCGGAAACGTCCATTCCATTCTGCCCAACGATATCCAGGGAAGTAACCAATTTGATAAAGCCCCGCAGCATCCCAAGCTTCAGCAATAATTTTTGTGTCAGCTAAAGTTTCGGATGTTTCAATATGCCACACTACTGGTGGATGAGCCATTGGAACCCCGTCTTGACCACGCGATAGGATAGAGCCTTCATCAAAACGGAAGCCATCAACGTGCATCTCCTTAACCCAAAATTCCAGGCAATCCAAAATCAACTTTTCCACCATAGGGTGGTTGCAGTTGACAGTATTTCCACACCCGGAATAATCCATATAATACTGTTTATCAAAAGGTACTAAGTGATAGAATATACTATTCATAAGACCTTTGAAGTTGATAATGGGTCCTTCATGGTTTCCCTCGTCGGTATGGTTAAATACCACATCCAGAATGACCTCAATACCAGCTTTGTGTAATGCCTTGACCATATCTCGGAATTCTCTGATTTGATTTCCTGCATCAGGGAAAACACAATATGAGCCTTCAGGAGCAAAGTAGCTATGAGGGTTGTATCCCCAGTAGTCTCTCAGCTGACTACCATTTACTTCTCGGACAACGTTCTTTTCATCAAAATCAAATATTGGCAAGAGTTCAACAGCAGTTATTCCCAAATCTTGCAAGTAAGGGATTTTCTCAATGATTGCAGAAAAAGTTCCAGGGTTTTTAGAACCAGAAGAAAGTGACCTAGTAAATCCGCCAACATGTACCTCATAAATGATCGTTTCGCTCATTGGGCGGTTAATAGGACGATCTCCTTCCCAGTCATAATCCGATATATCAATCACTACACTCCGCATTGAAGTGGCTACATTGTCTTTTGAGCCTAAAGCATCAATGCGCTGCCAAAGGGTGTTGGTATTTCCTTTAGCGTAGGGGTCAATCAGCACTTTATTTTTGTTAAAGCGGTGTCCAGAGCCATGTAAATCCCGAGGGCCATCAACTCGATAGGCATAGTAAGCTCCGGGTTTTAATCCTCTCACAAAAACATGCCAATAATGGAAAGTTTTATTTGTTCTTGGATTTAACCGAATAACCTGTGTAGGCCATGGATCATTATCGTATTCAAATAGTAAGAGTTCAACTGATTGAGCGTGTTCTGCAAAGATTGAGAAATTTACACCATCTGTTTTTGGTGTGGCACCTAAAGGATGTGGACATCCGGATTCTAATTCGTAAATAGTTTTTGTTGGTGCAACCTGATGTGTAGCTATAGTTAAAGTCATTTTCCCTATTCTATCGTTACGACATTTCCTGAGTTGTGTATTCCAATCCTGCCCAATGTCTTATAGTGCATAAAGGGTTTGATAATTCTTTTAAAAGTTTTGACAAACAGTTATCAATAAACCTTGATGTACTTTAGTTATAAAGAAAGACTAGAATAAGTACAACGTGTTTCTAATACGACAGTCAGTTATAAGACTCTGATTTAATGTTTGGGAAGTTAGAACTTAACCTCCATTCTTTCCTATTCCCTATTTGTGCCAGTAAGTCGAAGAATCAAACAGTACTGCTACAGTTATAAGCATAATTTCAGATACACCTCCTTCGCCGCTAACTTAGAGTATTGAAAAAATTTATTCACTGTTAACTGGCTTGTATTTCCCAAGTTTAAGGAGTACAAAACTCTACTGTAAGGGTGTAACTTTCGGGATAAGTTTGTATTCTTTCGGATTGTTATTAACTGTTAATTTAGTCTTGATGAAGCATTATTTTGATAAAGATATTATTTGCAATTTTTAGCTTCATCGATTCGTTGTTGATTAAAATGAAGAAGCATACTTGAACATCTTATATAATAATTCAGAACTGACACTAATAGTTAGTTAATTAAAAGCAGGTAAGCCAGAAGCTCTTGATAAGAAATTTTTATCAAAAAGCCTTCTGTAGATATTCTTGATCACCCTGAAATAAATTAGAATTGATAATGTTAATCTAGCTAATGTCACCTGTAAAAACTTGCTCAGCAGGACCAGTCATATAGATATGCTGATCTATTGGCGACCATTCAATTTGCAAACAACCACCCGGAAGTTCGACAGTCGCAGAGCGATCACATCTACCAGTTAGCACCCCAGCGACGACAGACGCACAAGCACCTGTCCCGCAAGCTAACGTGATCCCAGCACCACGTTCCCACACTCGCATTTTCACATAGTTGGGACGTACAACTTCAATAAATTCGGTATTTGTCCGTTGAGGAAAAGCTTGGTGGTGTTCAAATTGTGGACCAATTACGTCTAGCGGAATTGAAGCCACATCTTCCACAAAAGTGATACAGTGAGGATTACCCATACTTACACAAGTGACTTCCCACGAAGTATTTCCTACCTGTAGCGGTTGATTAATCACTTTTTCGTTAGCCGGACAAAGAGTCGTAGGTATTTCTGAGGCAAGGAGCTTCGGGGTTCCCATATCCACCTTAACTTGATCATCCGACATGATTTGGGGCGTCATCACACCAGCCAAGGTATGGATACGATATATGATCGGGAATTCTCCCCTACCTTCTAACTCAGCTAAAAAAGCAGCTAAACAGCGAATACCGTTGCCACACATTTCCGGTTCTGAGCCATCAGAATTAAAAATCCGCATAGTATAATCAGTACCATCTTGTCCTGGCAAGGCAAAAATAATACCATCTGCACCAATACCAAAGTGGCGATCGCACAACTTCACTGCTTGCTCTGGAGTCAGCACTGGCTCAGATGAAGAACGATTATCAATAAGAATGAAGTCGTTGCCTAAACCGTGATACTTAGTAAATTTGATTGCCATTTTTCCAAGGATGAATTATCAAGGAGTTGTTAGTAGTCACTTGTAAAAATACCACTAACCACCTACATAACATCATTACCCAAAATGCCTACAACTGAATTTGATATATCACTGCCTAGCATACGACAAATGCAAAACCTGATTAAACAAGCCGCGCCAACAGAACTAAAACTCATAACAGGCGATATCATCACTGGAAGAATTCTATGGCAAGATCAATACTGTGTGTGCCTTGTAGATGAAAATAGCGAACAAACGACAGTATGGAAACAGGCGATCGCTTACATTAAAGCGAAATAGGGAGCAGGGGGCAGGGAGCAGGGAGCAGAGGGGCAGGGGAGGAATTTAACGAAGTCCCCAATGCCCAATGCCCAATGCCCCGTGCCCCATTAACGTGTAGGACAACTACCAGATGCAGATCCGGAATTAGTAGCATTGGTAACAGAGGAAATTAGGGTTACTTCTCCCTTACCATTAAATACCCAACCAGTCGCGGGTATAATAGCACTAGATTTAGTGTTAAGTTCTGGTTTCGCAGTGTTTGTTATAGGTTGACGCTGCGGCGTTGTGTTTCCTAGTAAGCGAGTATCTGTCCAAACAGCATCACCTGTCAGAGGATCGTAAGGGGTGGGGGGTAAGCCGCCGCGTCCAGTGATAATGAAACTACTACCACCTGCTATTTCATTAAAGGCACTACAGCTAGAAGAAACTAGCTCTGGGGTATCCTCCGCAATTGTGGGGAAGGTAACTAAACCACGACTAGGGTCAATATCAGGTGTGTTAACATTTACCTGACCGCTTAAAGAAGGGTTTTGCTGAGAAACTGCTGTGATATCATTAGTCGGAAGTTGACGTGGGTCTAAATCTCCTGGGCGCAACCTTTCTAGATCCTGTAGACTAAGTGGTGAAATCCCGAAAATCCCCGTAGTAGTGATGTTAATCTTACCACCGGAACCGTTGAAAGCATTAGCAGTGATATCACTATTTTCTCCAGGTATGGCAAGAATGAAAGGAGTATTTATGTTAATGTTGCCACCATTGCCAGCTAATCCAGCACTTCCCGCAGTTGAAGAAATCTCGCTGTGATTCCGTAATAGCAAAAAATTATTCACTTGCAGAGTAATATCTCCACCTTCACCTGAAAAGGTTTCAGCAGAAATTGTTCCTTGGTTATTTAAGTGTGTAGTTTGAGCAGTAATTTTTAAACTACCTGCACCTTGAGCATCTTGAGCATTGGTTCTGCTACTAACAGCAATTGCTCCACCATTATTGACGGTCAACTGCCTGGTATTAACTGTTAAATTCCCCCCTTTTCCTGTCGTTGAGATGAGAGGGGCGGAAGAGGGAGATCGCAGTACATCTGCTGGATCGCCAACTTCTGCAACTAATCTGCTACGCAACTCACCAGTTGTTGATGCACCACTTACTTCTATCGAATCAGAAGCGTTGACAGTAACATTACCTCCGTTACCTGTACCAAAAGTAGAAGCTGATACTTCTGCACCATTTTGGATCATTAATTGCTTTGTATTAATAGTTAAGTTACCTGCGTTTCCACTACCACGAGTCTGAACAGACAAGCCACTAGAACGTAAACCTCCAGGTGATATACCTGTACCTATCAGTTGTACATTCTCAGAAGCATTGATATTAATATTACCTCCCGAACCGTTGGTGGTATTACTTGCTGATATACGTGCACCATTTTCAACCAATAACCGTCTGGTATTTACGGTAAGCTGTCCTCGAATTTGTCCACCTTCTCGATTATCAGTAGATAAAGAGCTAGGATTTGAACGATTGTCTCCAGGATTATCTGCTGTTGAACCGCTTACTTGCACCATTTGAGAAGCACTAACAGTTAAGGTTCCGCCCGTTCCCGATCTCAAGGTAGTAGCTTGAATTTGGGAACCACCCGTTACAGTCAACTGTCTGCTTTGAACTTGGATATCACCACCACTCTCTCCACTAGCATCAACCGCAGTTGCACGAGATAGTTGAATATCTTTAAAACTTGATATATTCTCATAGCCTAAGGAAAAACCTTTGTTGATGGGAGTTAAACTGACTACACCAGGTTCACCAACACTACCCAATTCAATTCTTCCCCCAGCTGTCTTAAGCGTTCCACCCTCAAAGGTGACATCACCACCCACTAAAGCTAAAGTCTGATTAGGATCTACCCGTAAACCAATATTAGTATCAATAATAGCTGAGTTCGCATTCCTTAGACCCCGACCATTTCCCTGTACCAAAATTCTTCCTGGGTTGTCCCCAAACTGTAAACCAGTTGGAACGTTTATTGATAGTAGGGGAGTTGTTTGGGAAGCTGTTGCACTGAATTTCTTCCCGTCAGCAAAGTTTATACTACTTGCTGTACTTGCCACAAACGAACCCACATTTAAACGAGCATTTACGCCAAAGATAATCCCGTTAGGATTGATCAAAAAGAGGTTAGCTTTACCATTAGTGCGCAAAACACCATCGATATTCGATATCGAACCACCAGTTACGCGACTAATAACATTCTGAATATTAAGAGCATTATTGAAAAAAGCAGTTGTATTCGTAGGGACAGAAAACTGTTGAAAACTGTGGAACAGATTACGTCCAGCAGTTGTTCCGCCACTGATATTGAAGATGCGATTATTTAATGTGACGTTGGAATTATTAGGTAAAGTTCTATCAGGAGTAATTTGCGCATTAGCAGAATTTGCAGAGAATGCGTAAGCACCACCGATGATCATCTTCAATAAACAGTGCCAACGAGTACCCATCCGAAACATTAGTTTCTCCGACTCTTGAAATCTTAGGGGAGCAGAATTACTAATCAGTAAACTAACATTTAACGGTGAATACCGGGCTCTTTTATAATATCCTCTACTTTCTTGACAAAACTTTATTTATCTAAATATAACGGGCAATGGGCATAGGAGGCTTTGCTGGCTGTAGTTTTAACACTGATCAATCACGACTTAAAGTTAATAATTCTGGACTAATCCAGTAAACTATCCATTGGCAGAAAATCTTTGAGAGCTTCGGCTTCACCAGCTTTTATGACTGGAATTGATAGTGGTTCTTCGGTTGTAGTATCAAGTAACTTTTGTAGCTGATCTAAAGAAGATAAGCTGCCACACAACAGCATTTGATCGCGGACTTGCAAGTCTGTACTTTTATCAGGAAGGCGAATAAACTTGCCATCTCGTCTAATTGCCTGTACCTGTACTCCGTATTGATTGTGAAGATCCAATTCACCAAGGGTTTTATCAACCATAGGAGATTCAGTATTAACTTGTATCCACTGACAGGCGGTGTTTGCTCCTGGCACAGCAGCTTTACCTAATGCAAATTCATCCAATGCTGCCAATTCGTCATTCGATCCTACTACCAGTAAGCGATCGCCTTCTTCCAACCTAGTGCTAGTATCAGGATAATCGAGTTCTTCACCTCCAGCACGGCGGATTGCCATCAAACTCACCCCTATTAAGTAGCGCATATCTGCTTCTTCCAGCGTCATACCAATCAAGGGAGAACCAGAAGGTAAAGGATACCATCGGCTATTCATCTCTTGACTCACTTGCTGTAAATTGCGGGAAACTTCAGAGGGTGATTGCTCAGGGCGGAGATCTAGATAATGGCGATCGCGGATTTGTTGCATTTCTCGCTGCACGACTTCTCGAGACAAGCCAAGGTCTGTTAAGATGTAAGTCGTCATTTCCAAACTAGCCTCAAACTCTGGTTGCACAACTTCCCTTGCTCCGAGTTGGTAAAGTGATTCAATATGCCTATTACGCTCAGCACGAACAACGACATTTAAATCAGGAAACAATTCTAAGGCGCGTTTGAGACAAACACGGGTACTCATAGCATCGGGAAGTGCGATCGCCATACTCCGTGCATTACTTGCCCCAGCGGTTTCTAGAACGTGAAAACTTACACAATTGCCGTAGACATAAGGAATCTTAGCATCCCGCAACTGCTGAACTCTACTTTCTAATTGATCAATCACCACCACAGGTAAGTTGTGTTGTTGCAATAACTTGACCAAATTTCGTCCCACTCGCCCATAGCCACAAACCACCACATGATCTTTCAAGGGAATGTCTGCAGCTACTTCCAGCGCTTTTCCCTCCCCAAAATATGGTTTCAGCCAAGGCATAGACTCTAACCAATCAAAGACAATTGGTACTAAACGCAACACAAAAGGAGTGATCACTAATGTGACTGCTGTCGTTCCTAAAATCAATAGATATATTTGTCGTGAAACTAGTCCTAGTGCTTGCCCTTCACTGGCAAGAACAAAAGAAAATTCCCCAATCTGAGCTAGTCCCAACCCTGCAATTAATGCAGTTTTTAACGGGTAGCGAAACAATTTCACCAGTGGCGTGATAATCACAAACTTACCCACAAATACCAGCGCCACCAACCCTAGAATTAATTCTAAATTATTCCACAAAAACACGGGATCGATTAACATGCCTATAGAGGCAAAGAATAAGCTGGCAAATATATCCCGTATCGACTCCACATAAGTTAGGGTTTGATCAGCGTACTCCACCTCTGAAATCATCAAACCGGCGACAAACGCCCCCATCTCAATCGATAGCCCCAAATATTCTGTCAATAAGGCTATGCCTAAACAAAGTGCCACCACACCCAATAAAAATAACTCTTGGCTTTCAGTGCGCGCTAGTAGTCTTAATAAAGGTGGTATAAGCCAAATCCCTGCTGCAACTGCACCTGCGGCAAATAACCCAATTCGCACGAGTGCTGTTAGTACCGCTATGGCAATTGCTTCTCCTGGTTGGTGAAGGGCTGGCAAGACTGCTAGCATTAACCCTAGCGCCAAATCCTGCACAACCAAAATCCCTAACATCACCTGTCCGTGAAGCGTTTCTGTTTCGTTCCGTTCCATCAAGCACTTAAGCACAACTGCTGTGGAAGACAACGACAAAATTCCCCCTAAAAACACACCCTTGGCGGGTAACGTTCCCCAAGCTCCTGTTAACCCACAAACTGCAACAGTTGCTAGGATTGTGAGGATCATCTGAGCAGCTCCCCCTCCAAGAGCGATCGCCTGAACTTTTTTGAGTTCATTTAACGAAAACTCTACTCCTAGGGCAAATAATAAAAAGGCAACACCGAACTGAGCAAGAGTTTCTACCTGAATTAATTCTTTGATCAGCCCAAGTCCAGTAGGTCCAATGACCATACCACCAATCAAGTATCCTAATAATACAGGTTGTCGCAAAAGTGCCGCGACTAGCCCCCCGCAGGCTGCAACCCCAAAAACCGAAACTAAATCGACTATTAGTCGAAAATCTTCTTGCACAGGTTTAAAGACAAACTATACATAACATATAAACTTAGCTTAAACCAAAATTCATCCCACACTGCCACTTCGTGGTCAGATGTGGGATGAATTTTGGGGTGATGACGAATTGACTATTAACCAAATCAAACCGCAGGTTTGACAGGACGAATAGTCGATGAAGAATCACCATTCTCAAGTTTAAGCGAGTCTATAAAATCCTCGATTATTGCGGTCATTGTTTTATCCTTCTGCGCCGCATATAACCTAAACTTATTTAATCTTCGTTCGCTAATCCGAATTTGTAAATATTTACTTTTCATATTGTTATGTCAACGTCACTACAATAATGTTATACTAATTCCAGCAAGAAAAACAAGGAGGTGATTCCTACGCTGCTAAATTACCAATACAGAGCTTACCCGGATACTAACCAAAAACTAGAATTAAATAGCTGGCTAAGAACCTGTCAGTATTGGTACAACTGGCAGCTAGGAGATAGATTCAATTGGTGGGAATTAAACAGGAATTATGTAATTCTTCCACAAGGAGAATTCTGCTTAATCTCCTGCACTGTCACCCCTCCAACTCTGAGAGACAATCCGGATTTTTACAGCCAGAAAAAGCTGTTACCAGAATTCAAAAAAGACTTAATAAAAGTTGGTCACTCTGGAGAATTACTAGATTTTAAATCTGTACCATCTCAAACCCTGCAAGATGTCTCAGATAGAGTCAAAAAAGCGTTTGATAGGTTCATTGTTGGCGACAGCAACGGGAAAAAGAGCGGCAAGCCTAGATTCAAAAATACGGCTAGTTTCCGCACCATGAAAATTGAGGGTCAAGCCCTAACCATTGAACGAGTAGAAAAAGACTGGTTATTTCTGTCAATTTCAAAACTTTAACCCGGCGCATTTATGCCGGGGATGAAAGCTAATCATAGAAGAAATTTTCACATTCCTGATGTAGCATTGATGAAACCGCGAGGAGATTCAGTGATGGTTCAACCGCTACGAGTAGTAGTTGTGGGTGGTGGTGCAGCAGGCTTTTTTGGGGCAATTACTGCTGCACAAACCAATCCCCAAGCTAAAGTGACTTTACTAGAAGCCAGTCGCGAGCCTTTGGCTAAGGTTCGCATTTCAGGTGGCGGACGTTGTAATGTCACTCACGCTTGCTTTGAACCATCAGAATTGGTGCAAAATTATCCAAGAGGTGGAAAAGCTTTATTAGGCGCTTTCACTCGCTTTCAGGCTAAAGATACAGTATCTTGGTTTGCTACTCACGGAGTACCGTTAAAAACGGAAGCTGACGGGAGAATGTTTCCCATTACAAATACCTCACAAACAGTAGTCAATTGTTTAAGAGATGCAGCCTTTTCCAGTGGAGTCGAGTTACGTACAGGTATACCTGTTATTTCAGTGAAATTGCTGAATATTGAAGATGCTGAAACCACTACTCGCTTTGAGGTAGTGCTGAAGTCAGGAGACAAATTGACGTGTAATCGCCTACTCCTAGCTACAGGTAGTAATCCAGTAGGTTACAAAATCGCCCGAGATTTGGGACACACTATTGAACCACCAGTTCCCTCTTTATTTACCTTTAATATTCGTGATGAAAAGCTCAGAGCATTAGCTGGTGTAAGCGTTGATTCTGTGCGCTTACGCTTAACTTTACAAGGATTACCTCCGCTAGAACAAACTGGACCATTGCTAATCACCCATTGGGGTTTAAGTGGTCCGTCTGTGCTAAAACTTTCTGCTTGGGGTGCTAGAGGACTGCACTCCAGCAATTATCAAGCCAATTTACTGATTAATTGGCTACCTTATCTTACAACGGAACAAGTGCGGCAGAAACTCTTAGCCATCAAGAATGAATGGGCAAAGCGACCCATGATGTTACATCGTGGCGTTTATTTACCCCACCGTCTTTGGCAATACATTGTTTCCCGTGTAGGGATTGCAAAAGAAGACCGGTGGGCAGAATTATCTAATAAAACTCTCACTCAATTGATTCAAGAGCTTACACAAGGACAATACTTAATTAGTGGTAAAGGAGTATTTAAAGAAGAGTTTGTCACCTGCGGTGGTGTCAACCTCAAAGAAGTCAACTTTAAAACAATGGAAAGTCGGTTAGTTGCTGGTCTTTATTTTGCTGGAGAAATCTTAGATATCGATGGTGTCACTGGTGGCTTTAATTTTCAAAGTGCTTGGTCAACGGGTTATTTAGTTGGTAAAGCAATCGTAAATAGAAAGACTTAATAACCAAATACAGCACATTCAGAGTTTATGAGGCGCAATCTTTGCCCGTATGGAGTATACTTGGAGTCTGCTTTGTACGTTATCCTACTTATGAGTAACCAAAAAATGCTAGAATGCCGATTTTCCGAAAAAAAACTTGATTACTATGCAAATCAAGGATTGAGAAAAGTTCAGGGATGGTTTGCTGCGGATAGTGCTTTAGTGATAAGACAACTGGCTACAGCACAGAATCACTTCATGATTACTGGTGGTGTCGGTGAAATTGGTGTACATCATGGCAAATTGTTTATCTTACTTCATCTGATGCTTAGAAAAAATGAAAGGTCTTTTGCAGTAGATATATTTGATAAGCAGGAATTGAACATTGATAAATCTGGTAAAGGTAATTTAAATATATTTCTGAAAAATGTTAGAGATTTAGGTGGAAACCCAGATTTAATCGATATTTTTGAAAAGTCTTCTCTTAACGTTTCTGCTGAAGAAATTATCAGTAAATCCGGCAAAATAAGGATATTTAGTGTTGATGGTGGACATACAGCAGAATTAACACTAAATGACTTACTTATTGCAGAGCAATCTATTTGTGATGGAGGGATAATCATAATAGATGATTATTTTAATGCTCACTGGCCAGGTGTCTCTGATGGCGTATTTCAATTTTTTCAGAAAAAAAAATCAGATTTGATACCTATAATTATTTCACCTAATAAAATTTTCTTGACCCATACAAAGTATGCAAAAGATTATCAAAGTTTTTTAAAAGAAAAGCTGTTTCATATGTATGAAAAGTCATCTATCTTTTTCGGAAGCGAAGTTTTAATTTTTGACAGTCCTAAGTCTCGGTTGGATGAGATAAGAAAAAGTGCTTTTTATAAGAAAATTAAAAATTATAAACTGTTCAAATCTTTAATTGTACCTTATGCAAAAAGAATTATTAAAAGTCCGTGATCAGGGTTATAGCTTGGACGAGGGCTCACAAATGTAGGTTTTTTGTAATTACATCTAGAAGCAGGTGAGATTGGGTAGACATAGTGGACAAGGAAGAGATTAAAACCTACGTAGGTATACTATTTTTTTATAGTTTTGAAGTAAAAAAACTTCCTTGTCTACGTTCCTTCCTTGTCCTCCGAGTCTTGCCAACACCCAAGAGTAAAAAACCTACCCTTGTGAGCCACTCCCTATCTCTTTTTCAAAACGCCTGGTTCTTGCTGCATGGGCAAAACATCTAAAATATCAGTTTGAGAACAATATTTCAGGTCTTCCAGACTATTCAACCGTAATAAGCGTTTACCATGACTAGCGTGGTGGAAAAGTTCTAGTAAATTATCTTTCCACTGAGAGTAAAGGGCGATCGCGCTCATCACTTCATCGTTACCTGCTAGCTCGTCTAGTGATAAGTTGGTTTGCTGCACAATACTATGAGCGATCGCACCTGCACAAGCCGGTTAGTTCCGGGACTTTATTTTGCTGGAGAAATCTTAGATATTGACGGTATCACTGGGGGCTTTAATTTTCAAAGTGCTTGGACAACAGGTTATCTAGTCGGGTTAGCAATGGCAAATGGAAATTCCTGATAACTAAAACATAACTAATCCATATTTATTCCTTAACCATTAACTATAAATATTCTTAACTTTGGACTATTAAAGATCTTATTAATAAACCTACTTGATTGATTAGACGAATTATGGGTATTTGCTGGACTTTACTCTGATAACATTCAGCGTAAATTCTAAAACAACGGTAACTTTATCTGCGATTGCCATATTAGGTTTGATAGAAAGATCGCCGTTGTTCTGTTAATAGGGATCGAATGGTGTGAGGATAATAGAAAATAATGACTAAAAGGCGGCAGATTTCTCCTCTAGCTTTGGGTGTATTTTTGGCGATCGCTCCCATGATTGGAACACCTGTTTTGGCTGGGGGTGTTAAAAAGCAAAATACTGAAATTCAGAAGACTGAAGCTACTAGTGAACATGGGGTAATTAATCAGCTATCTGAGGAAAACGCTGATACTTCAGAAGAACAAGTGAATTCTGTTTCTCAACTTTCAGATATAAATCCTACAGATTGGGCATTTCAAGCACTACAATCTCTTGTTGAACGCTACGGGTGTATTGAGGGTTATCCGAATCAAATGTATCGGGGTAATCGTAGCATGACCCGTTATGAATTTGCTGCTGGCGTTCATGCTTGCTTGGATCGAATCAATCAACTGGTTTCTACTACAACCAGTGATGTGGTTAAAAAGGAAGATTTAGTAACACTAGGAAAACTACAGGAACAGTTTGCTCCAGAATTGACTGCTTTGCGAGGTCGAGTTGACGCTTTAGAAACTCAAACAGCAATTGTGGAACAGCAGCGTTTTTCTACGACAACTAAACTAAATGGTGAAGCTATTTTTGCTTTGTCAGGATTTGCTGCTGGGCAAGATTCTACTAATCGTGATATTGCCAAAGTCACTACCTTTAACGATCGCATTCGACTTAACTTTGATAGTAGTTTCAGTGGTAAGGACTTACTAAGAGTTCGCCTGCAAGCTCTGAATCTCAATTATTTTTCTAGTAGAGCTGGTACTGCAAGTAGGTTACCAGAAGGCACTTTAGCTTTTAATGCTGAAATTGGTGATGATCCGCCAGAAAATAATGGAGTCACTCTAGATAGCCTTTATTACCAGTTTCCTGTTGGCAAGAAAACTATATTGACTTTATTTGCCAATGAAGGGGAAGTTGAAGATTTTGTCAATACCATAAACCCTTTTTTGGATAGCGATGACGGCGCAAGTGGTGCTTTATCGAGGTTTGGTAGTCGCAATTCAGTCTATTACTTTGTCCCCCCAGGAGCGGGGGTTGGGGTTAGACACAGATTCTCCGACTCAATAGAATTGAGTTTGGGTTATCTGTCTAATACAGCATCAAGTCCTGGTCGAAAAGACGGTTTGTTTAATGGTTCTTATGGAGCGATCGCTCAGTTAACTCTCCAGCCAAGTGACAGGCTGCTTTTTGGTTTGACCTACGTTAATGCTTACGACAACCTCAATGACGACCTTGCAGTTCCAGGAACAGGAAGCAAAAAAGCAAACTTAGGGTTAGTCACTGATAGACCTGTTTCTAGTAACGCTTACGGTTTAGAAGCATCTTTTAAAGTCAACTCACGCCTTTATATTAATGGTTGGGCTGGTTATACTGCAACCCGTGTTTTGAAGGTAGGGGATGCAAGTATTTGGAACTATGCAGTTGGTCTTGCGTTTCCTGACTTGGGTAAAAGAGGTAATTTGGCAGGTATTATCGTTGGGATGGAACCTCGAGTCACTGGTGCTGATAGAGCGATCGCTGGTGCTTTTACTCCGAGAAGAGTTGAACCTCAAAACCGAAATTCAGCTAAAGATCGGGATACTTCAATACATATTGAGGCTTTTTACAGCTACGCCCTTTCAGACAATATCACCATTACCCCTGGCTTGATTTGGTTGACTGCTCCTAATCATGACGCACGTAACAGTGACGCTGTACTTGGAGTTATTAGAAGCACTTTCACCTTCTAACTTGACAGCAATTCCAATCAAGAAAAAACAATTTAAATGGAAGGAACTCTCATGAATAAAACTACATTTCGTACATTCTTCTTAAGAGGGTCTTTGACATCTGTCTTACTGTTAACAACCGTTTACTGCGGCTTTATCCGTCAAGCAAAAACACTTGCTGCATGTCCTACTAATGCTTCAAGAAATCCTTACAACCTGACTACAAGCGCTAGCATTGCAGCACCCCACAAAATTCAGGTTTCTTGGGAAGCGTGTCAAAAAAATGATTTTTACGAAGTTAGCTGGAGTGATAATAAAGAAGACACAGCAAAAATCAACGACCCAGCAGCACGTAGTTGGACATACACCAGAGCAAGAGATTTAGCAAGGTACACATTCAGAGTTCGCGGATGTAACGCTGCTAAAGATACTGCTAAAGAAGCAGATTGCACCCCTTGGTCTGAAGTCAAAGTTCAAGCACCTGATTGGTAGCAGTTGAGTAATGATTTGAGTAAACAAACCTAGAACAGGGAATAAGGGGGAAACAGCTAACAATTTCCTACCCCCTACTCCCTATCGCCTATCCCCTTTTCAAAACGCCTGGTTCTTGCTGCATGGGCAGAACATCTAAAATATCAGTTTGAGAACAATATTTCAGGTCTTCCAAACAATTCAACCGCAATAGGCGTTTACCGTGACTGGCGTGGTGGAAAAGTTCTAGTAAATTATCTTTCCACTGGGAGTAAAGGGCGATCGCGCTCGTCACCTCATCGTTACCGGCTAGTTCGTCTAGTGGTAAGTTGGTTTGTTGCACAATGCTATGAGCGATCGCACCTGCACACGCGGTATCCTCTAAAGAGAAACTGCCTTCCCAACCTGAACCAACTATCCACACTGTTTCCGGTTGCTGTTCCAACAGATATTGGACGACTGCTGCACGATTAGTAAAGGCGGCTGCAAGAACAATTTTTGCATTTTGTACTCGTTGTAAAGCACGAGTGCCATTGGTCGTGCTGATAAACAAGCGCTTTCCCTTCACAAGTTCTGGTGTACAATCCAAAGGAGAGTTACCCAGTTCAAACCCTGGAACTTTTGCTCCACCGCGTTCTCCAGCTCGTAGCCGTTTGTCTTTTGACCAAGATTCGCTAACTTCCATGAGCTGGTCTAAATCGCTGAAGACCTGAACCGCCTCACCACCAACAGCTAAGACTTTAGCCATTGTCGTGGTAGCCCGAAGGACATCGACTGCGATCGCGCATTCTGGCACTTTATCCGTTGGAGTCAATTCTGGCGTGTGGTAAACGAATAGCTTCATGCGCTGGATACACCTTACTTTACATTAAAGACTGTCGAAATTACATTTTACCCAGTTGCGCCCCCATCTAAAATCTTAAATCGCTATGGCACCTTTACCTGACTACCGTCCTAAACAATTATCTGTTGGTCCATTGGAAGCAGAAATCTTAAGTATAATTTGGGAACTTGGTTCAGCTACAGTTAAGGATATACACGATCGCATTCTTGCTGATCCCAATCGGGAATTAGCCTATACTTCTGTAACGACCGTGCTACGACGCCTTACCGACAAAGGTTGGCTTGCTTGCGACAAAAAAAAACGTGCATTCTATTGGCGACCGTTAGTCACAAAGCCCCAAGCCGACGTGATCAAAGCACACGAACAGTTACAGCGTTTTCTAGCTGTGGGTAATCCTGATGTTGTTGCTGCTTTTGCAGATAGTCTTGATGAAGCTGCAAGCGACCAAATACAGGCGATCGCAAAACGCATTGAAGCTGCACGGCAAGCAAGGGAGGAAAAATAATGCATTTGATAATGATTTTACTGGCTTTAGCAGTTGCTTATTGGATAAGGTATGGGCCAACTGATTTTCAAGGCAATTGGAATGTAAAGTGGCGGCGATCGCTATTCTTATTTCTTTTCCCTCCCTTGCTAATTTTCACCACAGTAATTTCCCTTTTGTGTATGGGCCCTCAAGGTAAAATGGGGGGATTACAAACAGGCTGGTTTAGCTATGTATTAGCATTAAGCTGTCTTGCATTTTTCACCATTTTGTGTATTAAACTAGCATGGCAGGGATGGCAGTCTGTAAAATCTGCTCGTGGCTGTCCATTGGTTAATTTTGGAGATAGACAAATCCGACTACTGAACACAAAAGCACTGTTTGCAGGTCAAATTGGTTTTTGGCAACCTGAACTTGTCCTGAGTGAAGGATTACTGCAAACTCTCTCCCCAGAGCAATTACAAACTGTCCTCGCCCATGAGCAAGGGCATTATTATTACCGTGACACATTTTGGTTTTTCTGGCTAGGTTGGTTGCGTTCTTGTACCGCATGGCTACCAAACACAGAGGCTTTGTGGGAAGATCTGTTAGTTTTACGTGAACTACGTGCTGATGCACACGCAGCACTACAGGTAGATCCCTTGGTACTGGCAGAATCTCTTTTATTAGTGGTTAGTACTCCGCCTTTATCCTCAGAAATTTGCTGTGCAGCAATGGGTTCACCCAGCTTAGATCGTCTAGAACAGAGAATAAATGCTTTATTAGCACAACCAGATCCAACGACACAAATTCAATCACAGTCCTGGAGTTACTTTCTTTTAGCGTTATTACCTTTATTCACCATAGTATTTCATACTTAATAATTTGTTCGTAGTTGCGCGCAACTACGAACCAAGATCCGTTAATTGGTTCAACGCTTTGGCCAAATACTCGTAGTGTTCGATGGTATTATAAATCTGTGCCGAAATACGCACCAACAGACCAGATTTTTCTGGACATGGCATGATTGGTACTTCAATACCAAATTTATCAAATAACTCATTATGAAGAGACCAATCAAATACCTTATTATCGGCAGACCAAGAATTTCTCTTTTGTAAAGCTTCCGGCAACGGGACTACAGCCATTGAGCCAATCATCTCTTCAGGACAAGGTAGCGATACACACAGAGCTTCCGAAATTAATTCTCTTGCCTTCAACGCAAGTTGATGATTTCGCTGCATTAACTCCGTCCATCCACCATCGAGCAACGAACCCATAAACTCGATCGCCTCTGGTATGCACAAATAAGCAGTAGGATCATCAGATCCCATCCAATCAAATTCTAGATGAAATCGGCTTTTATCGGTTCGTGGTGAGTTTGCACCGTGGCTAATTGTTAATGGACGAATTTCTGGTTGTTTATCTTGTCGTACATATAGAAATGCTGCTCCCTTTGGTGCACACAGCCACTTATGACAATTCCCAGTATAATAAGCAGCATTAATTTCTGAGACATTGAGAGGAATCATTCCCGGCGCGTGAGCACCATCTACAACTGTATCTATACCCCGTAACTGTAGCTCCTGAACCAATTGCTTAATAGGGAAGATCAATCCTGTCTGGCTAGTAACATGATCTAAAAGCGCTAATTTTGTTTTTGGTGAAACTTGCTTGATAACTGCTTCAACAACCTGCTCTGGTGAGTCAATAGGGAACGGGATCTTTGCCACCACTACCTTTGCACCTGCGCGGCTAGCAACAAAATCAAGTGCATTACGGCAAGCGTTATACTCGTGGTTAGTTACAAGTAATTCGTCACCAGAATTGAAGGTGAGGGAACGTAAGACTGCGTTAACTCCAGTCGTCGCATTTGGGACAAATACTAATTCTTGAGTATCAGCACCAACAAAGGCTGCTAATTTACTCCTTGCATGGTTTAGTAACCCTTCCCATTCTCGAACAAAAAAACGCACAGGTTCTTGTTCTAGTTGCGATCGCAAACGTTGTTGCGTTTCTAACACCGTTTTAGGACAAGCCCCAAATGAGCCATGATTGAGAAATGTGACAGCAGGGTCAAGCTGCCAAAACCTACTCCAGCTTGTTACTGAGAAATCAAAAACTTGGGACATAAATTTTGACAGCTTCCGACCCTTATATTTTATAAGAAAGTAGGCTGAAAACCCTGTGGCTTTAGCCCAGGGGACGCCCTTCTCCTGTCGGAGAGTGTTCATGTTTGTCAGAATTGCGGCTACACAACTGATAGAGATGTTGCAGCCGCTCAAGTCGTCCTCATGAGAGGGTGTGCAGCCGTAGGGCATACGGTTAAGATGCTTGCTGAGGGTAAATTCATTGGAATCCCTGTGAAGCAAGAATCCCCCGGCTTCTAGCCGGTGGGAGTGTCAACGGTAAATGAGTCGAGCAGCGTCACGCCTTTCGTTCCAGACACAATCCACTGTGCGTACTCCGTAGCGTCTATTACGAATACGATAAACATAACGATATCCAATAGTACGTCCATCACGATAAACGGGTCTGCCACCACGAGAAGCAACTACTGAATAACCATTGTTCCTAATAAGTCGATCGCAGGTGATCTCCCCATTTGCAGCATTAGCAGGAAATGTAGGCATCATTCCCATAGAAATAGTGATCGCACTAACTACAGGTAGGAAAATTTTTGTTGTGTGTTTCATTGCTGAATTCCATGTTACGAGATAGGAGTGGTGAATTAGCCCACACTAACCGCAAGCGCTATAGTGTGGGCTTTTAATTTTAATGGTGACTAACTTGTTTCCTTACGAGTTATTGGTCAAACATTTAGGTACAATCTGCGGCATATGCCTCAAAAGCAGCTAAATGATTGGTGACAAATAAAAATCTCACAAGTATCTAAAAGTTTGCTTTTAGATACCATGAATTATCATGCCTCATATAGGATTACTAGATATTAATTACCACTTTTTCAAAAAACTTTCTTGACTCTATGGGTAGAATTTTATGATAAAAAATATGGAATTTGAATTATCTCTATTGATAGAGTTGAGCTTATACCTACAAAGCATTGGTTCGGCAACACGCACAAGACACTAGGCGGTAAGCTAAGCATACCCATTATTGATGATTAATGTATAATCACTCCCTTTATGAAGAACGGAGGATTGACAATACCACAAATGCAAATTCAACTTAAGAAAAGTCAAAACTTGTTGCTAAATATCGACTTACGGTGGTGTCTAGAGAGAGAATAAATATATAGAGAGATTATACGGACAGCTTACAAAAATATAACTCCTACTGTAATTTAGTAAGCTTCATCTGGGATCTCTCACCAATATTTGCAAATGGAGGTGGAAAATGATGTACGATATTCCAATTCCTAACGGGATCACTTACCTCATTGTCAAAATCTGTGTGCTGATTTTGGTAATGCTCTTTTGGTTGAGCGCTACTGCTACCCCAGTTGCATGAAGAATGAAAAACGAGGACTAGAGTTGTGAATACCACTGTTAAATATGACTTAGAGGTGATTAAAGAGGAAGCACGTCAACTGATCGACAAGGGACTTGTTGACCGTCAGCAGCCAATTTATGCTCTCTGTAAATACATCCCTGGTCGTGATTGGGTGTGTGTTGAGGTGGAGTTAGAGAAAAATGACTTTTTGCTTAGAGACCGCATTATAGACTTACTCGGTCGTGAAGACTGGGATGAGGACTAATAGCTGACAGATAACCAGAAAAAAAGGCTTAAATTGCAAGCAGATGAGGCGGGTGTGACTGTTGAAATTGAGCAATGTAGTGGTACTCCAGGTAAAACAATTTGCGATGTTGCTCGCACTTGGAATGCTGACCTGATTATTGTAGGTCGTCGTGGGTATTCGGGAATGAGAGAGATATTTTTGGGTAGTGTCAGTAACTATGTACTGCATCATGCACCTTGCTCAGTTTTGAGCATACAAGGATCTATGCCTGAAAAACTAGAAGTTAATGAAGGGAAAGCAAGCGTAACTTCTCTGTAAGTTTTTGGGTGCAACATCGATATCCTAAACCACCATTAGCCATGTGCCAGATTTTGGCTAAAAATCCTGTCAATCTGGGTCATTTAAGACCTTAAAAATATTGTTCAATAATTCTTGGATAGTATACGGTTTATCCAAAAATGCTTGCACATTAAGACCAGTAGATTCTAAAAGCTTGTAGTTAGATACTCCACCGCTAATGGCAATAATTTTGACTGTGCGATTGATTTGTTGCAAAACGCGAATAGCGCTTAACCCATCGATCAACGGCATCTGTATATCCATCAACACCACACTAATTTCTTGTTTGTGTTGGCTGTAGACAGAGAAAGCTTCAACACCATCACAGGCAGTCAAGACTTTGTAGTTGAACTCTTCTAGTGAGGTTTTGACGATATTTCTAACAGATGCTTCATCATCTACAACCAAAATTAAGTCGCCATTACCTCTAAACAGCAGTGAATCATTAGCTGGCTGTTTTGCTGATGTCTCAGTAGCTCTCAAGTATACCTGGAATTGGCTGCCCCTTCCTACCTCACTAGATACAGTGATAAAACCGCCATGATTTCTGATGATACCCATACTAGTTGAAAGTCCTAATCCCGTACCTTTGCCCAATTCTTTTGTTGTGAAAAAGGGTTCAAAAATACGCTCCAGTACTTTTTGTGTCATACCAGATCCTGTATCTGACACAGTAATAACTACATAGTTACCTACTGTAGCCTCTAGATTCATCCTGGCATAATTTTCATCAACGTAGAAATTTTCAGCAGAAAGACTAAGGGTACCCCCGTGTGCCATGGCATCACGAGCATTAATACACAGGTTCATCAACACCTGATCTATTTGGGTGGGATCTGCCAAAACTGTCCAAAGATTTGGCGTTGGCATGTGAACGCTGATTTCAATTGATTTAGGGAATGTACTTTTAACAATTTGCTCAACTTCTTTCAGCAGATCTTTTGTTTGTAAAGGAATTGGTCGCCTCCCCTCTGCTCCTTGTGCAAATGCTGTAATTTGCTTGACTAGTTCGGCACCACGTTTGGAGTTGTGTTCTAATATTTTCAGTAGTTCTAGTTGCTGCTTATTCTGATTTACATGGGGAATTTTCAATGGCAGTAGTTGAGCGGTTGCTAGAATGGGGGTCAGTATATTGTTCAAGTCATGGGCAATACCACTTGCTAGAGTCCCCAAGCTTTCTAGACGTTGTGCGCGATAAAACTGGGTTTCAAGTTGTTTTTTGTCAGTAATGTCAGTATTAACGGTGAGGATCGATTTTGGTTGTCCTGCATCATCGCGCATGAGTGTCCAGCGGCTAGAAACGATGATTTCTTGTCCAGATTTTGTGATTTTATTGACCTCACCTTCCCATTCTCCATGCTCAATAACGTTTCTGAAAGCCTTTTCTAAAAATCGTGATTTTTGCTTGTACAAAAACTCGCAATCATGTCTACCAAGTACTTCTGCTACTTTCCAACCATATAAACGCTCTGCCCCACAGTTCCAGTATAAGATGCGACATTCTAAATCGCGGACAAAAATGGCATCTCTGGTGACATCAAGCAAAGCAGCTTGTTCGCGAATTTTCTCTTCAGCTTCTTTGCGATCGGTGATATCCTCTGCCGTACCACCATAGAGATACACTTCTCCTGCTTGATTCCGAATCTTAAAACCCCAATCAACTATCCAGCGCACCGAGCCATCAGGTCGCACAATTCGGTATTCTACACGGTTATATTCTCCTTCGCGTCCCTGTTGCAGTATTGTTCGGATGTGATCGCGATCATCTGGATGAATTGCCTCTAACCACGAGTCTGGTTGCTCGCGGAGACTTTGGCAAGAGCGACCCCAAATGGTCTCGTAAGCAGGGTTAACGTACAGATTGTCGAGCGATCTTGGCTTACCAATCCAAACCACAGCATGGTTATTTTCAGCAAAATGACGAAATTTTTCTTCGCTCTGCTGTAGTGCAAGTTCTGCTTCTTTGCGAGCAGTGATATCTGTCAGAGAGCCAATGTAACCAACCAGAGAACGGTTGGTGCCAATTTCAGGGACAATCAAACAGTAAAACCATCGGATGCTGCCATCTGGGCGCACAATTCTAGCTTCATTTTGATAAGGGGTTTTTGGCTCCCCAGTTTCAACCCATTGGTTCCATGAAAGAATAGTAGGTTCTTGGTCATCAGGATGTATAGCTTGTAACCATTGCCTCCCCATCGCTGCCTCTGCTTGCCTACCCGTCATCTCACTCCAACGAGCATTAACATAGGTGCATTGACCTGTGGTATCAAACCAGAAAATGGCAACAGGAGAGGCTTCTATCAAACTCATATACCGATGTTTGCCTTCCTTTAGGGCTGCTTCGGTAGCTTTTTGAGCAGTAATATCCAAAACAAAACCATTCCAAACTACGTCTCCGTTGGACTGCTGTTCTGGTTGAGAAACCGCCCGCACCCATCTTAGACAACCAGAAGGTGGTAGCAACCGAAACTCAATATCAAAGCTTTCTAACCGCTTTGCAGAGTTGAGATTGGCTTGGCGCACTTGTTCCACATCCTCTGGATGGATCATTGCCCATACCCGTCCAAAATCTTCTTGTAACTCCTCTGGTTCTAATTCATAAATATCACGACATTTAGGACTGATGTAGGTAAAGCATTCGGAACCATCGTTATGAAGAACATACTCGTAAAGCATCGCTGCAACATTCGAGCCTAGCCGTTGCAGTTGCCTCTTTAGCTGTACCAGTTCCGCTGATTGGCGTGCTAATAGCAATTCCAATTCGTCACGAGTAGTTTGTAATTGCTGTTGTTTTTGCTCAATCATCTGATAGGCAATCTCCAATTCCTGATTCTTCTGGAGCAGCTGTTCTTTATTTAATTGCAGTTGCTCCACCACTACCTGTAATTCTTCATTCATAGCACGGATTCCTTAACTATTTATTAAGAATTCACAACTTGCTGCAAAACACTTTTGACAAAATCTAAACACCTGCTAGCAGTGTGACAACGAACGTATTCCTGTTGCTACGCATAACAATCACCCGCTTTTCTAAGCTTTATCGAATCTTGAACTTCTTGCAAAGAGAAAAATAACAAAGTTAAACACAAGTATCATGGAAATGTCAAGAATCTTATTGATAACAGGTGCCAGAAAAATCTTCTAAATTTTTAGACTGTAAATTTTGTCTATTGTCTTACTGAGTTTATAAAAAACTTGTGAGGAATTTGTGAAGTCTCACTGCATTACTTTTACATGAAGTTTTACAATCTGTCATAATTCACAGAAAGAATTTCTCTACACACCTTAAATAGTACTTCAGGAAAGGCGCTCACTGGCGATAATATAGAGAAGTTGCTCAGCAAAGTTTTGAAATAAAAATCTCAAGTGTAAAAGCAAAATTATGGAAATCAAATCAGTTGCAATAGATCTCCCTCAAGATACTAATATTATAATTGGTCAAACCCACTTCATTAAAACAGTTGAAGACTTGTACGAGATTATGGTGGGAACTTCTTCTCAAGTGAAATTTGGCATTGCTTTTTGTGAAGCATCTGGATCATGTTTGATCCGAGTTGCAGGTAATGACAAAAATCTTGAAGAAGCCGCAGTGAAAAATGCAGCTAATTTAGCATCAGGACACAGCTTTGTCATTTTGCTACAAAATGCTTATCCCATCAACTTTTTAAATGCGATCAAGCAATGTCCGGAAGTTTGTACTATTTATTGTGCTACAGCTAATCCAGTGCAGGTGATTGTTGCTGAAACAGAACAGGGACGAGGCATTCTAGGTGTGGTAGATGGATTTTCTCCAAAAGGTGTAGAAAGTGCTGATGATGTCAAGGTACGCAAGGATTTTCTACGTAACATTGGTTACAAATTATAATAACTCTTTGGTGACAATCCACTGTGTTACAGGTGCCATAGCTCGCCATCCCAAAAATTTTCCTACAGGCTCAGCACGTTGGATCGCAATCCGAGTTAAATGACCACCTTTGTGCTCGTGCCATTCAAATAACTTCTGCTCACCTTCTACTGTTACAACATTAGCAACTAATCGTCCGCCTGGGCGTAAAGCTTTCCAACACTCCTCTAAAACTCCATCTGCTGTGATTCCACCACCAATAAAGATCGCGTCCGGTGTGGGTAAGTCTTTAAGAGCAGTTGGTGCATTACCCTCTATAATTTGTAGGTTTGGAGTACCAAGGGCAGCAGCGTTATCGGCTATGTACTGTAGCCTTGATGAGTTTTGTTCAATTGCGATCGCGCGACATCTTGAATGCGATCGCATCCATTCTATAGAAATTGACCCACAACCCGCACCCACATCCCATAAAAGTTCACCTGGTATAGGCGCTAAAGCTGATAACGTGACTGCTCGTACCTCGCGCTTGGTTAGCTGTCCATCGTGGTGATAGGCGCTATCTACTAATCCTGGTAGTCTTGGTAAACAGATAGCTTGAGGATCAGCTTGACAATGAACTGCAATTGTGTTCAGGCTTGCAAGTTCTTTTTCACTCCAAGATGAAGCAGTACCTTCTACAATTCTTTCCTGAGTTCCACCCATGCGCTCTAGTACTATAATATGACTTTTGCCAAAACCACGTTGAGTTAACATTTCGGCTACAAGCACAGGTGTTGATTTTCCCTCACTCAAAATTAACAACCGTGCGCCATCATAAATATAAGATTGCAACAGAGAAGGTGGACGACCGTTTAAGCTTAAAGTTTCCACCTCAGTTAAAGACCACCCAAGTCTGGCACAAGCAAGGCTAAAAGCAGAAGGTGCTGGAATAATTGTCATTTCTGTGACTGGAACGAGTCGCGTTAAAGTCACGCCAATGCCATAGCACATTGGATCCCCACTTGCCAACACGCAGATTGATTGACCGTGACGATGGATGATTTCTTCTACCGAAGTGCTAATGGGGGATTTCCAAGCTAGTTTTTCACGCTTATCGTCTATGGGGAGCATTGATAAATGGCGATCGCCCCCAACAATAACTTCGGCTTGATCAACCAACGAACGTGCTACTGGACTTAACCCCAGTAAACCATCTTCACCTATACCTATAATAGATAGCCATTTGTGTTTCATATCAAAAAAGCGTAAACAAATCATTAGTTCGTAGTTGCGCTTTAGCGCAGTAAAGCACAACTACAAGCCCTTTAATTTATGTTACAAAATTTACATAATTTTATTTTTCCGCACCAACCTAATTAACCGTTACATTCCTGTTCTGTTATTGCACAGAAAGATTTAATATTTTACCTTGGGTTGATTCCAGAATGGAGTCTCGGATAAAGGAACTAGCATTAATAATCTCAATCCCAATTAATTCTCCTGCGTCATTCAGTTCAGCAGTAATATTTGGACTAATTTCTACACTGTTAGCTTCCGGTTCATCAGAAATAGGACTTACGCACTATACAAATCTAACATGATGTGTATTAACGGATAATGGTTGTTTCAGACCTGTAGGGGCGCAAGGCATTGCGCCCTTACAATGGACGGGAACACCTTCATTTGTGGAAAAATCTTTGGTTGAGGTGCTATTAATTCATACCCCATATCTGATGATTTCTGTCAATGCGTAAGTCCTAAGAAATAGTCAAGTGAAGAATGTCATCGCGTTTACCCCAGAGAGTTGAGGTGAAATGCAAAGTGATGAAGCGAGTTGAACAGCATCAAAAGCTCTTAGGGGGTAACGACTGACGAGTTGTCCTGCTATTTGTATAACCGATGGCAGTAATTCAACTTTTTGATACTGAGTATCGAAGTGGTAACGAAATGCTTGCAAAATTTGGTTAGCTTGATTACCAGAAAGGCTACCCTCTCGCTGGCGACGAGCCAATGCGCTAAGAACCTCAACCCACGCAATTCGGGCAACGATCAACAAATTACCAGCTTCTTGAGCAGTTAACGACTGAATCCAAGTGGTTCCTATTTCTGAAACATACCGTTTAAGCAAAGTACTTGTATCTAAAAAGATAGCTGTTACCACTCACCTCGATCCTCAATGATTGTTTCTGAAAGTGGTTGACCAGCAACGTGAATAGACTGTACCATTGCTGCGAAATCAGCATCAGAAATCGGTTCTGCATTGCTAGGAGTGGGAGGTGTAAGTAACCCAGACTCATACAGAGGCGCAAGCAACGCTAAGAGTTCAGTCATGGTTTGTTCAGGTAACACTTGCAGCCAAACCGTTTGGCGTTCAGACAAATGCACTGGGACTAGAGGACGTAAAACTCCGTTTTCGTAAATTGCCGGAATCGCCTTAGCCATCGAAATTAATTAACCTTTAATCTAAGGGTATTCTATACTAAAAATGGGAGCCTATTTTGGAATGACAACAACGCACCGCCACAAATTCAAGGTGCGTTACTACAGTCAATTTACATTTCTTCATGTACATTGAATTTTTCTTACCGACTTACTTATAACGATACAACCTGAACAATCTGAAAAACTGGTACTGGCTTACAAAGGATTTAGGGATGGCGTGAAATACCTCAATACCGCCAAATTTTTACCTTTGTTAATGTATGCCTGAAAATGGATCGCGCTCTTTATCAACTTCATTAGGTTGCAAATCTAATTCAGTGCGAAAAACCCGTCCCTCTTCTAAAAGGCATTCTGGAGTATTTGATTTGCATTCCCAATATGGAACTTCACCCACATGCAATCGGAGCATACCTCTTTCATCAAGACTCACACGATATTGGCAAGGGAATTCTGGAATCATATCCGGTTTGCTCAGTTCACCAATTCTAACCCATTTGTGGTCTTGTGTTTGGGTATCACGGATATAAAACGTGTGCTTACTGTTTCTTGGAAAATCGGGTAAAGGCTTACTAATTAAACCGTTTACTGGCGGTTGGTTGCTGTCGCTGCTATAGTGAAACTTTTTGAACTGAGTATTACCCTTGGTAGCCGCAAAGACTAAATGATAAGCAGTTGGCTGATCCACATTAACAGCAATATCCCCATGATTCAATTTTTCTAAAGAAAACAGTGCTTGTGTTTCTCTGCTTAAATTAATTGCTTCCATGATATTATCATTATTATCGTCAATTAAATAATGAGGTTCTTTTCGACAAATTAGAATGCTGATATTCAGCATTAAGTCAATTTCAAACTGAATTTGAATTATCGTTTCAAAAGCTTTTTCGCTCAGATCGGGTTGCCACTGCTGGAGTTCTTTGAACAGATTGTTACCATCGAAGCTACCCCAAAGTTGTAGTTGCCCATGCTCGTAGTCTTGACGGTAAATAATGTTGCTCGACTGGATTTCTAACCAATTATTACGAACCTTTGCTACCTGATCATTGGGAGAGATTTGATAAAGTTCTTGTCCAGCTTTAAATATCTCTAAGAAATCTTCACTAGTTTGGGTTTTACGTTTAAAGTTACAGGGCAGATAATAAGACAAGTTTTGAACATTAATCCGTAGCTGATTAGCTCCCTGACGTAGCAGTGATTTAGCTTTTTCCAGGCTGCTGAATTGCAATTGTCTCATCCTTTCGACGTAGCAAGCTCCTACTGAAGTAGCTAGCTTGGCAAATTCTGGTGCAAAGGCAATACGCTCTGGATTCCACACGAAGTGATCGGATTTGCTAAATTCTTGGTTGATTTCCCGCTGAACTATGTCAAGATTGCAAGTTCTGCTAGATAAAATCAACCAATCAACTTTTTCTTTTTTTGTGCTATCATTATCATCAGTATTATCCTCTCTACTCAAACGACTTTTCATTAGTCCTGACGCAATGCCGATTACTTCTGTAATCACTGAAAATGCCGCCCGGTCAAGTTGCTCGCTGTTAAGGGTGACGGAAAAGTTATTAAAGTTTTGTTCCTTTTGGATGTATTCAATTCCAGTTTGCCTGAGTAGTTCGGAAATTTGCTGCTCAGAGAGAGTGAAGGTTAAGGGAGAACTATTCTCTGGTAGTTTTTTTCCTAGTTTGAGTTTGGCGTCTTCAGCATGATCCCAGAGAGTATAAAAGGTTTGCAAGCGTTGCGGAGCATCTTTCCAACGGGTGGGTAACACTTGCTCTGCTGTATCTAGTGCATCTTTGTAAGCAGCAGATTCACGTTCTGGGTATTGTTTATCTATACATTTTAAAAGTGAGCCTTGCTTGTATTTATCTTTTTCGAGAAAGCGCTCGTTGAGATTAGGAATTAAATCCTTGAGTTTGTCACTTTGCAACTTACCTGTGGCGATCGCACTCAGCAAACAGTCAACTATTGCCACCTTCAGCAATCGAAACATTCGCAGAGTAATTAATTCTCCACCCAATTGTAAATGACCAGAAGAGCCCAGCAATTTAGGAGTTATTTCATAATATCTTCCCCCAAGACCTCGATCTTTACTATCCTTAAATGAGGGAGTTATATCTTCTAAAGTCAGTTTAATTAAAGCTAAGTCAGTTGTTCCCCCACCAATATCCAAAACGAGGACGTTTTGTGACCAATTGCCACCTTCTCGGCGACAACGGGTCTTGAAGTACTCCATATCGATATTGAGACCATCCCAAAACTCTCGCAAAAGGTAGAATATTACTATGGCAGTAGCTTCGTCAACAGTTTGCACATTCCTAATGCCAAGGGGTTCGACAAGCTGCTTTACCTGCTTGCGAACAAGTGGTGGTGCTATTGTTGGGTAAGTGACTACCGCCGTCTGGAACTCTCCTTCAGAAAATTTACGACTTGAATTTTTGCGGTACTCATCGGTTAGCTTAATTAAATGCCCCCAGGTAGCTTGGATCAACTCGTTGACTGTAATTTTTTTTTGTTGTCCATCTACAGTCACTAAGAATTCCCGTTCTTGACCAAAGTAGCGTTTGGGTGAATGATGAAACCTGCTAATAATTTCTTTTGAGGAATTACTTGTACTTTGAGATATCGCTTTGTTTTTGTTCCTCTTTGCTTTTTCACCCATCGTTACCTCTAAAGGATTCAGACTTATAATTTCCAACTCGCTAGGAATTTCTTGACTGCGCTTGTCCAGATCGAGAAGAACCGGAATCAGCTTTTGCGACTCTAGGGTAAATACGCGGAACACCTGATGATATATTTGGTAAAGCTTTTTGCTGACAGATCTACGAAACCGCTCACTTCTGCCTAAACACAGTTCGATTTGGCGAATAGCTTCTAAAGATCTCTGTTGGCTGTCACCTTGAAAAACTTCATGCAACTGACTTGATTCTATTCCCAAATTTTTGCTAATGTCACCAATAAACTTTTCCCACTCGCTAGGGTTGACATCTGGATCTGGTAAAGCAACACTTGCAGATGAACCCAACCATTCTGCTAAACTTTGAAGCAAATGCGTCTGTTGTTCTTTGGGCAAAAGTTCTGGAATTGGTTCTCCAATTGGATCAAACAGTGTCACAGTGGAATAAGATGTGCCTAGATCTATAGCTAACCAACCGGGATACGGTTTTTCGTTTAAATAAAGATAAAGATGGCACTTTCCCTCAATCTGCTTTAGTTGAGACAGCAGTGGGTTGCCAGCAGCGTCGGAATCAAAATACTTGACTACAACCTGCAAAGTACAATCGACTGGCTTTATCAAAGGTTGATTAAGCTTACAAGAACCTTGATTTAATCGCCATGGATAATTAAGGGGTTCTAGTTTTGCTGTTTCAAAGTCTTTGTAAGCTTTTTTAATCTCGGTTGCTAGTTCTTCTGGCGTTCCCTTTATAAAGTAGGTGACACCAGAAATGTAAGGTGTATTCCTCCCTTTGGCAGCAAGTTCAATTATTGGCAGTTCCAAAACAAGAGGGTTATTCTTTTTCGTTCGTAACTGTAATTGATCTATAACCCGAATTTCAACAGGCATTTCTATTGTTCTCAAAGATAGAGTTTAAGTTTTAATATCTGGAAATTATGAATTTGCGGTTGTCAATCACTAACTATTCTCCCTTTCCTCAACTAGAAGTTTCAGGAGCAGGAATTAAGGCAATTTTCGAGAGAACAGGCGATACAGAATCAGCTTCATGAATTTCTTGTTTTTCCCCAGCGATGTATCTTAGTAATTTTTCGTTTCTTAGCAAGAGATCTAATTCAGGAGCCAATGAATTTAATATATTTAAAATCGGCAAATCAACTTTCTTCTTGATTTGGCTTACATATTCGCTTAGATGTAGACTAAGGCTAGTAGTGAACTTATCTCGTAGACGCAGTATTTGAATTAGGTGCTTTCGATCAGAATTAGAACTATTTTGCCTACACTCTATATCCCAATCAAAAATTTGACCACTTTCGTGGTTTTCATCTTTAAGTGCTAGGGGAAATATTGTTTTTGTCTCAATAGAGTTCTCGTCTTTAAAAGTTTGTTCCGTAATATATGCTTGCCATTTTTCCGGGTTGTAAGCTCTATACACTACAGAAAATATCTCAGCTTCTTCTTCACCAATTTTGTTCTCTATTTCTGTTTCCATTGCTTCACTAAAAATTCCTTGAATGTATTGAATTTCTCTAGATAATTCATTTGAAAAATTGTTTAACAAGTTAATGATTGCTGATTGAATACAATCACGAGCAAAGTTTTGTAGCTGATTAACAGTCTGTTCAAATACATCATAAAAGTCATCGCTCCTTGTAGGGATGTTATCAATAGCCTTCCTTTTTCGAGCAAATGAATTGTCCTTATCTTCCTTTGTAGCTGGAAGTACGATTATGCCATTTTGTGCTTGTTTGAACAACAAATTCCACTGCTTCCAGTCAAGGATTCTATAAGTAACTTCATCTTTGATGACCTCGTTAATAGGAATTCCTCTTGCGTCTTTGAGCGTCTCTTTTGCTAAATTATTTTTGAAGCTATTGTAGGTGCTTTTCATTTTTCCAATAGAGGAGCGCAATTCACTCAAAGCTGGACTTTCTTCTAAAGATATACCTAAGTTTGATAATATCGTTTTCAGGTCATTTTGTTGTTTATGCAATTTCTTGGCAGCGCTAGTGGTCTCATCACATAATTGCTTCAGACTGTGAGCAGCTACGTGGTTAAATATCAACTCTTGTAGTTTACCAATACCGCCATCGTATGCAAAGTAACGAAGCTGTTGACCAAGAGAACTGTGTGGGTCTGTTGTTAAAAGACGCTCGCCTATGCTTTGCCACTTGTCACGCATCCGTTTAGACTGTTGTAGAGAAATATCATTTTGATCTCCCAATTTAGCTAAAAACTCTTGAGAGCCTACTTTCACTGAAGGGGAAACTTGTGCTAAATTTGCCAGACCTATCAATTGGTCTAACAAAACGATGCGATCTGGTTTGCTTGTAAATGCTGAGGCTTGGTCAATGATAGTTCTTAAAACAGGAAGTTCTTGGTAAATACTCTTTTCTGTTAAGGGATTGTTGGCAGAATTATCAATCAGTTGGTTGAGTTTTTGTTCTTCTATGGGAAGTTCATTAAATCGACCCACTCCCACTAGAATAAAATCTTTGAGGTTTTGTGTGGGTCTTTTTTGCCTAATCATGTTGACGATTTTATTGGCGTTATCACTTCCTGGTCTTTTCCCATTCAGTAAGATGAGAATCGTCTGCACTTTTTCTAATTCTTGTAGTGACACAAACGTATCTCTGACTCCCGAATCTGCTGCCCCCAATCCCGGAAAATCTAGGATAATAAACTTTGCTGCATCTTGTGTTGTTCCGAGATTCCAAATTTCTTTGGAGATTTTGACATAAATATTTACTCGCCGTATCAGTGAAAAGCTGTTTTGTAATAACTCTGGTGAAGGTTGATTTTTATTCACAGATAGCTTTGCAACTTCAGGTATATCTTCAAATTTGAGAGATTGTTTTACTGGTGATATACTGGTTAACTCTAAACCCTCACGAGCAGTAGTGTGAGTAATTGTGAGACTCTCACCACACAAAGAACCCCCATAGGAAACACAAGCACGAATAAAAATGACTAACTCTCGCAGCAGAGAAAGTAGATCTGTGTTTTGAGTCTGATTCCATGCTGACTCACACCATTTTTCGTAAAGATTGAGAGTTTCCTCATTCAATGTTGTTGAATTTACTTTAGGGAAAGGTGGAAGTTCTGATGCTTGTCCCCGTTTCCTTGCTTCGTCTAACATAAAGCCTACGCATTCTTTCACCTTTTCGTGAGAAAGATACTCTACAGTAAAGTTATCAAACTCTGTGGTTTTGAAGCCCTCTTGCTGAACTAAGTGGATGGCTGTGACGTTGCCTGTGGTAGGTAGTTCACTGAGTGGTAAAGCATCTGCGTAGCCAATGAGACTACCAACCAGCAAGGTTTTACCACTACTAAATTCTCCCATGATGGCGATTTTCACAGAGGAGGACGCAAGTTCCACGGTTTTATTGGCAGCGTCCTCAAGGTTTTTGAGACACTCTTGAAGTTCGCGGTTGTCTAAAACCTCATTTGGTGAGGATGAATTTTTAGGTAACGAGTTTATTTCTCGGAGTACAGCCTCGCCATACTCTTTGTATTTGTATAGGTTTGCTAGTGTAGAATATTCAAACTTAACTTCTTTTGGGAGTGGCTTTTGAAGCTGAAGAATACGTACGATTAATGATTCTTTTTGTGAAGGGCTTTCTATTTTTGACAATTTTTTGAATTCAGATATTGCCAAATTCTTATCATTAAGAACCGAATTAACCATTCCATGAGAGTAAATAAAAAGAGCCTTATAATCTTTTAAAGGTTCTTTTAAGCTTTCTATTAAAGATGTCAGTCGTAGTAGCTCATATTTGTCCTGCTTTTGTTCGTTGTACTCGCTGAGTTTTGAAGCAAGTTCACGGGCTACTCTACCTGGCGCTACAAAAGCTCTTGCTGTGACTTGTTGGGCTTCAGCAAAGCTGCGTTCATAGGGATCCTGACTTTTAAATGTTTGCTCTATGTAAGCTTGCAAAAAATACGACAATTCTTTTATGCGCTGCTGCCCAAATCTTGGAGATTCTTCTAATTTTTTCAGCAGTAAACTGCGTACTGCTCTATCCATCTCGTAAAGTTCATATCCAACCTCATCAACTAAAGTAGACAGTAACAAGTTTGCTACTGCTATCCAAGGAATCTCCAACGCTTTACCATGAACATCTTGCTGAAAGTTTGCCCAGATGCGATAAAGTAAATCCGGTGTGAGTGCTATGGGAAAAGCAGCATGATAAGCTAAAAACAGGATTTTGTCTCCAAAGCGCCCATGAAAAGACTCAATACGTCGTTGAGCAATTTCAGTACTCATATCGTCCGTCCTTCAAAATTTGTAGGGCGTCCTCTTAGTACACCGATCGCATCTAGAAGTCCTCGGCGACTAAATTCAAACATTGGAACAATTCTGTTGATCTGTTCTGCTGTTGTGTCTTTCCAAGACTCTTTCGGCATAGGGTTTAGCCAAGCTATATAACGTATCTTACCTTTCAATTTATCAAGAAAATTTTTAGTTAAGTCAATTCTTTTCTGGCTGTATCCTCCCCTAGCTGCACCTGCATCACTAAAAATTAAAACTGATGAACGTTCAGTGCGTAGTGGAAGAAGAAACTCTTCTATTGATTCGGCTTCTTGGCGGTAACGGTCACAATAGAGATATTGAACTGGACAATTTTGAAAATAGTAGATACCTGCTTCTTTTATGCGTCCTCCATGTAAAAGCGTTTCTGCTAGCTGACGGGATAGTAGATGAAATGGCACCATTGAACCATCTTGATCGAGTAATAAAAATAACTCAGCTTGATTCACACGGGGAGGTACTAGTACCAGATCTAGTAACATACCTTGGTACCCAATTTGCTTAACTGTAGCTTCTAAATCTAACTCTACTGGTAGTCCTTGACGCACTGGACGCCTTAGGTAACGCCAGCTTTGTTTCATCTGTCGCCCTGTGACTGGAAAGTATTCTCCTGTTAACATGAAGCTTTCCATTGATAAGAGATTAACTCCTACTTTCTCATCTTCAGTTTCAGTTTCAGTTTCAGTTTCAGTTTTTAATTTTGACCCCAAATCAAAGCTAGACCAAGTTAATTCAGGGCTATCAGTGCTGGAGTAAACATTGCTTGATTCCGTCTCGTTTCCATCCGGTCTTGCTTGGGCTAGCGAGTCATCTGCATTTGCGGTGGGCGAGATTGGTTGGTCAGGCTTGTTATTTCTCGGTTCTGGTGTTGCTTGTTTTAAAGGCGACGATACTTGCTCAGGTTTGTTATCTACAGATTCTGGTATTGCTGGAGATTTAGACTCACTAGGAGCAATGAGTGTTTGGGATTTTGTAATAGAAGATGATTGCTTATTTTCAACAGATGAAGTAGGACTTGGGGTTTCTAAAGTAGGTACTAGTTCTTCAAAGAGAAGGTCGTATGAACGCTGATCCTCAAATGACTTTACCCATATTGCTTGACATAAACGCTTGAGGGAAGGACGGTCAGTACCAAAACCTGCTTGCAAAGCTTTTTGTAGTAGTTTATATTCATCAATACCTATACGTAACCCAGCCTCACGCAACTTTATAAATAACTCAAGCAGTGGCAATTCTTCTGCTTGAGCTTCTTGAGTCTGCGAGGCAATTTTCTTACTCACGAATTGCCTTCCAATTTTATTAGCTTTGCGAAATTTTGGTAGTCCTCCCAGGATTTTAACAAGACACCAGGATGCAACTCTTGATCAAACAACCTTGATACTTCCTTATTCTTATTCTTATCCTTATCGATTTCATAGATGATAGCTTTAACCCAATCTAACAATTCACTAGTACTGACTTTTTTGCCAGATTTTCCGTTCTTTTTCTCCATTTCCTCGCGTAAGTGTGAGAATTTATTGACAATTTCTTCTAACAAATTGTTAGATTGCAATTTTTCTTGTTCATTTATTTTTTTTTCATGTTCGAGATGAGCATTAATAATTTCTTTTAACCTCTCTGGTTTAGGAAACTCCATGTAATGAAACAAACATCGTCGCAAAAATGCGTCTGACAAAGCTTTTTCATCATTACTAGTAATAAAAATAATAGGTGGATACTTAGCAGTAATTTTTTCTCCAGTTTCTTCTATCTCAAATTTAAATTTATCAAGTTCTATTAATAGATCATTAGGAAAGTCAATATCAGCCTTATCGATTTCGTCAATTAGCAGTACTGTCCGCTTCTGTTTATTGTTGATGGCTTCTCCTAACGAACCGTATTTTACATAATCACTGGGATTTTCAAACTTTTTTATAGTATTGTCCCTCTCAGGTTTTGATAAGCGATTTGCACTAAGTAATTGAGCATCTCGCAAGCGTCCCACTGCATCATAAGTATACAGACCATCTTTCGCCCGACTAGTGGATTTTATATTCCACTCTTTGTAATCCAGATTGAGTTCATAAGCCACAGCGCGAGCTAATTTTGTTTTTCCACATCCAGGCTCTCCTTTTAGGAGAAGGGGTCGTTGTAGATGGATAGCTAGGTTAACCACTTTTACTAGTTCAGGACTGGGTATATAAGGATACAAGAATTGTCCATCGTCATCCTTATCACCAGGTTTTGGGTTAACTGTACCTGTGTATGTGTATATTAGTTGTTGTTCAGCCATAGACCCTCCAAATGATACCAGTCATACCCCCATTCTTTGCATATATATTGTAGTACTGACAGAGGTACACCACCGTGACATTCTTTCGCTAGAATCTCGTCAACGTTTTTGTCATTGTCAATTCTATCTCTCAATTTTTTTGGTAAATCATCGATTTTATGGTTCACCCATTCCTTCAAAATGTTACAAGATATTTTTTGAATTTTTGGTAATTTTAGTATTAAATGAGGCTCATAGTTATTTTCATAAAAATTATCATGGGGAATATTCCATTGCTCTACACTGCCTTCTAAATCAACTACAAACAGCAATAGCTTATGCTGATGTGAACAACTATAAGAATTACATACTTTTTTAGTTAGTGGTTTCCATATTTGTTCAATGAGCTTTTTTATCTCGTCTTGCAGGTGTTTATTTACTTCCTTAATAATGATAATTACACTTTCATATTTCAAATTATTACACATAGCTTCGATAATTTTCTCTGCTTTCTGCTCCCCTTTTATCATATCTTTATCTTTAATCCCATATTTTTCACCTAGTTTGTGCCAAACGCGCTCAATAATATTAGAAGTATTATAAGAATAAGTCTTTATATTTATATCAATCGGAATTTTATTCACTTGTTGATATTGAGTAATTAACAGTACTAACCTGTTTAATAGCCATTCTTGTCCATAACCTTGTTCGCCATGAATTATGCAAACTCCTACTGAATACTCGTCTACAAATTTTCGAAATGATTTTACTTGTTCCCAAAAATCTAGATTAAGTAAGTGCTTGTATACTTCTCGTGCATCTGCATCTAATTTAGATTTGTTATGGTTATTTTCTCGCTGAATCAATAAATCAGGAAAAATCTGAATTATTTTTTCCAATTCCTTGATTTCAGTAAAATTAGTATTTTTTAATTTCTGATAAAAATCAGAGAAAAACTCTGAAAGCCTATCTAACTGTTCTAATTTGAAAAGCTCATCAAATATTTTTTCAAGAGTCTCAGGAAATGAATGTTTTGAATGTTCGTTATCAGAAGTTTTCGAATTTTTTTTAGAACAACAGATCAAAGAATAAGATTGTTGCATTTGTGAAAGATATTGTGGCTCGTAAGACTTAAGTATATGCTTTAAGGTAATAGCAGTATAAGCAAATTTTAGTGTTTGATTTCCAGGAACATACTCATGCGCTTTGCTCATCAGGTCTTGAACATATTCTTTATTATTTGCGTCATTAACTAAATCCAAGGCTATCATATTTAAAGTAGTATTAGGACGTTTTATTTCATTAATATTTTTGTCCAGTTCATAGGTTACAAATTCTTCAAATTTATATTCATTTCCTAATGCCTTACACAAACCTTCTACGAGTAATTTCTTTTCAGTACCATTTAGTTCAAATTTTCCCATATACAAGCGGTTAATAATTATCAGTTAATAATACTTTTGTAACTAAGATTTCTATAGCAATCCTATTTGAGTTGTAAATTGTCCAATGTTTCACTCTTAAAAGTTGGAGCGGCTTGGCGCTTGATTGTCCAGTTTTGTCCAGGAAAAATGTAGCGGTACAGATTGACCAAATGCGGTAAACTTCAATCCTTTGGTTTTACTGCAATACCAAGTACCATTCTTGAAATTGCCTACCTTGAATTGGATAGTTTGGCTTGTTGCTATACAAGACTTGAATTTAGCTTCACCTCCATCTTTTTTGGCTCTATTAAATGCGTCGTATGCTTCAAAGCAAGCCTCTTGATGAATTGTTGATTTTCCCTACTTTAATGAGCGGTATATGACTCTCCCCGGAAACACTTCCTTGTCGATGCGAGCATATACTCGTAGACACGCCTGTACCTCTCCTGGAATACCCCCAACTTTCAATGGTAAATCATAATCCGAAGATAATTTGTGTATGTCAGCATAAACTCCTGATAATTCTTGAATTCGCACATCATGACCTTTATCCTTTACTTTTTTAACTTTCTCAATAAGTATGCGTCGTGTTCGTTTCTGTAATTCGCTCGACGAAGAGTCAGAATCAGCAGGTGGGACAAACACAAGAGAATGTATTGCTTCATCTACGTTTATCCAAGCCTTTAAAACCGTTACTGGCTCTCCACATTCTTCAGCTTTTAGTGTACGTAGAAAGCGTTCTTTGAGAGTTTCAATATACTTATGGCGCTGTTCTGGATTTGAATCCAAAGGCATAGTATCAAATTTATATACAGTTTCTAAAGCATGGTGCAAATCTGGTTCTATATTAATAGAAGATATACAAATAGATACTAAGCTTGCTAGCAATTTCAGATCCTCAGACAAACGCGCATATTCATTTTCTTGTAAAATTTGCGAATCTAAGGGTACATTGTTAGATAAGGATAAGCCCTTGGCCTGGATAGTTCCTTTAAGTCCGGGGTAAATATCTTGATTATCTGTGAAGTGAAGTTGTAGAATATTTGATTCATCTATTTCAGCTTCAGCTTCTTTAGCTAGTTCCGAAGCACGTTCTCTCCAAGATTTAGCCATTTCCTTTGGAAGTCGTAATAGTTTATGTTGAATTTCGTTCCATAACTCTGGATCTGTCTGACTACGAAGTTGGAAATCACCCAAATATTTAATCAGGTCTTTGTCAGAATTAAAAGCATCCCGGAGATGGCTTAATTTTAACTCGTTAGTGAATGTAGAATCAGGCAAACTACTAGGAGGTGATGTGATTGATTGTGTATCTTCCAAAAAAGAATCTTCTTTTGCGCTTACCACTATATTCTGGCTTTGGTTAGTGGCGCTATCAAAAGAAGATAGTTGTAAAAGGCTTTCGAGTTCTTGCAGCACCTCACAGCATATCTCGGCTCCTGGGTCTTGTGATAATATTGCTGGAGCTTCCTTTAAAAAAGCCTCTATTTCCTGGAATCTAGACCGTAAAAACCAAGCGATCGCAGAATCTTTTTTTGCCAAAAGCTTGTGTAGGTGCTGCATAAATATCGTCTCCAGTTTTACCTTTTTTAATGTATTGTTAATGTATGCCTGAAAACGGGTCGCGCTCTTTATCAACTTCATTAGGTTGCAAATCTAATTCAGTGCGAAAAACCTGTCCCTCTTCTAAAAGGCATTCTGGAGTATTTGATTCCCAATATGGAACTTCACCAACGTGCAATCGGAGCAGGCTTTTTTCATCGAGACTCACACGATATTGGCAAGGGAAATCTGGAGTCATACCGGGTTTGCTCAGTTCACCAATTCTCAGCCATTTTTGCTCCTGTGTTTGCGGATCACGGACATAAAACGTATGCTTACCGCTTTCTGGAAAATCAGGTAAAGGTTTACTAATTAAACCGTTTACTGGCGGCTGCTTGCTGTCGCTGCTATAGTGAAACTTTTTCTTTTTGAACTCAGTATTATCCTTGGCAACTTCATTATCCTTGGGAACTTCAAAGACCGGATGATATGCATTTTGCTGATTCGCAGCGTTTGACTCTAACACATTAACAGCAATATCCTGATGATTCAATTTTTCGGAAGAAAATAATGTTGATATATCTGTACTTGTATGATTTGCTGTTATTGCTTTTGTCAAATCAATGACATTATCATTATTATCGTCAATTAAATAATGAGGTTCTTTTCGACAAATTAGAATACTGATATTCAGCATTGAGTCAATTTCAAACTGAATTCGAATTATCTCTTCAAACGCTTTTTCGTTCAGTTCTGGTTGCGATTTTTTGAGTTCTTCCCATAAATTGTTACCATCGAAGCTACCCCAAAGTTGTAATTGCCCACCCTCGTAGTCTTGACGGTAAATAATGTTGCTCAACTGGATTCCTAACCAATCATTACGAACCTTTGCTACTGTGTCACTGGGAGAGATTTGATAAAGTTCTTGTCCAGCTTTAAATATCTCTAAGAAATCTTCACTAGTTTGGGTTTTACGTTTAAAGTTACATGGCAGATAATAAAACAAGTTTTGAACATTAATCCGCAGCTGATTAGCTCCCTTACGTAGCAATGGTTTCGCTTCTTCCGGACTGAATTTCAATTGTCTCATCTTTTCAGCGTAACAAGCTCCCGCAGAAGTAGCTAGCTTGGTAAATTCTGGTGCAAAGGTAATACGCTCTGGATTCCACACGAAGTGATCGGATTTGCTAAATTCTTGGTTGATTTCCCGTTGAACTATGTCGAGATTGCAAGTTTTGCCAGATAAAATCAACCAATCAACTTTTTCTTTTTTTGTGTCATCATTATCTTCAGTATTATCCTCTCTAGTTAAACGACTTTTCATCAGTCCTGACGCAATGCCAATTGCTTCTGTAATCACTGAAAATGCCGCCCGTTCAAGTTGCTCGCTTTTGAGGATCACGGAAAAGTTATTAAAGTTTTGTTCGTTTTGGATGTATTCAATTCCAGTTTGCCTGAGTAGTTCGGAAATGTCCTGCTCAGAGAGAGTAAAGGTTAAGGGAGAACTATCATCTGGCCGTTTTTTTCCTAGTTGAAGTTTGGCAGCCTCAGCATAATCCCAGAGAGTATAAAAGGTTTGCAAGCGGTGCGGAGCATCTTTCCAACGGGTGGGTAACACTTGCTCTGCTGTATCTAGTGCATCTTTGTAAGCAGCAGATTCACGTTCTGGGTATTGTTTATCTATACATTTTAAAAGTGAGCCTTGCTTGTATTTATCTTTTTCGAGAAAGCGCTCGTTGAGATTAGGAATTAAATCCTTGAGTTTGTCACTTTGCAACTTACTTGTGGCGATCGCACTCAGCAAACAGTCAACTATTGCCACCTTCAGCAATCGAAACATTCGCAGAGTAATTAATTCTCCACCCAATTGTAAATGACCAGAAGAGCCCAGCAATTTAGGAGTTATTTCATAATATCTTCCCCCAAGACCTCGATCTTTACTATCCTTAAATGAGGGAGTTATATCTTCTAAAGTCAGTTTAATTAAAGCTAAGTCAGTTGTTCCCCCACCAATATCCAAAACGAGGACGTTTTGTGACCAATTGTGATCTTCTCGACGACAACGAGTTTTAAAGGATTCGATACCGATATTTAAATAGCCACCAAATTCTCTCCAGAGAAAAAACATGACCACAGCTACAGCTTCGTCGTAGGCGGTTTGCACATTCCTAATGCCAAAGTCTCTGACAAGCTGCTTCACCTGCTTGCGAACAAGTGGTGGTGCGACTGTTGGGTAAGTGACTACCGCCATTTGAAACTCCCCTTGAGAAAATTTACGACTTGGATGTTTGCGGTAGTTGTCGGTTAACTCGATCAGATGCCCCCAAGCAGCTTGAAGCAAATCTTTGACTTTAATGTTTTGTTTTTCTTGTTGTCCATCTACAGTCACTGAAAAGTCTAGTTCTTGACCAAAGTAGCGTTTGGGTGAATGATGAAACCTGCTAATAATTTCTTTTGAGGAATTGCTTGTACTTTGAGATATCGCTTTGTCTCTGTTCCTCTTTGCTTCTGTACCCATCCTTACCTTTAAAGGATTCAGATTTATAATTTCCAACTCGCTAGGAATTTCGACACTGCGCTTGTCCAGATCGAGAAGAACCGGAATCAGATTTTGGGATTCTAGGGTTGGTACGCGGAACACTTCGTGATATATTTTGGAAAGCTTTTTGCTGACAGATCTACGAAACTGCTCATTCCTGCCTAAACATAGTTCGATTTGGCAAATAGCTTCTAAACATCGCTGTTGGCTCTCACCTTGAAAAACTTCATGCAACTGACTAGATTCTATTCTCAAATTTTTGCTAATCTCACCAATAAACTTTTCCCACTCGCTAGGGTTGACATCTGGTAAAGCAACAGTTGCAGATGAACCCAACCATGCTGCTAGGCGACTGAGCAACCGCGTCTGTTGTTCTTTGGGCAGAAGTTCTGCAATTAGTACTTCAATTGGATCAAACAGTGTCACAGTGGAATTAGATGTGCCAAAATCTATAGCTAACCAACCAGGAAATGGTTTTTGCTTTCCATTGCCATTGTTTGGCTTTAATTCCTCAGAATTCATTCCATTGATATTTTTTTGCTTTAATTCCTCAGAATTCATTGTATTTTCCTTGAGTGATGTTGATTGAGATGAGGGTGGGTTTAATTGAGATTTTTGTGCTGATACTTGCTGCAACAAGACGGGTACTTCGTTTAATTCAGCTTTGAGTGCTAATATTTGCTGTGTTAATTCGGATACTATCGCCTCCCAGGTTAAATAAAGATCGCACTTTCCCTCCTGCTTTAGTTCAGACAGCAGCGGATTGCCAGCAGCGTCGGAATCAAAATACTTGACTACAACCTGCAAAGTACAATCGACTGGTTTTATCAAAGGTTGATTAAGCTTACAAAAACCTTCATTTAATCGCCATGGATCATTAAGGGGTTTTAGTTCTGCTGCTTCAAAGTCTCTGTAAGCTTTTTTAATCTCGGTTGCTAGTTCTTCTGGCGTTCCCTTCATAAAGTAGGTGACACAAGAAATGTAAGGTGTATTCTTCCCTTTGGCAGCAAGTTCAATTATTGGCAGTTCCAAAACAAGAGGGTTATTCTTTTTCGTTCGTAACTGGTATTGAGCTTTAACCCGAATTTCAACAGGCATTTCTATTTTTCTTAGAGGCAGAGTTCAAGTTTTAATATCTGGACTGAATTTTTGGTTGTCAATCACTAACTATTATCCCTTTCCTAAACTAGAAGTTTCAGGAGGAGAAATTAAGGCAATTTTCGAGAGAACAGGCGAGACAGAATCAGTTTCATTAATTTCTGGTTTTTCACCGGCAATGTATCTTAGTAATTTTTCGTTTCTTAGCAAGAGATCTAATTCACGAGTCAATCGATTTAATGAATCTAAAATTGTCAAATCAGCTTTCTTATTGATTTGGCTTACATACTCGATTATGTGTAGGCTTATGCTAGCAGCTATCTCATCCCGTAGCCGTTGCACTAGAAGAACTTGATTAGAGGTTTGAGTATTAATTTTTTTGTATTCTAGTGCCCAATCAAAAATTTGACCGCTTTCGTGTTTTTCGTCCTTACATGCTAGGGGAAATATTGTTTTTGTTTCAATAGACTTCTCTTCTTTAAAAGTTTGTTTTTTGATAAATGTTTGCCATTTTTCCGGATTGTAAGTTCTAGACACTACTGAAAATATTCCAGATTCTTCTTGACCAATTTTCTCCTCTATTTCTGTCTTCCTTTCTTCAATAAGAATTCCCTGAAGGTATTGAATTTGTTTAGATAATTTCTTCGATAAATTATTTAATAAATTGACAATTGATTCTTCAATACAATCACGAGCAAATTTTTGTAGCTGATTAACAGTCTGTTCAAATACATTATAAAAGTCGTCGCTCTTTATTGGGATGTTATCAATAGCCTTCATTTCTCGAGCAAATGGATTGTCTTCCTCTGTAGCTGGAAGTGGAAGTACGATTATGCCATTTTGCGCTTGCCCGAACAGCAAATTCCACTGCTTCCAATTGAGGATTCTATAAGTGACTTCATCTTTGATGACATCGTTAATAGCAACTCCTCTTGCGTCTTTGAGCGGCTCTTTTCCTAAATCATTTTTGAAGCTATTGTAGGTGCTTTTCATTTCCCCAATAGAGGAGCGCAATTCACTCAAAGCTGGACTTTCTTCTAAAGATATACCTAAGTTTGATAATATCGGTTTCAGGTCATTTTGTTGTTTATGCAATTTCTTGGCAGCGCTAGTGGTCTCATCACATAATTGCTTCAGACTGTGAGCAGCTACGTGGTTAAATATCAACTCTTGTAGTTTACCAATACCGCCATCGGATGCAAAGTAACGAAGCTGTTGACCAAGAGAACTCTGTGGGTCTGTTGTTAAAAGACGATCACATATGCTTTGCCACTTGTCACGCATCCGTTTAGACTGTTGTAGAGAACTATCATTTTGATCTCCCAATTTAGCTAAAAACTCTTGAGAGCCTACTTTCACTGAAGTGGAAACTTGTGCTAAATTTGCCAGACCTATCAATTGGTCTAACAAAACGATGCGATCTGGTTTGCTTGTAAATTCTGAGGCTTCGTCAATGATAGTTTTTAAAACAGGAAGTTCTTGGTAAATACTCTTTTCTGTTAAGGGATTGTTGGCAGAATTATCAATCAGTTGGTTGAGTTTTTGTTCTTCTATGGGAAGTTCATTAAATCGACCCACTCCCACTAGAATAAAATCGTTGAGGTTTTGTTTGGGTCTTTTTTGCCTAATCATGTTGACGATTTTATTGGCGCGATCGCCTCCTACAGTTGTGCCATTCAATAAGATGAGAATCGTCTGCACTTTTTCTAATTCTTGCAGTGACACAAACGTATCTCTGACTCCCGATTTTGCTGCCCCCAATCCCGGAAAATCTAGGATAATAAACTTTGCTGCATCTTGTGTTGTTCCGAGATTCCAAATTTCTTTGGAGATTTTGACATAAATATTTACTCGCCGTATCAGTGAAAAGCTGTTTTGTAATAACTCTGGTGAAGGTTGATTTTTATTCACAGATAGCTTTGCTACTGGAGGTATATCTTCAAATTTGAGTGGTGATATATTGGTTAACTTTAAACCCTCACGAGCAGTAGTGTGAGTAATTGTGAGACTCTCACCGCACAAAGAAGCCCCATAGGAAGCACAAGCACGAATAAAAATAACTAACTCTTGCAGTAGGTAACGTAGCTCTGGGTTTTGAGTCTGATTCCATGCTGACTCACACCATTTTTCATAAAAATTGAGAGTCTCCTCATTCAATGTTGTTGAATTTACTTCAGAGAAAGGTGGAAGTTCTGATGCTTGCGCCCGTTTCCTTGCTTCGTTTAACATAAAGTCTACGCATTCTTTCACCTCTTCGTGAGAAAGATACTCTACAGTAAAGTTATCAAACTCTGTGGTTTTGAAGCCCTCTTGTTGAACTAAGTGGATGGCTGTGACGTTTCCTGTAGTGGGTAGTTCATCGTGTGGTAAAGCATCTGCGTAGCCAATGAGACTACCAACCAGCAAGGTTTTACCACTACTAAATTCTCCCATGATGGCTATTTTCACAGAGGAGGACGCAAGTTCCACAGTTTGATTGGCAGCATCCTTAAGGTTTTTGAGACACTCTTGAAGTTCGCGGTTGTCTAAAACCTCATTTGGTGAGGACTGGTTTTGAGTTAACAAGTTTATTTCTCGGAGTACAGCCTCGCCATACTCTTTGTATCGTTCCAGTTTTTTTAACATTATTTGGGATTCGGGATTTTCTGGCACTTCTATGTTTCTTCTTGGTGCCAAGCTTTGCTTTTCATCCTCATTGCTTTGCTCTTCGGATCTAAGAGGCTCTGATTTCGCTTGCTCAGTTATATTTTTTTTCGTTTCTAAGCTTGTTTGAGATGGGGAATTACTTGAAACTGCCCTTTCCGGCTTTGTACCATGTTCTGGAGTAACTTGTAAAGGTTGTGGCGTTTGGATCTCTTTAAGCCTTTGAGCTATTTGTGTGTCTAAACTTGTCAGTATTTTCTCCGTAATTTCCTTTAGCCTTACTTCCAGTTCTTGTGAATTCAACTGTTGATCTTTTTCCTGAATTGGTTCTGAAAGTCCGATCTCATTATCCTCAACTTTTAAGTTAGGAGTCCCTTTTGACAGTGTTTTAATCTCATTCAACACCTTCTGAATGAGCTCTTCCATCACCTTCTGAATGAGATCTTCAATCTTTCCATTATTACCTTTAATATCATTTTTAATAAGCTCATTAATATCATTTTTAATAAGCTCATCTCGTTTGTCTAATATTTCTTTAATTTTCTCTATGATTTCTTCATCTTTGATTTGTACTCTCGGTGTGGTATCGTCCGGTGTAGGAGCTAGCAATTGTTCTCGTAACTTGTTTCCCAAAATCGGGACTATTTCTTTTAGTACGATTGGTGCTAGTTGCAGCGCGAGTTTTGCCAATACGTCTAACATCCAACGAATCTCCTATTACGTTTAGTCACAAATTTTTTGCTAAGCACAGGGGAAGCAACAACTTCCCGCCGAATAAACATTGCCTGTAAGTAGCATTCGAACCACGATATACGCGAAACCTAAGCTACTTCTACTTTTATGTAGGTTCAAGTCCAAATCGGGTTATACACTTTTATGAAGTCAATATAAGGTTTGTGTTGTAAAAATTGTTAAAACTTCCTGACAAAAAATTGGGTGTTGGGTGTGGGTTCCCTACACCCTCTGGCGATAGTCTAGGTTGACTGGCTAGCTTGGAAAATTGTACCTTCAAGGATTCAAGTGCTTGATGGATGGTTTTGAGTTTGTAGGCGTTTTTTAGCTTACTGTCCACTCTAGTAAAATCAATTATGCGCATTATGAGGTGCTACCATAGGTCTTAAAACTACGTCTCTTTCTATATAGGTTTTGGTTTTTTGAACTTATGCACATGCAGTTGGCTGTTGTGTTGGAGAAAAGGATTTCAAAAATAAAATTCAAGTTGGCATCCATCCAATTGATAAATTTCATCAAAGTCATGCTAATTAAGACTTTTAGGAATTGTACAGCAGTTAGTGGTTCCACAGATGAATTATTAGCTTAAGTTAAGCTTAAATTCGACCAAGGTTTAAATTTGGTACGATCCTAGTACGTTACTCCCGATAACTATGCTGTTAGGGGAATTTCTGAATATTGGATTGTTAACCCCAACTCTCAAACCAATCTAAAGATCTACTCACCATCTACTCCCTGCGTTGCACGGGGAAGGAGTTTCAATCTTGCAATCTGGATTTACCGCCTGTCCTGGTTTATTTTATACCACCCCTGCCCAAGACGGGATATTATCTCGTATAAGAATACCAGGTGGAATGATTAATAGTAACCAATGCCGCGTACTTGCAGATATCGCTGATGAGTATGGGGGTGGCTATGTGGATCTCACAAATCGAGCTAACGTTCAAGTTCGAGAAATCAGTACAAACATAGACCACGAAACACTAAAGCTTTTACAAGATTCAGGGTTGGGTTCGCGCAATACACATGTAGACCATATCCGTAATATTATGAGTAGCCCAACCGCTGGGATTGATCCTCAAGAGTTGATCGACACTAGCTCGCTTGTACAAGCTTGGGATAATTACATCACTGAACATTCTCACCTATCGGGACTATCAGCAAAATTTAGTGTTTGCTTTGACGGTGGAGGGTTAGTACGAGTGTACGATCGCCCAAATGATATCGCGTTTGCTGCCGTTAAGGTTGATGATAGTGTCTACTTCCGCTTGTATCTAAGTTTAGGTGAAAGGGGAGAATCCCCCACGGATATAGGGATTTTATTGAAACCAGAAGAATGTTTACCTGTCTTGGTAGCTTTGGCTGATGTTTACCTAAGTCACCTCGACACCACCAGGAGACGCAAACCACGCTTGCGGGAAGTGCTGAGTAATTTGGGTTATGAAAATTATCTCCAAGAAGTTGAGCAACGTCTACCTTTTGCGCTACAACGTGTTAATAATCTAGAGTGCTATCCAACACCTGGCGCTAAGTATGGACATATTGACGTTCACCCTCAGCGTCAAGCTGGCTTATCCTACATTGGTGTTGTGCTTTCTCTTGGTCGTCTAACCACTTTACAAATACGTAGATTAGCAGATTTAGCAGAACGCTATGGTAGCGGTATAATTAGGCTGACCCCTTGGCAAAATCTATTGATCTCAGATATTCCAAATGAACAAGTTCCATCTGTTCAAAGTGAAATCGAAAGCTTAGGGTTAAATTGGTCGGTAACTCATATTCGCAGTGCGCTAGTTGCTTGCTCTGGTAGTACAGGATGCGGATCGGGAGCAACTGATACTAAAAATCATGCAAGAACCTTGGCAGAGTATCTTGAGCACATCAAGCTAAATCAGCCTGTTAATATCCACTTTAGCGGATGCAATAAATCTTGCGCTCAGCATACTAAAAGTGATATTGCTCTGGTTGGTGTGAATATGGAGCATGAGGAGAGAACTGTCGAGGGTTATCATGTTTATGTTGGTGACAGTGAAGAGAAATTTGGTCGAGAAATTTACCAATATGTAAGTTTTGCAGAACTGCCGAGATTAATAGAACGGATGCTAAAAGTGTATAAAATAGAATCTCTGACGCCTAACGAGTCTTTTGGAGATTTTGCCAATCGACACGCAACCGCCACCCTCAAGCAGTTATTCACCTAGCCCTTAACTCAATGTTCGACTACATTAAAGATGGCAACGAAATATACCGTAATTCCTTCGCTATCATTAGAAGAGAAGCTAAGCTAGACGTGCTACAACCTGATGTCGCAAAAGTGGTAGTACGTTTGATTCATGCCTGTGGAATGACGGATATTGTAAATGACATCGGATATTCAGCAACGGCTGTGGAGTTTGGACGAGAAGCGCTCTCCAAGGGAGCGCCTATTCTCTGTGATTGCCGGATGGTAGCTGAAGGCATTACACGTAAACGGTTAAAAGCAGATAATCAGGTTATCTGCACATTAAATGAGCCAGAAGTATTAGAAATTGCTCAACGTCTAGGTACTACCAGGTCTGCTGCTGCGCTAGAATTATGGCGATCGCACTTAGAGGGAGCAGTTGTAGCAATTGGTAACGCACCTACAGCACTATTTCGATTGTTAGAAATGCTTGATACGGGAGCACCATTACCAGCTGTTATTCTCGGTTTTCCAGTTGGTTTTGTTGGTGCGGCTGAGTCTAAAGCTGCACTGGCGGCAAATAAGAAAGATATCCCATTTTTAACTTTATATGGTCGGCGTGGTGGGAGTGCGATCGCAGCCGCAGCCGTAAATGCACTAGCCACGGAGGAGGAATGACACGAAAAACTGCACCTGCTGTTGTAGTACTTGGGGAAAATAGTATCGCAGTTGCAAGGCAAATCGTCAGCGTTCTTCCAGGGTCAACGATCTATGGCTTAGCAAATCGTACCTCAGATGTTGATGTTAGCTTTACCAATTTCGGTGAGACATTGCGCGAGTTGTTTGCTAGTGGAACCCCACTAATTGGCATTTGTGCTGCAGGTATTCTCATTAGAACTCTAGCACCAATGCTTTCTGATAAACGACAAGAGCCACCTGTCCTAGCTATTGCTGAAGATGGTAGCGCAGTAGTACCGTTGCTAGGTGGACTTAATGGGGTAAACGATTTAGCACGTTGTATAGCTGATGCACTTAATGTTAAACCAGCAATCACAACAACTGGAGATGTTCGTTTTAAGATAGTGCTGGAAACACCCCCCAATGGATACCGCTTGGCAAATCCTGAACAAGCGAAGACCTTTATGTCAAACGTGCTTGCAGGTGCAACGGTGAAATTAGACGGTAATGCGCCTTGGTTAAGTAGTAGTGCGCTGCCAATAGATCCTAACGGAGATTTGACCATCCACATTACCGAACACGAAATCACTCCTGAACCTAATTCCCTTGTCTATCACCCAACAACTGTGGCGATTGGAATAAGTGAAACTGCTCAAGGTGTAGATGACACAGTGAGTTTAGTTCGAGAGCTACTAGCAGATGCTAAGCTTGTAACCGCATCAGTGGCAGGAGTATTTGCAAGTATATCAGCATCGACTAATTCGGGAATCCAGGCTGTTGCTAGTACTTTTAAAGTTCCTACACGCTTTTTTCGTACCACCGACTTAGACAGATTTTTATCACAAGGTTATAGTTCTGCTCAAGCAGCAGCATTAGCAGCAACAGGTGGATCAGGTCAACTGATCTTTTCCCAATCTTCCGACTTTGCTATCGCCATTGCAGGAGAACCACTAGACCCGAACACTATCGGTCAACCACGGGGTCGTTTAGCAATTATTGGTACAGGTCCCGGTAGTTCACAGTGGATGTCGCCTGAGGTGAAAGAAATACTCAAAGCAGCTACAGACTTAGTGGGATACAAAACTTATCTAGATTTAGTGGGTTCTCTTGGGCATGGTAAAATACGGCATGAGTCTGATAACCGCGAAGAAGAAGCACGGGCGACCTTAGCGCTGGATTTAGCAGCCCAGGGGCGATCAGTTGCAGTCGTATCTTCTGGTGACCCTGGTATTTATGCTATGGCAGCAGCTATTTTTGAGGTAATTGATCGTTATGCTAAGCCAGAATGGAATAGTATTGACATTCAAGTTGCGCCTGGTATCTCAGCAATGCAAGCAGCAGCAGCAGCCATTGGTGCACCTTTAGGTCATGATTTCTGCGCGATTTCTCTTTCTGATATTTTGAAACCTTGGTCAATTGTTGAACAAAGAATCACAACTGCTGCTCAAGGTGATTTCGTAATTGCCTTCTACAATCCTGTTTCAAAAGAGCGCAATTGGCAACTCGCACAAGCTAGAGATATTTTACTACGTTGGCGCGATCCTAAAACCCCAGTTGTGTTAGCGCGAAATCTTGGAAGATCAGGGGAAAGTGTTAAGGCGATCGCTCTTGATGAATTAGTACCAGAAGCAGCAGATATGCGAACAGTTATTCTTGTTGGTTCGACGAAGACAAGGACAATACAACGAGGTGATGGTGGGGTCTGGGTTTATACGCCACGTCGCTACACAAACTGAAGACTCAAAACACTCGCTAGACACCAAGAACTTATTACTATCCTCAGCTTGTGATGAGTAGTGAAGGTTGGTTCCAGCTACCAGAAAATACGAAACTTTCTAAGGGTTTACGACTACGAGGTGATAGTTCTCTCTGGAGATTCTTTTCATTTAAGGTTTGGGGATCGCCTAAATAACCTAACGCGATCGCCGCCGCTGGCTGATAACCTTGAGGGATGTTATACACCTGTATAGCCTTATTTACATCAAATCCCGCCATTTGGTGGATAAATAACCCCAGTGATGTTGCTTGGATAGCCATCTGAGCCGACGCTGCTCCCACATCGTGAAAAGCGTGGCGATTTTCTACCCCATTACGCTCAAAATGAAGCTTTGCCACCGATAGCATTAATACCGGAGCATTTTTTGCCCACGGCTGGTTACCTTCTGCCAGACAGCTTAGTAGAAGCTCAAATTCAGCCTGGTTATCTCTCGTAGCTATTATAAAACTCCACGGCTGCTCATTGTAGGAAGAAGCAGCCCAGCGTCCAGCTTCTAAAACACTGAGTAATTTCTCTTGCTCAACAAGCCGTTCTGAAAAAGCTAGAGGACTCCAACGCTTCGAGATTAAATCTTGAACAGGATACCGAGTAGCAGCTGATTTATTTACAGCCAAATTATCAATATTTTGCATTGGACAACTCTCATACAATAATGTTTTACTAAACCCAAAATAGCATAGTTATTATAATTATGGTTGTCTCTATATCATGGCTTTTTTTTAGTCTTTCAAGAAAGAAGAGTGTTTCCGAAAAAATTACTTTGTCAGCAAATTATTGGAAGCAAAATTTATGCCACTAAATCTGCAAAAGGAGAAATTTTATCTCTTAACAAAGTTATTATTTTCCGTCTAACACTCCCTTTTCCTTTGAGTAAGCCTGGTTTCTCTTATACTCTTATGAAGTTATACAGCGATTGCTACTTCGTAGAGATTATTGTGAGAACACAACATTATCGTACGGTTAATCATGTCGTTCATCTACCTAAAAAAAGAGCCAGAAGAGCGAAAGAATCTGCACTTATTCTACAAAGTAAATTGATAGTTATTATTCAAAAACTATTGAACCGCTTAGTAGAATAAGCTAACTCCGCGCGGTTTTAGAAGGAGAAAATTGTCCGTATAGTGCCTGTGATAATCGTGTGATTACTGCTTTGATTGGCAGGATTAGAGATGACTTGAATCAGTGGTGAGAGACGAATGTTGTCATTCACTGGGTAGTTATAGAACCCTTCAATGTTGGTTTGCGTTGCATTCCCAATAGCTTTCTCAATAAATGGCTGACCCACCGCAACCCCTGCTATGGCACCAGGGACAAACAGATCCCGGGTGGAAATCCCTGCCATCCAGTAGTTAGGATTAATATCGCCAAATACCGTATCACTAAAACTGCCGTAGCCATAGCGACCAAATAACGCTAGCTTTTGGGAAATTGCGAACTCAACGTTAGCTCCAGCCACATCAAACCGTCCGTTGAATAATTTACCACCACTATATTCGAGTCGCGCGGCAAAAGTTTTTGAGGGGGAGTATTCTAGTTCGACTGTACCTTGGTAAGGATCTCCAAATAAACCGCGACTACCTCCACCTCTGGGATAAAGCAGGCTAGACGCTGGGAACACTCCTGGTACAAAAGAAGCGCTGCTGCGATTGGGATTCGCTGCATCTGCTGCTACATACAATGCTCGTAGCTTAAACGGTCCTTTGCCAGGATTCCAGTCAACTACTGCTCCAGCGGAGGGAGCATTTATAGGAAAAAGCAGGAAGTTGTTGACCAATGAATAAGTGGAGAAGTCTATAATCCCACTAGCATAGTTATTCAGGTCTATATAGTCAGTAGCGACTAAGCTTGGACCGAGAGTTACCCTAAGATTCTTGGTTGGGTTGAAGCTGTAGTAGAGTCGAGAAACGCCTAATTGATTATTGGGAGTACCCCGAATTGTGTACTCTAAGACGCTACCGAAATTTGGTTCTAAAAATCCGGACGGGTGATCTTTACCGAGACCGCTAACTGTATCTAACCGCAGCTTTAGCAGATCTGTACCAGTGAAGCTGGTGTTTAGATCCACCGCAGCTCGATAAAAAAACGTGGTATTTGGCTGCTTTGTGGTGATCTCTGCACCCTTTGGATCAACGATGCGATCGCCGCTGAAGCCACCTGCACCTACAGCAAAAATGGCCTGACCTGAAAGTTTTGTTGTGGTTGAGAACTGTTGACTTTCTAATTCCGCAATCTGAACTTCCTCAGTATTGATTCGACCGCGCAGTGCGACAAGTTCAGATCCAAATTGTTCTTGTAGTTTTTGCAGCTTAGCTAAATCCTCTTTCTGAATCAAGTTAGCTGTACCAGTAGCAATCAATTCCCTCACTTTGTCAAGGCAAGTATTTAAGCCTGCTGCAAACTCATAGCGAGTTAGAGCGCGATTACCCCGGTAAACACCAATAGGCTCCCCTGTAATACAGCCATAGTGTTCTATTAAAGATTGGAGTGCTTGAAAAGCCCAATCGTTTGGCGATACATCCGAAAGCTGACTGACTGAGGTAACAGGGTCCTCGATAGTATTTGCCTGATTTTGGACGTCATCGCTTATGATACTAGGACCCGTCTCAGTAGAAGCGGGAGTGGGAGTTGTGATCAATGCTTTAATATCATTGATATCCTCGGGGCTCAAAGTAAGAGATTGAGGTGTTGCAGCTAGGGTAACACCAGTATGAGCTATGAAACTAAAAATGCTTATACTACCAGCAATCCATCGGTAAAAGTTCACGCAATAGGACATAAGAAATCTTACAATTTACAGCCGGTTTCATTTATTCATGATTACACTTTTTTGGACTTTTTTTTAAGAGCTTGCTACCTTTAAATCGAGCCCCAAAAGGTGCGTTTTTTTTAGAAGCTTAATGTATCAAGTCTGTACGTAGATAAAATGAACTTACATTACCATAAACTTGCTGTTCAAGCAAGTTAAACTTTTACTATGAAAAATCGCTGCAACCTATTATGCGCGATTATTGTATATTAATGAGTTTTGATTTGCCAAAAGTAATTTCCAGTAAATTTCTCTTTAACTAATATAAGCAACCTGTGGAATGAACTTATTGTTCTGCTTTCCACAGGTATGATAATCTTTTTATAAAGACAGATTTGTAGATTATTTAGTAGCAAGTATTCTGTATTTGTCTAAGTTGTTGCGCATTTAATTTTTATATCGAACGCGGGCTGTCCGGCCCGCAATACAAGAATTTTACGTTTTTGTCTTATACAAGAGAGCTGCACACTAGCTTATTGACGATAATAAACTTAAAATCAACGAGCAAGATCCATATAGAATCGGCGTCTTTTTAAAGCGGCGAGATGTTAAGTAACCTATGACAGATACTATTCTCTAATTTAACCCGCTCAAAGGAGTCGTTAAGGTTAATCGTTGTTTCACTACCGCCTAAAAACAAGCAGCCATCAGGTCTTAATAACTCCTGCACCTTGCCGAGTATAGTTTTCCTAGTTTCTATATCAAAGTATATTAAAACGTTTCGTAAAAAAATAACATCCATTCTAGGCAAAAAAGACCAAGACTGAATGAGATTGATTTGATGAAACTCAACCATTTGGCGAATTTCTTCGTTGATTTCCCACTCGTCACCTTGTTGCTGAAAGTACTTGTCTCGTAGTTCTTGAGACAATCCCCGATTAATTTCTAGTTGATTGTAGCGACCTTTCCGAGCACGTGTTAAAACTTTGACAGAGAAGTCGCTGGCGATTAGCCGCAGTTTCCAGTTTGCAAGTATTGGGAACTCTTCCCGAATTAGCATCGCGATGCTATAGGGTTCTTGTCCACTGGAGCAAGCAGCACACCAGATATTGAGGGATCGCTCACCCACCCGCTTGTTTACAAGTTCTGGCAAAACAGATTTTTTCAGCGCCTCAAACGGATGGCGATCGCGAAAAAAAGATGTTTCGTTGGTTACCAGCGCCTCAATCACCTGTATGTGAAGACCACCGAATGGTTCAGTTTTTAGGTGCGCCACCAAAGAAGCAATAGAATCGAATCCTGCTGACTCTGCCAAAGATCCTAAATGTAACTCGGCCAGATATTCTTTATCTTTATCTAAAACAACTGCTGAATGTTCGCGAACTAGTTTACGCAGATAGGCAAAGTCCATACTGATGACGCCCTTAACCGGTTTGTCCTTTGCCGGTTTATTAATATATGTAACCATAACGTAAATTTGTAAAAAAAAATAAATATCATGCTCTATTATGCTTTATTCGTCCTATAATTGTATCCGCCATTTGGTTTAAAGGAAGGACTTGATCCGCAAGTCCAGCATTTGCAACAAATCCAGGCATTCCCCACACCACACTGCTAGCTTTGTCTTGAGCTAAAATCTGACCTCCTACAGAGCGAATACACTCGCAACCATGTAAACCATCTTGACCCATACCAGTTAACACAACTGCGATCGCGCCACTTTGATAAACCTCTGCAACCGAACGGAACAGAACATCCACCGAAGGGCGACAGGAATTTTCTGGTGGTGCTTGGTGTGTTACAATTTGCACATCTTCACCAGAACGCTCTACAATCATGTGAAAATCTCCTGGTGCGATCCAAGCTTGTCCAGGCTTTAGCACAGTCCCGGGAATGGCTTCATCGACTTGAATTTGAGATATCGACGCAAGTCGCTCTGCTAAAAGTTTAGTAAACATCGGCGGCATATGCTGAACAATCAAAACGGGAACTGGGAAATCTGCTGGTAAGTGAGGTAGCATAGTAGCCAAAGCATTAGGGCCTCCGGTAGAAACACCAATTGCAATAACATCCACTCTCTGTGTTAATGATCGAGTGGGTGTCGCTATTAGCTCAGGAGTTACGGGGGGTACTAACTTCGTAGTACCTGAACCGAAGAGTTTGATTTTAGGAACCAAATCTTCCCAAATATGTTTGTTCGCTGCCTCTACGCTACCCAGATTACTTGGTTTAGTTGCATAATCAGTAGCACCTAAAGATAGAGCTTCCAGAGTTGCACTAGCTCCAGCGCGGGTGAATGTGCTAAACATAATCACAGGTAAGACTGGATAGCTCTTGCGAATAGCTGCCAAAGTTTCTAACCCGTCCATATCTGGCATTTCTATATCCAAAATGACTACGTCAGGATTAAGCTGAGGAATCTTGGATAAAGCAATAGAACCAGTTGCAGCAACACCGACTACTTCTAGTTCCGGATCGCTAGACAGCAGCTTAGAGATCCGGCTACGAACTACTACCGAATCATCAACAACGAGTACGCGAATTTTTAACATGACTTAATATTTGAATTTGCTAACAACTTTCTGCAAATCCACTGCCATGCTTAACAGTTCACTTGCTGCTTGAGACGTGTTGCTTGCACCAATTGTAGTGCTTTGCGCATTTATGGCGACTATACTAATACTTTTAGCAATATCAGCAGACCCCTTTGCTGCTTCGGAAACATTTCGAGATATTTCATTGGTTGTAGCAGTCTGCTCTTCTACAGCACTGGCAATTGTATTCTGTATATCATTAATCTGGTTAATTACACCAGTTATTTGAGTGATGGCACTAACAGCATCATCTGTATCAGTTTGAATTGCTTCAATTCTCTGGCTAATATCCTCAGTTGCCTTTGCAGTCTGCCTTGCTAATTCTTTAACTTCAGTAGCAACAACAGCAAATCCTTTACCTGCATCCCCTGCTCGTGCAGCTTCAATGGTAGCATTTAAAGCCAGCAAATTAGTTTGCTGAGCAATTGAGGTTATTACCTTAATAACTTTGCCAATTTCAACACTGCTTTGACCAAGCTTAGTAATTGTTTTGTTTGTGCGATCAGCCGTTTTAACGGCGTTAATTGCTACCTTAGCTCCCTCAGACGCATTTTTTGCAATCTCTCTAATACTGGCGTTCATCTCTTCTACAGCAGTAGCTACACTCAGAGCATTTGTACTAACTTGTTCAGCAGAGGCTGAGGCTGAAGTGGCTTGTTCTGAGGTCTGTGTAGCGTTTTGAGTCATTTCTTTACTCACCGCCGTCAACTCCTCGGATGAAGAAGCTACAGCAGTAGACACGTCAGCCATTTGCTTTAAGGAAGCTTGCAAATTAGCAATCATTTGATTTACATTATCAGTAAGTTGCTTAAACTCTCCAGCATTTTGTGCTTCAATCTGCTTTGATAAATCCCCTTGAGCCACTGCCAAAGTTATCTGGCTGATACTTCTAATTCGTTCTGTAATATTCGTACTCATCTGGTTCATGTTGTCTACCAGTTCTTTCCATATACCAGATGCTTGGTCAAGCGTGATTTGAGAACCCAGCTTACCTTCAATACCAAGTTCACGCCCTAAGCGAGTCATTTCAGAGGCAAATAAATTCAGTTGATCTACTATTGTATTAACGATAGTTCCAACATGCAAAAGTTCACCCTCTAAAGGTCTACCCTCAATTTCCAAAGCCATTTTGTCTGAAAGATCCCCTTGAGCGATCGCACTTAGCACCCTTTGGGCTTCAGTCGTCGGCTTTGCTAAATTATCAACTAGTTTATTAATTGCGTCAATACTGGTTCGCCATAAACCATTAGCTGTTTCTGTTGACATCCGCTCCTTAATTTTTCCTTGTTCACCAACTTTCTGGCTAATTTGAACAATCTGGTCAGCAAAGCTTTCGTTGCAACTCACCCAGTCATTAAATACTTCGGCTATCTCACCCAACCCATCATTATCAACAGGTAATCGAACTGTGAAATCGCCATTTCTAGCTGCTTTTAGTGCTTGTAATAGTATTTCAACTTGGGAAGTCGTTAAATTGTCAGCTTGATTTACCCCATCAGTAGCCATTGCCAAATTCTCCTAAATTTTTGCTTACGAATTGAGAAACGTTACATGTAACGCTTCAACTGCATTTTGACGCCATTTATAGAAATCAGTAGAGCTATCCAATTAATCGCGTCTCGACGTCAAGAATTTTCTTAGCGTCTAAAACGAGCAGAAATCCTTCTTGGAGTTTATACGCTCCTTGTAGCAACTCGCGTATTCTACCCTTAAGTGTTGCTGGTGGAGGTTCAAAATTCTCTTGCTTAATTTGCACAATCTCTCCGATATCATCCACTTGCAAACTGACTACCTCGTCCTCAGCACACACAACTACATTGAAGCCACCTTGCTCATCTACAGACTCAGATACCGAGGGGAAATCACAATTATTCATTTCCAAACTAGATTTTAGGTCAATAACGGTCACGATTTTTCCCCGTAGGTTAATTAATCCGCAGATATCTGATGGCGCTAGTGGTACTCGTGTTATTTCTTGAGAGCGAATAACTTCCTGAACATTTTGCACATTAATGCCAAGGTAGATTCCATTGAGAAAAAAGGTGCAAAATTGTAGTTCGGACATGGTAAAGGAGTTTGGGGGTTAGGGGATAGGGGATAGGGGTTGGTGGTTAAAATAGGGGTAGACGATCTCAATAAGATTCTTAATATCAAGAATTTCAGTTACTTGACCTTGGATAACTGCAAGACAAAGTACACCTGCTCTGGTGGGAGTACCTTTGATGGTGAGTGGTTCTTCTACAATATCAAGGATGCGCTCTACCACTAGTCCTATACTCTGTTGTTGGTTTAAGGTGACAACAACTACCTGAATTATCTCCTCTTCTGCTTTTTCAGGTGGAGAAAGGTTACGGGTGAGGTGATTTAGTTTTGGTACACCGCTATCAGAAAATACACTATGCAAATCTAACAAGTAGAGAATACTACCTTGATGCTGCACGATATACTGGTTTGCTACTTTTTCAACCACAGAAACCCGAAACTCTTCGAGACGGGAAGCGTATGAAAGTGGGATCCCCATGCGTGATTCTTGTGGTCCATCGAAAAGCAATATCGTCTGCCGGGTTTCTTCTTGTTCTTGAGCTTTTAATGCTAAAGTACTCAACAACTGCTTTTGCATTTGATATGTAATGCCAGCGTGCTGTGCAAGAGTGATCGCATCTATTACTAGTGCTATTTTCCCATCACCTAAAATAGTTGCGCCAGTAAAAATCGTGACAGTCTTTAATTGTTTGTCTAGGGGTTTAATAACAATATCCTGGATATCTTGGATTGCATCTACGACTAAGCCAAAATGGTAGCCTTCGGCTTGAATCACCACTATATAAATAGGTTCGTCTTCTACTGGGTTGTGTGGAATTTCCAACTCACGATTTAGGTAGATTAAGGGTAAGAGATCATTCCGCAGCCGAAACACAGGCACATTGTAAAGCATCTCAATGCTGTGGATGGCTTGCTCTGGTTCTAGACGAACAAGCTCTTGTATGCTACTTTGAGGAATAGCAAAACGATGAAGCTCGACAAGCTGGTTTTGTTCGACACTTGTGCTAGTCACAATTAGCGCTGGGATAATTGCTAGGGTAAGCGGGATTTTTATTTTGAATGTTGTACCTTGTCCTAGCTGACTTTGGATTTCGACTGTACCATTTATTTTTTCGATGTTGGTTTTGACAACATCCATACCAACACCGCGCCCAGAAAGGTTAGTGACTCGTTCAGCCGTCGAAAAGCCTGGTAAGAAAATCAAATCCATCGCTTGCTTTTCGCTCATCTGAGCAACTTGTGAAGAACTCATGAGTCCCAGTTGCTGAGCTTTTTGTTTAAGTCGTTCTGGATCGATCCCACTACCATCATCACTAATCTCAATATTCACTTTATCACTTTCATGAAAAGCTTGCAGTAACAATCGACCTTCTTCTGGTTTACCAGACTCTTTCCGCTCTGATGGGGTTTCAATACCGTGGTCAATGCTATTGCGAACTAAATGTGTTAATGGATCTTTGATTGCTTCTATGATACTTTTGTCAAGCTCTGTTTCTGCTCCTTCCATTTCAACTCGAACTTGTTTACCATTAGCGATCGCCAAATCGCGAGTCACGCGAGGAAGCTTTTGCCATATTGTGTTAATCGGCTGCATTCGGGTTTTCATGATTCCTTCGTGCAACTCAGTGGTAATTTGGTTAAGGCGTTGGCAGGTAGCACTAAAAGCTGTGTCTTCAAAAAGAGTGGAAAATTGTACAATTTGGTTGCGCGCTAAAACCAACTCTCCAACTAAGTTCATTAATTGATCAAGCAATCTAACATCTACCCGAATCGAAGAGTCTGATGCATTCAGCGTATCGCTGCTTCCTGGGTTTTCATCAATAGCAAATGAAAGATTTTGTTCCTTGTCGTCTAATCGAGGGGTTTGGGGTGATATGATCGACTCTTGATGCTCTGACAACGAAGCCAACATTTTGATCAGCTTTGAAATGTCGCGATCGCCTTCGTTGCCTTCAGCTTCGATATGAGTCAGTATCTGCCGGATACTATCTACAGTTTGGAGTAGGGCATTGATGATCCCGCTATTCACCTCTATCTGGTGAGCACGCAAACCCCCCAGCAAGTTTTCCGCTGCATGGGCAAGTGATTCTAACTTTGCGAAAGCAAGAAAGCCGCAATTACCTTTAATAGTATGAATAGAGCGATAAATGCTGACTAAAATATCTCTATTGGCAGATGTTTTTTCTAAATTAAGAACGTTTTGTTCTATTTGGTTAAGATTCTCGTAGCTTTCGACTAAGAATGCTTTTACATCATCATCATCTATGTCTGGTAACCCCATAATAATATTAGACGATAAACGCCCTAATATTTTACGTCAATAGTACTCTAACTTGAGAGCCAACTCCGATCTTTCTCAAGCTAAGATAAAATACTTCATTAGGTAGAAGTGTGTTGGCTTTTGCTACTTACCTTTTCACCTAAAGGAATACGACTTAAGACATACATAATAGTTATAGAATAAAAGCATTCAACAGTGGTTATCACCAAGGTAGCCCCTGATACAAGCCCCAGAAATCAGGTTATTACTCTATGATGGTACGGAAATAGAGACAGTAAACAAGGAAAGAACAATGGCATTAGTTCTCGTTATCGATGATGCAGGTTTTGCACGTAGGATGATTTGCAAGTTCCTCCGAGCAGATGGTTATGAAATAATCGAAGCAACCAATGGGCGCGAGGGGTTAGAAATAGTTCGCAATCGCACTCCAGATTGTATTTTGACAGATATTTTAATGCCCGAAATGAACGGATTTGAATTTCTTCAAGCTTTACAAGAAGAAGGATTTCAAATTCCCACTATTATTATTACAGCAGATATTCAAGAACCTTCACGTCATCGAGGCTTAGAGCTTGGCGCTGCTGGCTTTATAAATAAGCCACCCAAAGAAAACGAGCTACGCCAGGCTCTTAGGCAAGTCTTTAGTTTCAAGGAGTAAAGCATTGTATGCAAGAGATCACAACAGAGCAAATGGATGCTTTACGAGAATTAATGAATATTGGTGTTGGTCGTGCAGCCAGTTTACTTAATGAGATGGTGCAATCTCGAATTATTTTGGAAATTCCATTTGTTAAAATATTTGAAGCTGTAGACTTGCAACAAGAATTTACACAAAGATTTAATAACGACTCTTTTGCTGCTGTACGGTTAAGCTTCACCGGTTCATTTGCTGGATCAACGGATCTGGTTTTTCCTACTGAAAGTGCATCAAAGTTAGTATCGTTACTGACAGGCGAAGAACCTGGTTCACCCGACCTTAACGCTGTCAAGATTGGAACCCTAAGTGAAATAGGTAATATTATTATTAACGCTATGATGGGTTCCATTAGCAATGTACTGGATCAGCATTTAAATTATGGGTTACCTATATACTTAGAAGATAATATTGAAAATATACTGTTATTATCAAATAATATTAATGAAGCAAGAGTCTTTGCTTTAGCTCAGGCACGGTTCAAAATTGAACTACTTGAACTGATAGGAGACATTGTTTTGATTTTAGAAATGAGTTCGTTTGATGTGTTGATAAAAGCTATTAATCAAAGTCTAGGAGTGTAATTATAGTAATAATCCGTATAAAATAGTAAAGGACAATAGTGAATAGGTACAGAGGGCATGGAACAACACATTGCGTAATGATGCCGACTTAGACTTCACCAAGAAAAACTAGCTGATCTGATGATGGACGCAAAAATTAGTCAAGCTCAAGAAAAATATAGTCTTCTAGATAGTGTTCCTTTAGGAATGTGTATTATCCAATCAGATCAGATTGTGTTATTTTGGAACTCCTGTCTGGAACAGTGGACAAAAATTCCTAGAAGTAAGATTTTAGGGAGTTCTATTACTGAGCATTTTCCCCATTTTAATCAGCCTTTGTATGCTGATCGATTACATCAAATATTTCAAGGTGGTCCACCTACAATATTTTCTTCTCAACTGCATAAATATATAATCCCTTCTCCCTCCCCTCATGGCTCATATCGCATTCAACATACAACCGTTACTTCTGTACCTGCATTCGATGGGGTGGGATTTTATGCGCTTTTTTCTATTCAAGATGTAACAGATTTAACTTTTTGGGTTAAAGAATATAGAAGTATGCGAGATCAGGCTTTGGTACAAGCCGAAGAATGTCGCCAGGCTCAAGAAATAGCTGAGGCTGCTAACCGCGTTAAGGATGAATTTTTGGCTGTCCTCTCTCATGAACTACGCTCGCCACTTAATCCTATCTTAGGTTGGACAAAATTATTGCAAAAGGGCAGATATGATCAAGCCCAGCAAAAGCAAGCTTTGGAAACTATTGAGCGTAACGCTAAACTACAAATTAAACTAATAGACGATTTGCTGGATGTTGCTAAGATTCTCCGTGGTAAGCTACCCTTGAAGCCTGTTCCAGTTAATCTACTAGCGATCATTGAGGCAGCTTTAGAAACGGTACAAGCCGCAGCGATCGCCAAGTCGATTGTAATTGAGAAGGTGTTATTAAATCCAGTGCAAGTTGCTGGTGATGGTGATCGGCTACAACAGGTTTTGTGGAATTTGCTCTCTAACGCTATCAAGTTTACTCCGAATGGAGGTAGAGTAAAAATTCAGCTAGAGCAAGTCGGTAATGAAGCACAAATCACTGTTAGTGACACTGGCAAAGGTATTTCGGGAGAGTTTCAGCCATACGTATTTGATTATTTCCGACAAGCCGATGCTTCAGTAACCCGTATGCATGGTGGACTAGGGCTAGGATTAGCAATTGTACGTCATTTAGTAGAGTTACATGGAGGTAGAGTATCCGTGTTCAGTCCAGGAGAAAATCAAGGAGCAACTTTCACCGTGCTACTACCAATACTGCAACCTCAACCAGTGCTAGTTAATGAAGACGACACTCTAGACGCTGAACCTGATTTGACAGGAGTCCGCATTTTGGTTGTGGATGACGATCCTGATACCCGTGATCTTCTCACCTTTTTGCTGGAGGACTACGGGGCTGGTGTGATGGTAGTTGCTTCAGCAGGAGAAGCTTTTAGAGCCTTTGAATCTTTTAAGCCTGATGTTTTGGTAAGCGACATCGGAATGCCAATTGAAGATGGATACTCATTTCTACGGCAAATACGCTCTCTCCCACCAGAACAGGGTGGTCAAGTTCCGGCGATCGCGCTTACCGCTTATGCTAAACAAGAAGATCAGCAACAAGCACTCGTAGCAGGTTTCCAACAGCATCTTTCCAAGCCAGTTGAACCTCAAGCTTTAGTTACAGTTATTGCCCGCCTGATTAAGCTAAAGACTGTCACGCTAAAAGCTATGAATTCTTAAGAGTCAGGAGTCAGGAGTCAGGAGTCAGGAGTCAGAACAGAATACTTCATGGCTGAAATTAGGGTTTGAATTTTTCTTAATAGCCACGATTAAAATCGGGTTCTTTGGACTGTAATTCATTCACCCTTCTCCCAATGGATAAGGCTTTATAGGCTGACCGGCAGCACAGAATTTAAATCTAAATTCTGACTCCTGACTCCTGTATTCTGACTCCTTATTTTTAACTCCCCAGACTGGATTCGAACCAGTGACCAATCGATTAACAGTCGATCGCTCTACCGCTGAGCTACTGAGGAATGCAATACCAGTTAGTACTGAACTCTTCTTTGAGAAACTCAAACTCCCCAGACTGGATTCGAACCAGTGACCAATCGATTAACAGTCGATCGCTCTACCGCTGAGCTACTGAGGAATACGATTACTAATATTAAATGCAAGTCATATTATTTGGCAAGTACTTTTGGAAAAATTTTTGGAAAATTTTTTTTCACTAGCCCACATTGTCATAAATCAAGAATCCCACGGCTTTTGGTTAAACTGAGCGTAGCGATAGTTTAACAGCCGTGGGAGTATCAGAACTTCTGAAGTCAAAAACATTTGGGAACAAAATCACCTCACTTCAAGCCCATACGCAATTCAACCAAACGTTGTCTTGCCTTAGCATCAATGGAATTGGCTAAAAATCGGCTCTTAGATTGTTTTGCTGGTTGATATTTACGCCTTACACGACAAACCACAGTTTCTACGTCGTAGCATAATTGTTTTGCGGAGATCCATTGAGCCCCATATCCCTGTACCATGAGCTGCTGTGCCCGATCTGACGTTGCAACAATCATTCTCGAAATCCTCGCTAGGGCTATTTCTTGCCGCAAAGATGCACAAGTTTTTTCAATGTAAGTATCTGCTGTCTGCCCAAAATCAGTATAATGAACCATTAGAAGTTCAGTAATAACCTCTTTGTTGCTAGAGGTATTTTGATAGTGGGCATCAAACACAACTTGAGTTTGATAACCTAAAAATGCACTATAACCAGTTAAAGCTTCAACTAGTTCCCAACGTGCTGCCTCTAGTCCAGCAGAATCACGAGTTTTTTTCAAACAAGGCCAAGCGCCTATTATATTGTAGCCGTCTACTAATAAAACGGCTTGGGGTAAGGGACGGGACATGGGTTTTAATCACTATTCTCGCTAAGTTAACAAAATTCATTCATAGTTTTCATAGTAGTTGAAACATAGATTGTAACACTATGTTACAATCTACAAAAAATTTTTAGTAAAGGGGCAATGGGCAATGGGCATTGGATAAAGAGCATTTGGTATTGGGTATTAAATTAAGGACTGAGTATCTACTAAATTCAGAGTGTCATTTCTTCTCCTATGCCCCATGCCCCATGCCCCATGCCCCATGCCCCATGCCCCATGCCCCATGCCCATTATCAACAAGCCTGATCCAGATCCATGAGACGCTGTTGAAGGCGCGCTGTATCTCCTTGATCTATTAACGAGCCTCTTTCCATTAAGAAAGCGCCGTCGCAGTAATTTAGCTCATTTAGGCGATGAGTTACCCAAAGAGCTGTCATACCTCGAGTTTTGACTAACTCGCGAACACTAGCTACTAATTCTAGTTGGCTATCTGGATCCAGTAAGGCAGTGGGTTCATCTAACAGTACGACTTCACACTGACGGGCTAAAGCACCGGCGATCGCAACTCGCTGTTTTTGTCCACCACTTAAAGCATAAATAGGACGGCGTTGCAGTCCCAGCAAATTCACTGCACTTAGCGCCTCCTCAACTCGTTTTCTCACAGTTGCAGGTGGTAGTTTTTCCTCAACCAACCCAAAAGCTACATCAGCACCAACAGTCGGCATTACCAGTTGATGGTCAGGATTTTGAAAAACAAACCCAACAGGATGTGAAACTCGAATTTCTCCAGACTCAGGAGTTAATAACCCCACCAATAGTCTAAGTAAAGTTGATTTACCACTACCGTTTGTACCCAAGAGCATCCAAAATTCACCCTTGGGTACTTCTAGAGAAAAAGATTTTATGACTTTTTCTCCCGACGGCCAACTAAAGTTTAAATTTCTGACTTCAATGCCCAGTTCCGTCATTTGTACACCAAGCTGATTACTCGGTTAGGGCAAAAAAGCCTGGTGGTCTAGCACCACCTGCAGCTGCACCATCTCTTTGAGAGATTTGTACGCCAGAAATTTCACTAGCACGAACTGCGATTTTTTTCTCTGTCTTGCCCTCACTTTTTAGTTCCACAATATCTGGTTTACCAGTACGTATTGCTGTCAAAATTAACTGGTATATTTCTTCAGCAGCTTCAGGTGTCTTACTCTCTACCGAGAGAGGGAAAGCAGTGTTTCTTACGGTTAAGTCTATGTTGAACATTTGGTGTTGATCAAATTTAACTTTGACACCCATTTTAGCGTTAGCTGGGGATTGGGGCATGGGGCATGGGGCATGGGGCATGGGGACTGGGGGAGAAAATAATACTTAATTTAATAAATTGGCATTTGGGCTTGCTGTGCTTGCTTTGCCGTATTATCCGCACTCACTGGTAGCAGTTAAATTTTAAGTAAAGTTAAAATTGGAGTTGAAAAATTAGTAATTTAGACATAATATTATTAGAAAGAGTAAACAAATGTTAACTCTATTGACAAATAGAGTGACGCTATGTATACAGGCTATTGCTTCGTGATAGTCTATATACAGAGGAAAAAAATCCTGTACTTATAAAATTCGGAGATTCGTTCTAATGACGATCGCAGTAGGACGCGCCCCCAGTAGCAGAGGGTGGTTCGATACTCTCGATGACTGGTTGAAGCGCGATCGCTTCGTATTCGTAGGATGGTCAGGGATATTACTTTTCCCCTGCGCATTCCTAGCTTTAGGAGGTTGGCTAACCGGTACAACCTTTGTGACATCATGGTACACCCATGGTTTGGCATCATCCTACCTAGAAGGATGTAACTTCTTGACAGTAGCAGTATCAA
>NZ_JAAKGC010000398.1 GCF_017591665.1 Aetokthonos hydrillicola CCALA 1050 | reverse complement strand
ATATACCATTGCTTGGCAATCAGAGCAGTACGTACGTGCAAGTGAAGCTTTGCAGAAGTTAATTGCGTTATACCGTTCCCAAGGACAAACCGAAGACGCTTTACAAACTGGCGAAATTTTATTACAGGCTGAAGAACAAGCTCAGAACTTTTACGGGTTGATGAATGCCTACGACCAAATAGGACAGATACAATTGGAACAGAAAAACTATCCGCAAGCACTAGAAGCTTTCCGAAAAGGCTTGGAATACGCACAACAATTGAAGTATAACGAAGCGTATTTTAATCAGCAGATACAAAAAGTCTCGGCAAATACAACAATTAGGTAGATTAGCACGAATAGGTTCGTAGTTGCGCGGTCTTCGCCCGCCTAGCGCAACTACAAACCATTACACAAGCGTTGGTTCTACCTTCTTCCCACGAACAATCTCATAAAGCTTGCTTTCAAATTTTTGTGAACATACTGCCCAATCATATTCAAGTACTAAGAGACGAGCCTGATGAGACATTTCTTCCTTAAGCTCAGGATTCTCTAGAATTGCAATCACCTTGTTAGCAAAATCCGTTGGGTTGTTTGGTTCTGCTAAAAAGCCATTCCGACCAGGAATAACCTGCTCAGCTGTTGACGGTGCGAGCACAGCAACAACAGGTGTTCCAGAAGCAAGTGCTTCGTTATTTGTTGTGCAGAAGTTTTCTGTATCCGAAGGGTTTACAAATACATCTGCGCGAGCAAACCAGCCTAAAAGTTCTGTTCCGTGGGACTCACCCCAAATGGTGATACCAGATCTATACTTTTGAGCACGCTGACGGATCTCTTCATCCATAGGACCACTACCGATAATGACCATATGGACATCTGGAATTTTAGCAGCGATCATTGGATACGAATCTATAAGTTGAGCGACATTCTTTTCAGCAGTAATACGTCCGACAAAAAGGAGTGTTGGTCGGTTATCGTTGGGAATAGGATCATAACAGATATTTGCTGGATCAAATTTTTGACAATCGACTCCTTGATATGGAACATACTCACTGCGCTGACATTTCATCTGTGTGTACTTATCAAGCTGCGCTTTCGAACAAAAGAAACTCACATCGTACAGTTCACTGAATTGCTTAACTAAAGTGGGGATGATGGGACGAATAAACTTAAAAACGCGCTCCCCTAAATAATATTTAACGTATGCAACAATATCAGTATGGAAAAGAGAAACAGTTGGAGTACCTGTTCGTTTTGCATACTCAACAGCAATAGGACGACCGTACCCTTGTAGAAAAAGAGAGTAAATTCCTCTCATTTGCGCTGCTTCCTCAACAACGATAACGTCTGGTTGGAACTTCTCTAATAGCTTTGTAT
>NZ_JAAKGC010000108.1 GCF_017591665.1 Aetokthonos hydrillicola CCALA 1050 | reverse complement strand
GCCAGCATCAAGTACGACAGTGTGTTGATAGAATGACTTAAGAAACGCTAGAGCTTCAGCTTCACTACCACCTCGTTTGATCACCGAACCCCAAGCAGCTAAAGCACTTAACTTGCCGTTACCAGAGCCTTTTGGATCTGGTGTAATAATTTCGACACCAGGACGAATTAAATCAGACCAATCCCGAATATTTTTCGGATTGCCTTTGCGCACTACAAAGATAATGGTGGAGGAATACGGTTGTGAGTTATTCGGTAGCCGTTTAGACCAACCCTCTGGGATTAGCTTCTGTTTGCGTAGCGCGTCAACATCTGAATAAAGTCCCAGGGTGACGACATCTGCTGGCGCACTCCCGTCGATCACCGAATGACTTTGGTAAGAAGAGCCACCATGTGACTGCTTGATTTTTAGATGCTTGCGAGCTTCTTTTTCGTATTTTCCAATAAATTGCTCGTTCAGACTGAGGTATAGTTCTCGGGTTGGGTCGTATGATACGTTTAACAGTTGGTTTGACGTATTGCCTTGGACGTTCTTGACTACGACCAAAGCGTTGGCAAGAATAACAGCTGACACAGCCGCCACATTAGCCCAAGAAATTCGTTTTATTTTCATCTCAAAGAGTTTCCAACATTTGCTGGAAAAGGTTGTTGGTAGATAACAGAGCAGATGGAGTTGCCGGATTTTTTTAGTATTTTACACTAAATCTATCCGTTTATGGGTTTATCTAATTTAGAACTATTGTCAAAATAATTTTCAAAGAAGCTTTAACAAAGGCAGCCCGCTAGTCAGGGCGCATTCCAATTCAGAGGTATTTCGCAAGGTATTAATGTTGATAGGAGGTTTCGGATCAGGGACTCGCGGTTGTAGTGACAGCCCAAACCATGCCACATCACGCCACGCACCATTCTTGTACCCTACACCCTGAAAAATCCCAATTGTTTGAAATCCCATCGTTGTATGGAGCCTTTCGCTCCCTGGGTTCGGAAGGGCAACACCAGCGTAGGCATTGTAGTAGCTTTGAAGTACCAGAATTTTAAATAGCGACGTATACAAAGCTCTCCCTATACCTGAACGACGGTGTGCTTCATGAATGTAAACAGTTACATCCACAGACCACTGATAGGCTGCACGCTCTCTATGGGATACAGCATAAACATACCCAAGAACTTCCCCGCGCCGTTCGCATACCAGCCAGGGCAACTTCTTTTGAACTTTTGTAATACGCTGCTGCATCTCATCTAGGGTTGGCGGTTGAGTTTCAAAAGATACGGCAGAATCCTTGCAGAAGGGAGCGTAAATTTCTAGAATTTGGAGAGCGTCGTGTTCAGTAGCGAGCCGAATAATGGACGACATAGAAAGCTTCTTTTTTGTACAAGACTTTGAGTCTTGATCAACGTATTTGACACATCAACAGTCGTTTACACCAGAGCTAACACCCGTAAGTAAGCTTTAACAGCGTTAGATAATCCTATCTCTAATGCATCAGCAATTAGCGCATGACCAATAGAGACTTCTAGAATACCAGGAATAGAACAAAATTTTCTTAGATTTTGCACATTTAAGTCATGCCCAGCATTTACGCCCAAACCAAGAGCCTGGGCGGTTTGGGCAGCAAGTGCATATTGCTGAAAAACAGCTTCTACATCTCCATTGTGGAATGCGATCGCGTAGGGCTCAGTGTATAGCTCTATTCGTTGAGCACCAACTTCTTGAACACGCTGAATTTCTGCCGGATCAGGATTCATAAACAAGCTCACTCGAATTCCTCGAGCTTTCAACTCATTAATAATGGGTATCAACCTTTGCCCGTCTGCTGCTAAATTCCAACCATGATTCGAAGTAAAGGTATTAGGAGCATCCGGTACTAGAGTGCATTGCGTCGGCTTAACCTGTTCAACTATCTCCATAAATGGTGGCTCGAATGGGTTTCCTTCAATGTTGAACTCCACACTCACCATCTGCGCCAGTGCGTAGACATCGTTTGGTCGAATATGACGCTGATCTGGACGCGGATGAACTGTAATACCGTGCGCACCTGCTTCAACTAAATCAGCCAGGAGTCCCCCACTGAATTCTGTACTCAGAATCAGTGGTCGGGAGGAATGGCGAGGCGATGACGAATTGTCTGCCACATGACTTTAGTCATGGAGTTCAGACTCGGAGGAATCGCCTAACTCTGACCACTCGGACACTAATCTAGGAAGTACTCCCCTTAACTTTTCTTGCCAGTCAGGAATTGACTTTATTTGTGCCTTTAAAACAGGGTCTAGCTTTAAACAAAGAGGACTTTTATCTAAAGCTATTTCCCCATTCGGTTTCCAGCGATATTCGTGATTCTTTTTAAAAGGCATAGACAACGATTTTCTATAGTGGTATACTAATATTAAAGCATAAAGTTACGAGGCGATTAACATTGTACAAAGATGAGCCACAAATATTAACTGTTGTTTGCAAGTTAGAAACAACCAATGAACAGGATAGACATCTTGAAAACTTGTCGTTAATATTTGCGGCTACTTGCAATTACATCAATAGTTCAGTACCCGATAAGTACACAGGTGCCACTAAAATTCAGAAGCTCATTTACGCTGATGCCAAAACTAGATCTGGATTACAAGCTAATCATGTGATACAAGCTTGTATTCGCGTTGCTGGTAATCGCAAAAATAGCAAAGTTAAAGAATTTAAGCCTGGTTCTGTTTTGTATGATGCTCGTACTTTTACTTTGTCTAAGAATCTGGAAGTAGTTAGCCTTTGTGTTCTTTCTGGACGTATAAAAGTAAAGCTAATTCTGGGTGACTACCAACGCAAAATGTTGGATTGGGGTAATGGTTCTCCTAGTAGCGCCACCTTAAGCAAACATTCAGATGGATGGTATTTGCACATCCAAGTAAAAGTTAACGCATCCCTTGATATTGCACAAATAACTGAAAAGCATAATTATTTAGGTGTTGATTTAGGTCGTAAAGATATCGCTAGTGTAAGTAATGGAATGTCTTTCTCTGGCGAAAAGATAGAGAAGACGCGCACGAAGTATTCTAAGATTCGTGCTAGATTGCAATACAAAGCCAGTACAGGCACTCGCAGCAGCCGCAGACGTTCTAGGCAGTTGCAGAAACGGTTAGCTGGTAAAGAGCGTAGGTTCCAAGCTTGGTTAAACCACAATATTGCTTGCAAACTAATATTAGAAGCAAGTTTTTCCGAATCACATATTGTTTTGGAAGACTTAACGGGTATCAGAGAACGTACCAATACTCAGCCTAGGAGTCGTGAGCAACGATTTTTGGCTAACTCTTGGTCGTTTTACCAACTGAAACTGTTTATCCAGTACAAAGCCAATATTGCTGGTATTCCTGTGGTTTTGGTGAACCCACGCTATACATCCCAGACTTGTCATAAGTGTTTGCACATCCACCCGATTGCGGGAAGCTCTTACCGAAATGGTAAAGACTACTGCTGTGGACACTGTGGATGGAAGGGAGATGCGGACTACAATGCAGCAAATGTAATTAAGCAATTAGGGGCGAAAGTAAACAGTCCCTGCGGCTCGGAGTTTCTCGCTTGCAATTTATCGGTGGCGAGTATTCCAGGGCTTCTGAAAGCCCACTGTGAACCCGGAGTACCGGGTTCACAGTGGGTAGTTTACAAAGGACAGTGCTAGAAAACTTTTTTGGCATCGCTGTGTGCAACCACCTTAAATGGATAAATTTAGTGTAGGATAATATAACTTCGTCTAATATCTTGTATTGTAAAATATAGCAACAACCTATCTTTGCGAGTGTTGGAAACTTTCCAAGATAAAAATAAAAGCAATTTCTTGGGCTAATTGTAGAAGACCGCAATACTAATCCGGCAAACTTTTCCTTTAAGTCACACACAATAATTCCCGAACATGTGCTAATTCATGTCTCTCAGGGAATAGAGAAACGGCGTCACCGCCTGCATTCAACATGGCCATACCAACGAGGAGACCCACCATGCATAACCCTCTGAAGCTCGGATTCTTCATCCAGCCCGTCCATCCACCTCTTCGCCCGTATGCAGACGTTCTCCGCGAGGATCGCGAAGCGGTGGTGCTGGCGGATAGACTCGGCTATCGAGAAGCGTTCATCGGCGAGCATCTCGTCGACTCGGCTGAGACGATCACATCGAGCCTCGCTTTCATCGCGCATCTGGCCGATGCGTGTCCGTCGATCACCTTCGGCACCGGTGTGCTGCCGCTTGCCAACTACCACCCGGCGATGGCGGCGGCGCAGGTCGCGATGGTTGACCACCTAGTGCATGGTCGGCTTGTGCTGGGAGTAGGACCGGGCGTTCGCGGTGACGCGGAGGCTATCGGAGACCTGGGATCAGACCGCAACCGCAAGACCCAGGAGGCGCTCGATCACATGTGCCGGATTTGGAGCGAAGAGTCGCCATACCGGATCGCAGGCGAGTTCTACCAGACGACCACAGAGCGCTCGCTTGATCGGCAGATCGGGCTGGGCGTCGCAATCCGCCCGCTGCAGAGACCGCATCCGCCGATCGCAATCACCTCGATCCGGCCCGATGGACAAGGGCCGCACGTTGCGGGAGCTCGCGGCTGGACCGGAATCTCGGCGACCTACGTGGGTGCATACGTCGTCTGCGCGCAGATCCAGAGCTACCTGGAAGGCCGACGCTCGGCGGGCCTCTCCGTCGATCCCTCTGGGTGGCGCGTGGCGCGCAGCGTCTTCGTGGCCGATGACGAGATTACAGCGCGCCGCTATGCGTATGGCGAGGACGGAGCCCACGGCTTCTACTTCCACGTCATGCGGACGAAGCTTGCGAAGGCCAACGCGCTGGACGTGATGCGCGATTTTTCCAACCAGCCGGATTCCGATTTCACAACCCGGCGGTGCATCGAGCGTCTCGTGATAGCGGGAACTCCGGAGAGTGTCGCGGATCAGATTCTCGAATTCCGCGAAAAGGTCGGCGCGTTCGGTACCCTGCTCTATACGGGTCATGACTGGGCCGATCCAGCGCTCGCGCGGCGCTCCATGGAACTCATGGCGAACGAGGTCTTGCCCCGGATTAATCGCGCCGCGCAAGAGACGACACCGAATGAGTACATCGGCGGGTCGGTATAATCTGACTATCTGTCCAACTTCTTCCGCCAGGGGTCGCCCGTTATACCCCGCTCTTGTTAACGGGTGGGGAATGGCGGTCAGGATTTATCGGGCTTAGGCAACCGTTTGCAGTAATCTTGGACAACTTCAGACATAGAAACTGCCCGTCTATCTGCTTCCGCTTGTAATCGCTCCTTTTCTTGTTCAGTTAGTCTAACCCTTAACATGTATTTTCTTGTCATTGTATTCCATTTGTTGCTACAATGATTGTATCAAATCCTTTATCGGTTATGATACTAACCTACTGCTACCGAATTAAACCAAGTCCCGAACAAGAAACAATGATGTTGCACATTCTAGAACTGTTGCGCCGTCACTGGAATTATGCTTTGGGGCAAAGGTTAGATTGGTTGCGCAGTACTAGGTGTTCAATCGATAGATGTTCTATTGTCAGTGAACCGATTGGTGATATTCCAGAAAAAGTTAACTACTACACCCAGCAAGCTGCTTTAAAGGAAACAAAAGAACTATTCCCGGAGTACAAAAACATCTACGCGGAGTCACAGCAAGTCAATTTGCAACGACTGTGGAAAGCTTGGGAGCGGTGGCTGTTTCCAGATAAGTCGGGTAAACGTGGTGGGCGACCCAAGTTCAAAAAACAAGGCGAGTTACGCTCGTTTGTTTATCCACGAATGAACTGTGCAAAGGCTGGAGCATTCTTAAATGACAGCACATTAAAACTGTCAAAGATCGGGGAGATGCCAGTAGTTATGCATCGACCCATACCTGACGGTTTTATGCTAAAAACATGCACCGTAGTTCATAAAGCAGATGGTTGGTACTGCTGTGTGCAAATGGAGGATAGTTCAGTTCCCGAACTGTTACCGTTGGACAATGTTAAATCAGTGGTCGGGGTTGATGTTGGTTTGAAGGAATTTCTCACCACATCAGACGGTCAAACAGTTCCAGTGCAAAAGCCTTATAGGAATGCACAAAAACATTTAGCTCGCCAGCAGCGCTTTTTAGCTCGTAAACAAAAAGGTTCTGCTGGCTACAAAAAGCAACAGAACAAGATTGCTCGGATTCATCAACGTGTTGGTAGAATTCGAGAAAACTTTCATTACAATACAGCACATAAACTGGTTAAACAGTATGAATTAATCGCAGTTGAAGCTTTAAATATTCGCGGTCTAGCACGTACACGTTTAGGCAAATCAATTCTAGATGTTGCTTGGGGAAGTTTCATTGATAAGTTGGAAGCAGTGGCGGTAAAACGCGGCATTCATGTTGTCAAAGTAAACCCCTATGGCACATCGGTGGAATGCTCAAATTGTGGTGCAAAAGTACCGAAAACATTGTCTATCCGCACTCATGAGTGTCATAAATGTGGTGCAGTGCTGGATAGAGACGAGAATGCCGCTCGTAATATTTTACAGCGTGCATTAAACGCGGTGGGGCTTATCGTGTCTGCTGGTGGAGGCTTAGGGGATACCCAGCCTGTGAAGCCAGAAGCTTGGGGTTATTTTGGAGAGCAACTATCTCTATTTTAATCGCCGAGTTGCCCCTGTTATAGCCGCAGGCTTAACGGGGGAGAACGTCACCAGTTTGAATTTGCATGGCAAGCTTGACCCCCTCTTGGGGTAAAAGTAGCGAAGAGAGATTTTGCCGCCACGTAACGGCTGAAACTTTTACCCAGGTTAGGTTTCATCCAAAAAATCTGTCTTCAGTCCTGATTGCTTGACTGCCTGTGGCGTTTTACGATATTGTTGACCGTTGTCTTGCTCAGATCGAGTTTTTCTGCAATTTTGCGGTAGGAATACCCCTGGTCAACCATTTGCAAAACCTTGGGACTCAATTTATCTGCTTTGACTCGTTGTCCTGGTTGCCTGCCAAACTTTTGACCCCGCGCTTTAGCAGCAGCTACCCCTGAACGGACCCTTTCTCGCACCAAATCCCGTTCAAATTCAGCCAAAGATGCCATTAGGTGAGCAATTAACCTGCCTTGCGGTGTATTCAAATCAAATTGCAATCCAGTTTGAGCAATCAAGGAAACATGCCAACTGTGGAGCGACTGCAACGTTTCAATCAAATCGATGGTGCTGCGTCCCCACCGAGTTATCTCCGTCACCAAAATGGCATCAATGCTATGACTTTGAGCCAATGCCATCACTTTGGAGCGTTCAGTACGGTCATTCTTAGTTCCAGAAGCTGTTTCAAACCAGACACCAACTACGGAGTATCCGCAAATAATGGCATACTCCCTTAAGTCCCGTTCTTGTCGCTCACAGGACTGATCAGTTGTGGAAACTCGGCAATAAATGGCAACTCTTTGTACCAATTAAACCCTCTAGATTTTGTCGGTCTCAAACCCGTACTGCACCGTTCTGATTTATTGTACCAAATAAAGTACACTTTAACTGATACGATGAAGTGATAAACTTTTGTATCCTGTGACCAGGGTGAGGAGCAATATTTTTGAAGCGTCAATGGGATGCAGAGGAACTGGTAGAAAATTTTACGCTGCTGCCAAGTGAAATGGTACTAGTGTCAAATAAAACTGAAGAAAACCGCTTAGGCTTCGCTGTGCTACTGAAATTCTTTCAAATGGAAGCGAAATTTCCTCGCACCAAACAGGAGGTTCCCAAACAGGTTGTTTCTTACATTGCTAAACTTCTGGAAGTTTCGCCAAAACAATATGGAGAATACTGGTTTAACGGACGCACTATTGAACGTCATCGCGCTGAAATCCGCGATTTCTTTGGTTTTCGAGAATTCAACCCACTTGACAAAAAAGAACTTATTGCTTGGTTGTGTGAGTCTGTTTTGGCATATGACCGTCAAGCCTCTTTATTAGAAGCAGCAGTGTATCAACGTTTACGGGAGTTAAAGGTAGAACCACCAATACCCGAAGCTATGGAACGGTTGATTCGGTCTGCGGTCATCACCACTGAAAAAAAATTCTGTGCTGGTATCTTCAACCAAATTGAATCGGGAACGCTGACCAAAATGGATGCCCTTCTCAATACTCAAGATGCCCTAGATGATGACCAGAGCCAATTTAAACAGTCGGTCTTCAATTTCCTTAAAACAGACCCTGGTCGCACCAGTCTTAAAAGTATTTTCAAAGAAGTCTCTAAACTTCAATGTATCCGGGATTTGGGACTACCAACCAAATTGTTTGCTAATGTTCCCCCCAAAATTATTGCTCACTACCGTCGGCGGGCAAGTGCAGAGACACCCCGTGAACTGCGTCGTCATCCGGCTCACATTCGCTACACTTTAGTGGCAGCTTTCTGCTGGCAACGCAACCAGGAGATTACTGACAGTTTGGTAGAGTTACTCATTCAGATTATCCACCGCATTTATGTTAGTGCCGAACGACGGGTAGATAAACAGCTCATTGAAGAATTTAAACGGGTGGATGGTAAACCACGCCTGTTATTTGAAATTGCCCAAGCTTCACTTGAGCGTCCTGAAGAACCTGTTAAGGATGTTGTTTACCCAGTAGTTAGCCCCAAAACACTGCAAGCGGTAGTCAAAGAATATAAATCTAACAGTCCTACGTATGAGGAAAAAATTTACACAGTGATGCGTTCATCATATCTGCATCACTATCGGCGTATGGTTCCTCAACTCTTATCCACACTAGAGTTTCGCTCTAACAACGATATGCACCGCCCAGTAATTTCTGCTTTGGAATTGCTTAAAAGATACCAAGACAGCAATCAGCGATACTATGCAATCGGTGAGGAATTGTTCGTCAATGGTGTTCTGTCCAAAGTTCAACACGACCTGATTTTGGAACAGGACAAGGATGGGCAGGAACGGGTTAATCGGGTCAACTATGAAATATGCGTGCTACAGGCACTGCGAGATAAGTTGCGCTCCAAGGAAATTTGGGTGGTTGGGGCTAAGCGCTACTGTAACCCAGAAGAAGACTTGCCTCAAGACTTTGAAGTGCATAGAGAAACCTACTACTTCGCTTTAGGGCAACCATTAGACGCTCTCACCTTTATCAGCCAACTTCAGCAAGAAATGACCCAGGCTTTAACAATGCTGGATCAAGGAATGCCCAGTAATAGCAAAGTCAAGATTCAAAAGAAGAAAAATGGCTGGATCAGCGTCTCCCCTCTGGAAGCACAGCCAGAACCACTCAACATCTTGCAACTCAAACGTGAGATAGAAAGACGCTGGCCCCTAACCAGTTTGCTGGATATGTTGAAAGAAGCCGACCTGCGGATTGGGTTTACTAATCATTTCAAGAATACGGGTGTCCGTTCTAACCTTGACCGAGAAACCCTGCAACGACGATTGTTGTTGTGTTTGTATGGATTGGGCAGCAATACCGGACTCAAGCGTATGTGTGGGGGAATTAATGGTGACTTAGAGTATGATCTGCGTTACGTCAAAAAGCACTACATTCACCGAGAACACTTGCGTAATGCTATCGCAGAAGTTGTAAATGCCACTTTCAATATTCGTAAGGTAGCAATTTGGGGAGAAGGTACTACAGCGTGTGCTAGTGATTCCAAAAAGTTTGGCTCGTGGGATCAAAATTTGATGACAGAATGGCACATTCGATACGGAGGTCGGGGGGTGATGATCTATTGGCACGTTGAGAAAAAATCTGCCTGCATCTATTCTCAACTTAAGACTTGTTCTTCCAGTGAGGTGGCAGCAATGATTGAGGGTCTCCTACGTCATTGCACTGATATGAAGGTAAAGAAAAACTATGTAGACAGCCATGGTCAAAATGAAATTGCTTTTGGCTTTTGCCGTTTACTGGGCTTTGAGTTGATGCCTCGGATCAAGCGCATCGGTTCCCAAAAGTTATATCTACCAAGTGCTGGACAAAAACAAGATTTTCCTAACTTGCAACTTGTACTTACTAAAGCGATTGATTGGGAACTCATTCGTCAGCAGTATGACCAGATGATTAAATACACTACTGCCTTACGTTTGGGAACGGCAGAAGCAGACACGATTTTGAAACGCTTTAGCCGTTCATCTCCCCAACATCCTACACAAAAAGCACTTTCTGAACTAGGTAGAGCGGTTAAAACTATCTTTTTATGTCACTACCTCAACTCTGAAGGTTTACGGCGTGAGATTAATGAAGGGCTGAATGTGGTGGAGAACTGGAACAGTGCTAATGGTTTTATTTTTTACGGTAAAAACAGTGAAATTGCTACCAACCGCCTGGATGAACAAGAATTATCAGTTTTGTGCCTCCACCTGCTGCAAATCAGCCTTGTTTACATCAATACCCTGATGATTCAAAAGGTTTTAACACAAGCCACTTGGATGAAGCAGATGGAAAAAGAAGATTTACGGGCGTTATCACCGTTGATTTGGGCACATGTTAACCCTTATGGCACTTTCCGATTGGATATGAACGAGCGATTACAAATTGATGCTGCTTAAAGGCGAGTTTTTTTTCTAAAACCTCATCTGGGTAAAAGTTTCAGCCGTTGCGTGGCGGCAAAATCTCTCTTCGCTACTTTTACCCCATGTACCGATCTTAGAGATGCTAAAAACCTAACGCCAGAACAAATAAAACAAGTAAACAATTGGAAAAAAGCAAAATATGATCCTCAATTTCGTGAGAAGCTTGGGTTATGACCGGAACCAGCAAAGTGAATTTAGATTAAAACAGTAATGTGTGTTAAGTAGCTAAACAAAATTAATTACATAACTTTGTCCAAATTCCAAATTCTCTGAGGATTTTCTCAACAGAAGCTACAAAATTTGACCAGCTAGAATAAGCCCGATACATTTAAACGGGAACTACGACGACTCTTAATCGATAGGTATTCACCGATATTTTGCCATCCATAAGGAACATTAGGAATTAAACAAAATCCAGTCTCATCCAAGTAATATAAGTTAATTTCTCCTACTTATGATGTATAAAAAATAACTATATTAATCAGCTGAACTCTAAAACCATAAAGAGGTAGTTGAACACTACCCCTTCTGGACAAGGCTAAAAGTAAATCATCAGAATCCTATTCTACGCGGCGGATGATTGACTTTCAATGTAGTTTTGAGAAGTTCTTTCTGCAAGAATTAAACTCTCAATAGAACAATTAGCGATCGCTTCATCAAATACACAATACAACTTAAGAATCTGAGTAATGTTAATACCCTCAGCATACTCTTTGAAACTGTTCAGGATAGCGCTGAAGGAATCCTCTGTATCTGAATTTCTGACAATTAACTCAAACTCTTTAATAAGCTGAGGTGTTTTTACTTCCCTCGTCCTAGTTTGTTCTTTGGTTTGCCAAACAGTAATAACTTCTGTGCAGTGTGTGTTTATTAACTGCTCAGGCTTTTTAAAGTCAACAGGACTTAAGAAAATATTAACTTCCTCTTTTTGGTTATTTGGATAAACCAATATCATCATAGTATCGGTGTAATTCAACCCTTTAAACATTATTCACCTGCCTTGTGATCTTCTGGAGCATCTGTAATAATACATTCCCAATCTAAAAGCTTACCTGGCTGTGCTACTCCTCCTGTACCGCGCATAAGCTTATTAGATTTCACTCTCCATTTTTTACCTGTGCTACGTGTGCGTTCTTCCGCTATCTCATAACATTTAGTAGAAGCACCGGGAGAACCTTTTATTGTGATTAGTTCCTCTTGGTAATCCTCACCATTATTATGCACAGTACTACTAGGATGATGCGCTCTTATCTTCTTTAGTACACCGTGACCAGTATCAACAATGTAGTACGTTACACTCCCAATGAATTGAATACCTACAATAATACCAGCTACCCCACAAGAAGGAATATCCTTACAGGAAGCAGTTTCAGATTGTGCAACTACTGGCTTAACTGTACTACAGCACAGAACAGCAAGAGTAAGTGGCAAAGTGGCGATCGCTACGCCAACACTGATGACTGTTTTAGACCTAACCTTTGACATAACTACCCCACACTCACAGAAACTTTTTGTTCAGCCTGCTGCTGTACATGCTGCATCCAAGCTTGAATTGCTTCGATCTCCTCATACCCTTGCTGCACCATCGCCCCAACATGCTTGTTGAAACTATTAGCAGCATGATTATGTTGCATCCCCTGTTTCGCAGCCCACTGCACAGCCATCCATTGAACAAGCTCATCGACTTGCTTTGTCTCAAGTTCAGCAGGAGAATTAGCCACTTTTTCAGTCTTTAGCCATTCCAGGACTGCTTTCCCGTCGATCCCCAACAGTGTGCGAATTTGCTTAACCCGCTCGTTATTAGGGTTACTGTTAGCAGCTGTTGTACTTGGTACTGGGGAAGTCCCGATCCACCGCTTCAGTACTACAGCCAACTCTGACCCTGGTTTAAGCCAGCTAGTATCCTGCAACTCTGGACAACGACTCTTGCTAATCCACAGAATATGCTCAGCACTTAGCTCCCCAGCGATGTCGAACTCATACTCGATCCCTGAAACTTGAATTGCTGCTGTGCCAATTTTTACCGGCTTCATCTTGCCATTAGCGTCTTTCTGGCTAGTATCCCACTCGGTTTTGCTCCTCATGGTAGCAATGACGTGGGAGTTACAGCGAACAATAGTGTCTAACAGTCTTCGCTCTAGTGGTCTTACATCTTTCCAAGCTGTAAAGCTGTTTTTGGCTTGGTCAACTAGCTCTAGTTCAGCATACCAAGCGTGAGAAAGGGAATCGATGATAATCACCTCGTAGCCTGCTGCTTCAGCTGCTTTAATAGCATCAATGTACTTAGCAGGGTGGTGATTGTCCAACTCACACACATCGAAATTGAACAAATCAGCGTAGCGACTTGCTGAACCTCTTTCGGTATCAATTACTGCTACCTTATTACTGATGTGGGATGCGACTGAGAGTGCCGAGAATGTCTTGCCAGAACCGGAGGCTCCACTAAGAGCAAGCCTGATTTTGATTTGGGATTTTGTAGCGCGTTTAAACATAGTAAGCGTCAAGATTGTTAATGATTGTGAACTGGGTGAACTTGGTGCTCACCCAAAACAGTGATTACGCTGCTACCAAATCCACATCTTCAGACTGTGGCTCGTAGGCTTTTAGTGCTTCCCACTCCTGGAGCGTCAGTTGGTCAAATGGCTTGTCTAGCAGTTCTTCAGGTGTATTGGTTCTTAGCTTAGGCAATGTACCTTGCTTATAGTGCCAGCGTATATAATCAGCACATTTCGCCCAAGTGTCAGCACGGTGTACTTCCACTTCACCCACCATGACGACCCAAGGCTGAGTTACAAAGTCTTCACAGTCATGAGTGATAGTGGCAATAACTTGAAGAGCTACTTGTGCCTCATAGGTGTAGAAGCCGTCTAGATCTATGAATTGAATTTCTGGCTCAGGGGCTATCTCTTGGGCTTGAGATTCGATGTGTGCGTCTAATTCTGCCTGAGCGATGGTTTGCTCTGACGTGGTGTAGGTAGATAGTTGCGCAGAAGACTTCGTATTGAAGCCTGCTAAAATGTGATGATACATTTAATTTAATCCTTGTACTAAAGGGTTTTAACATTCATGCGCTCGCACTATGATTGGCGTCTGGGGCGGAGGTATGAATGCTTTTTACTGCATATTATTAATAGTAGCACTACTTATAGTAGTATTCCATAGCCAATAACCCTTTTTTCTATTAGTGTTAGTAATACAACTTCTGGTTATATATTAGTTTTTTATATTACCAAAAGGTGATCATAAGTTGAGTTGACAACTATTAGTAGTGCTACTATGAGGATATGAATGAGGATTATGGCTGTGCTAATAACTTTGAAAAAAATTAGAGAACGAGAAGGGATATCACAAAATGAGCTAGCTAGAAGAACTGGCTACAGCTTGCAAAACGTACAAAAAATCGAACAAGGAAGAGTTTCATCCCTGACATTAGAAGCCCTTGATCGATTCTGCAAGGCACTTGGATGTGCTCCTGGTGATCTGCTGGAGTACACACCTGATGATGATCCTCGCTCAGAGGTGATTGTATCCGACCAAACAACATCTGGTGTTGATGTACTACCGAAAGAACATAACGGTAATCGAAAACAATCCGCTCGTAGAGCTACTGGTGAAATATTACCGTTCGAGAGAAAATCAGCATGACAGAAGCAAACAACCCTGATAAGAATAAAGAACTTTTCCAAAAGCCAGGTTCGCCAGATAAACCCATTGACTACGATTGGCGAGATCCGTCAAAACCTCGTAATTTAGAAGATGATGAAATTATAGAAGGTTGGCGACGGCGTGCTGATGGGACGTTCGAGAAAGTTGAACAAACGGAGGAAGAGTAATGGCGAGTTTTCTGTGTGATATGGTCATAGATTTTGATGCAGTAAATGGCTATGAAGCCAAAGACGTTGAACAACTGATACAACAAGTTAAGGCATCTGGTGTAGGAGCAGCACAGAGAAGGGTTGTAGTGTTGCTGAGGAATGCACATTACTTAACGACTAGAGCATTCGCTATTCTTTATGACTATATTCGTGAACCACTGTCGAGCCATGTTGTACTAGTACTAGTTTCTACTGATCAATCAAGGATATTTCCCCCACTGTTAGATTTTGTTCAGCATCAACAGGCAGCGTAACAACAACTCCCGAACTGTTACAAGATTACCTATCTTAATTATTGACGTTGTTGGTGACGGACGGTTTGCTCAACTCAAGAGAGTCGCCTACACAAGTGTCTTTGTCTTGGCAGTTCGTTAAATAAGTAATTTTCGGGCAGTACAGTCTAACTAAAGTAACTAACCTAATTGCAAGTCCCCACTGTGAGTTTCAATCTTATTGTCAGTGGGGTAGTTTGAAGCGCGAAAATATTGTGACTACTCAAACAATACCAAATCCCTCTGTACCCACCACAGAGGCAGATTCCCTATGGGAAAAACCCGAATTTAAAACAGATTTTACTAGTACCCAACAAGTCACCCTCTCTTGGATACAAACCCTCCCACCAGAATTAAAAGACGCAGCACTTTACAGGCTTTGTAAGACAGTTGAAGCTAAGCCCACACTAGTGGAGTCATTCACCCTAAACCAAGTGTTGTATCGTACAATTTCAGGGAATACGTTCACCGAGTCGGCTGAAAACGTCGCCTCTCGTACAGGGTGCGACAGAAAAACCATACTCAAAGGCTTGAATCAAGCAGTTGAGCAGAACATCCTGGAGAAAAACGAGCGCCCAGGAACTAGCACAGAATATTCCTTCAAACCTGTAGAAGAGTGGCTTCCAGAGCCAGTAGTCCGTAAAACGGACATCCGTACAAAGAAAGTTGTAGAGTTTCCAAAAGTACAAGATACTGAAGAACTGCAACTAGCTAGCATTCAGGGGGTAGTCCACGACACGGACTACCACCAAATCGATACCCCAAACATCTGGAGAAGTAACCCTGATGGAACCCGGTACTGTCAAATCCCACCTATTTATGATCAAGAAACAGGGGTGGAGATTCAAAGACAGATGGACGAAGAGGGATTAACTGCACAGTCTGTGGTAAGGAGAGCGATCGCCTTCAGCAAAGTCCCCCTCATGCTCCTAGAAATGTTGGCAAACATTGGAAGAAAGTTAGTTGAAGGATTCTCCTTGGTAGAACTTGGCTCATCCAAAAGCGTTGAAAATAAAGTCTCTAACCCTGTTACAGCACCTACAGCACCCATTACCAAAACATTTGATACATCGGTTGAATTGTCAGATATAGAGATAGATGAACTCAGTGATGTAATGACTCAGATTAAATTACAGCTTCGCATTCCAGTAGAAGCAAAAATGAAAGACACCATTAAACGCAACTGGAAAGGGTGTACTCATTTTAACAATGCGCTTGCATGGTGTGTTGACACAGCAGAATGGCTAGAGAGTCAAAACAAACTGGACAGGGAAAGGCTGTTTGGAATGTTGATTAATGCCATGAAGAACGACAAGAAACCGAAAGACCATCCATCATCAAGAGAAAAGCTAGAAAATGCTAGTGCTTACAGCAATATTGTAGAAAGCGTTATACCCTCTTACTTTGAACTTATACAAGAAGCGTTATCTAGCAATGATGGGGATTTTATCAGGCTGGCGACATTTAAAATATTGCCTTTGTGCTACGAAAATAGACAATTCTTTGGCTTTGAGTTTGTGAACAGGTGCTTTAATGTTGTTCGCCTTAACCCTAAATCTATGCTAGTTAATTCTATTCACAGCATGGTCAAGCGATTTGGGCATGAGTGGGGAGTAACCATAAATGATGATGGTCAAGTCGTAGCAGTTTAACCATGACTTTAAATAGAAATTGCTGCTCTGTAACTGATAGTTAGGTCGGAGCGAGCTTGTATGCTGTTAAAATCAGTACACCTTTTTATGGCTATCCTTGAAACGGACGCAAACTAATATATATATTTATATAAATATTTAATATTAAAATAAATATTGTTTGCGTCCGTGTTTTGGACAACGTTAGTTATCATGATGCGCGATCGCTCACTTCGCTGTGTCGTGCGCAGGGGAGTAGGGTTTGTGCTGGTAGTGGGCGATAGCTTGAAAAAAAATACACTTCACCCCGTTAATAACTCATTTTCTCCAGTACAGTACATAATAGAGTTGTCATTCATTGAATGTACTGCTGTACAGTCTGGAATTAATTACTGTCATGGCTTCACCTCAATTTAGCGTCCGACTCCCACAAGAACTGGATGAACGGCTAAATGCATATGTAAAACAAGCTGGCATAACTAAGACTAAGGTCATGCTTGATGCTTTGGCACATTACTTAGGCTGTGCTGATGATGTGCCATTGATACGTAGGGTAATGGAACTTGAGGAAAGGATGGCAGCGCTGGAGGCAAAGAGCGAAAAATAAGTAGTTCTCGTTGTTATCTGTACGTAAATAAAACTATTATTGAAAAATTAAATGCCATCCCGTCAGCAGCTTAAACAACTAGAACTGGCTTTAATCAATGCTTTTCCAAGTAGATCGTTACTTGAAAGATTGTTATATTATGATTTAGGAAAAAACCTAAACGAAATTACTAGCGACAGTAACTTACAAGACATTGTTTTCAAGGTAATACAAACAGCAGAATCTCAGGGATGGCTAGAAAAGCTAGTTCGTGCTGCATATAATGAGAACTCTGGAAACCCACTTTTACAACCAATTGCTCAAGAATTCTTGACAGGGAAAACACCTCAAGCTTCGTTGCCTAGTATACCCAAAGAATTAAGTACTAAGCAGCAAAAAATTTTGCTACTGGTAACGCCTCCCGGCAGAGAACGTTTTAGTGAAGCAATTAATAAAATAGAAAAAATTAAAGAAAGAATTGACAAAACAGAACAAGCCAATCGACAAAATTCTTTTAAACTCATAATCAAGAATCCTGTAATTTCTGTAGATATTTATCAGGTAATAGGAGAAGAACGCCCTGAAATTGTTCATATTTTCTGTGAGGGTAATCAGGATGGCTCTTTGGTGTTGAAAGATGATAAAGGAAACGACCAACCTGTCTCGCCGGAAGACTTAGCAGAAATATTTAAATCATATACTAATTATGTCAATTGTGTGCTGCTGAATTCAAGTTTTTCATTAAAAGCTGCTAAGTTAATTAGCCAACATATTAATTACACAATCGGGATTAAAGAATCAGTTGATAACGAAGCGACAATTGCATTTTCTCAAGGGTTTTATAGGGTTCTGGAGTTTGAAAATTCAAACAATCAAGATGTGGTTATTCAAAGAGCATTTGATGAGGGTTCACGTATCCTTACCCTTAAACGGAAAGAGCAAGAAAAGAATCCGATAATAGTCTTAAAAAAAAGAAGCCAGACAAAATATTACAAGGGATTAATTAATAAATATCAAAGATACCAAACAGAAGGGTTGAGCAAAGACTACTCTTTAGAATTACCAGAGGTATTTGTGCCATTAAAAATTATTGCAACATGGCAGAATAATGCGCGCTCTGAATTAATTAAGCAAGTGATTAATAAGGTGAATAATGAAAGAGAGTATCAAATTTGGGATTTTTTAGCAGCAACAGTTGATAAGCAGACTATAGTAGTTCTGGGTGGACCAGGAGCAGGTAAAAGTAGTCTCTTGAGACATTTAACTATTATTTATGCAAGCGAAGAACAACATAAGTACGAACCGAAAACTCCAGAATTAATTCCAGTGTTGTTGCTTATAAGAGATGTATATCAGGAAATAATCAGTAAAACAATATCTTTAGTAAGTTTGATTAACGAAGAAGTAAAGCAAATAATAAAAGAAAATGAAATAATTCAGATAGTGTCTAGATGGTTGTTAGAAGAATTAAACCGAAAGGAAGGCAATAAATGTTTGATAATGCTAGATGGATTGGATGAAGTAGCAGACGAAACTCAGCGTCGGCAAGTGAGTGTTTGGGTTGATGAACAAATACAAGCATATCCTAATACTGCTTTTATCTTAACATCTCGACCAGGTGGCTATAAAGCTGCGAGCCTAAAAAATGCGAGAAGAATCCTAGAGGTGCAACCATTTAAACTGGATCAAGTTCGCGACTTTATTCATAAATGGTATTTAGCAACAGAAAAAGAAAGAAACCCTGGATATGAGAGTTCGGAAATAAAGAAACAAGCAGAACAACAAGCTGATGATTTAATTAATCGGATCAGAAATAGCTCACCTTTAGCAGCAATGGCAGTCAATCCTCTGCTATTGACAATGATTTCTATGGTTCACCATCAATTAAGTCTTGAGAAGAGGAGCCTGCCTGAAAGACGAGTAGATCTTTACAAGGAAATGTGTGAAGTTTTACTAGAAAAGAGACAAAAAGAAAAGAATATTAGCGATAAACTAACAGGTAAGGATAAGCAACCTATCCTGCAAGTACTCGCACTGAATTTAATGCAGCAGACGGCTACTGAGTTTAAAATATCTCAGGGAATTTCTTGGATACAAGAGCCATTGGCGGCCAGAGTTAGCGATGAAATAGAGCCAGAACAGTTTATTGAGTATATTTGTAATGTTAGTGGGTTATTAGTAGAAAAAGAGTTAAAATATTATCAATTTGCTCATTTGAGTTTTCAAGAATATTTAGCAGCAACTCAAATTAGTGAATTGAACCAAGAGGAATTATTAATTAGTAATATTACAAAGTCTTGGTGGGCAGAAACTATTCGTCTTTATGCTGCTCAAAGTGATGCTACCGGACTAATTCGTGAAGTCTTAAAAATCCAGTCTCCTTCAGTTGACGTGATGGCACTAGCTTATGATTGTCTGGAAGAGTGTGTAAGAGTAGATGAAAATGCTCGCAGGGAACTGCTACAAAGGTTAGAAGATGGATTAGAATCAACCGACCCAGAAAGATTCAAATTAGCAGTGCAAGTAAGCCTGATAAGGCGATTCAGGAATTTTATACGGATTAATGAAGAAATAGAAATTGATAATAGTTACATAACCTCTGCTGAATATCAGCTATTTCTTGATGAGACATGTAAACCTCGTCAGCTTCAACACTGGCAAAAAAGTAACCGATTCCCATCTGGAGATGCTAAAAGAATGATTACTAGTATAAGCTGGGAAAATCGACTAAAATTTTGTGTATGGCTAGGAGAATGGTATCGAACAAGGCTTGGTAATCAGCTAGGTGAAATGGCGGTTCATTATCGATTGCCTGAAAAAGAAGAAATAAATATACATTCTATTAATGATGACAGGCAGTTTTCAGAAAGTGGAATTCGTCTCGCTAAGTTTCAATTACCATCTAGGTGTAGCGAACTGCAAACAGAAACACTTCAAACTGCAAACAAGGCAAAATTGAAACCACATTAGCTGCAAATAAGGGTGGTCTCAAAACCACATTAGCTGCAAATGAAACCAGATTATTTGCAAACAA
>NZ_JAAKGC010000397.1 GCF_017591665.1 Aetokthonos hydrillicola CCALA 1050 | reverse complement strand
GGCGCATAGCGCATAGCGGCGGGCATAAGTTAAGGCAGCACCAAACTTCTGGGAATCACCGATCTCTGGAAGAGGGTAAATGCTGGTAATACACTCGCCAGATTCGTGGTAAAGGTGAGTCTGAAGAACGGTTTTGTTACTTTCTAGGGCAGTGGTTTGAACAACTGCTAGTCCGTGCTTACCAAGGGCTGGGGTAACAGCGTCTAATACAGCATCTAAGGTGGCGTATTTGTGCTTGAAGTGAGGATTTACTCGGTCTTTTTGAATGTTAGAAAATTCTGCTTTTGCCTTAATTAAGGCTTTGATGAGTTCTTGCATTGCCTGTGTTGTCCAACCTGAAAGAAAGAAGATTCATAGGGCAGGACTCGCCCACCCCAAGAAGCCTTATGCAGCTATAAAGCAGTCAGATTCTGGTTCATACTGTTTGAGCAGCTGCCATTCAACACAAGTGAGTTGCTCAAAAGGCTTATCTAGCAATTCTTCAGGTGATATGGCTCTTAACTTAGGCAATGTTCCTTGTTTGTAGTGCCAGCGTATGTAATCAGCGCATTTCGCCCAGGTGTCAGCACGGTGAACTTCTACTTCGCCTACCATGACAATCCAGGGCTGAGTTACGAAGCCTTCACAGTCGTGGGTAATAGTGGCAATCACTTCACCTGCTAGTTGTGCTTCATAGTTGTAGAAGCCGTCTAGATCAATGAATTGGATTTCTGGCTCAGGGGCTATGGCTTGGGCTTGTTGTTCGATGTATGCGTTCAGATCGGTTTGGGCGATGGTTTGTTCATCAACTTGCGTTGCTTTGGCAAGTGATTTGGTGTGATGGTACATTTAGTTTAGATCCTTTAATGAATTAATAAAGGGTGATCGCGTGCTGTGGAAGGTGAGCGATCGCTCTTTATTTTGCTATCCTCAGTATAGGCAAAAGATAGGTTTATGTCAAGGCTAAAGGATATAATTTGTGTAGGCTTGGTTAATTCTGGCTGGTGCCAGGGACGTTTTATCTCCTAGGCAAAGCCTAGGCAAGAGAGTAGAATTTAGCTATAGGCTGCTATAGCCGATTTGTCACGCTTACTAGAAACTATGAGGTAGACATGCCAAGAAATCTTGCAGAAGGGGAAACCCAGATGAACTTTCGGATTCCGGAAGAAAAGAAGGAAGCTTTTCTCAAGAAAGCAAAAGAGAATGGTACTTCTGCTAGTCGGTTACTGCTAGAGTTCATTGATAATTATTTGGGACTCGCACCAAAATCAAACGATGAAATTGCCAACATTAAGAAAAAAGTGGCTGAACTAGAAGAGTTTAAAGAACGGACTGAAAAGATATTGGGGGAATTAGCCGCCTGAGAAGAGATGAATAAGCATCCTGAGTT
>NZ_JAAKGC010000396.1 GCF_017591665.1 Aetokthonos hydrillicola CCALA 1050 | reverse complement strand
CTCTCTAGCAAATTTTGCGGTTCTAGTTTTTTTGAGATTCATTTTGTGGTGTAAAGTCAACTAATACTGTGCCTGACGGTGATTGTTTAGCAGGATGAGGTAGTTTACCGGCTTTCCACCAACGCCATAACGAGGTTTGGTTCTGTTACGAGGACCACAAATTATGCAAGGCTATTACCATAATCCGGAAGCTACAGCAAAAGCAATTGACAAAGATGGTTGGTTTGATAGCGGGGATTTAGGTTGGGTAACGCCTAAAAATGATTTGGTCTTGACCGGACGAGCAAAGGATACGATTGTATTAACCAATGGGGAGAACATCGAACCGCAGCCAATTGAAGATGCTTGTTTGCGATCGCCCTACATTGACCAGATTATGCTCGTTGGGCAAGATCAGCGCAGTATCGGTGCTTTAATCGTTCCCAATTTAGCAGCGCTGCAAAAATGGTGTGAAACTCAAAATCTCAGCCTACATCTACCAGAAGAAGGAACCATTGGAGAAAGTGAAGACTCTGTACCCAATACTGAAGTAGATCTTGAAAGTAAAATAATTCAGGATTTATTTCGGCAAGAATTAAATCGGGAAGTGCAAAATCGTCCAGGTTACCGACAAGATGATCGCATTACTTCCTTTAAACTTATTCTGGAGCCATTTTCTATTGAAAATGGCATGATGACACAAACCATGAAAATCAGAAGACATGTTGTGATGGAACGCTATCGCGATATTATTAACGGCATGTTTTCCTGATGATCGTAACTACAAACAAACAAGAGTGAACGTCAAACCTATATGGATGTCTCTAAATCTGAACTACTTTTAAAACGCGTTGTTAACGTTAAAGCAATTGTGACTTCTCTTTGGAAAGACGAAGTACAGCAGCAACTACAAGCTCAAATAAATCAAATTGATCAGCAGCTGCAACAATTAGACATCCAAGGACAGCGAGCAATCTCAGAAATTCAAAAGCAGAGCCTACAACCGCCTGGTCCCCAGACCATGCAGCAAATTGAAAATGTCCAGGTTCAAATTAATCAAAAGAAAAGTGAGCTGCTAGAACAAAAAAATCAAAGTCTACAAAATCTGCAACAGGTGCAGTTTTTAGAGCTGGATCAGGAAGTCAACCAATTCCAATTGGAAGGCTTTTTCAATGTATCACCTGGTGATAACCTGATTAGTAAACTGCAAGTCGAAGTAGTCCTACGCGATGGAGTTGTTGAAGAAATTCGCGGAGACGTATAATTTGGGGACTGGGTACTGGGGACTGGGTACTGGGAAAGAATTTCTTACCAATTCCCAATCCCCAATCCCCAATCCCTAATCCCCAATCCCCAATCCCCAATCCCCCATCCCCAATCCCCACACCCCAAACCCTCA
>NZ_JAAKGC010000107.1 GCF_017591665.1 Aetokthonos hydrillicola CCALA 1050 | reverse complement strand
GTCAATGTAGAAACCCAAGCATCTGAAGTCGCAGTTAGAGAAGCAATTGAGGCTGCTGGCTATTCGATCGCCAGTTAATTAACTCGCTCTTTTATCAATACCAGTGCATCTCACCCAAGGAGCAATGTGATGCAAAATACTACACTTAAATTACGGGGAATGAGTTGCGCCTCTTGTGCTAGGAATATCGAAGACGCGATTCGTTCTGTCCCAGGTGTCAATGAATGTCACGTCAATTTTGGTGCAGAGCAAGCCACAGTTGAATACGACGCTGCACAAACGGATTTGCAGACGATTCAAGATGCAGTGGATGCTGCTGGGTACTCTGCTTATCCGCTTGTGCAAGAAAACTTAATGAATGGAGAAGATGATAACCAAAAGCGAGAACGGCTGAGAGAAACACAAAAGCTAACTCGCAAAGTTGTCGTTGCAGGAATTTTTAGTGCTTTACTCGTAATAGGGTCGCTTCCTGCAATGACAGGGTTACATGTTCCCTTAATTCCCATGTGGCTTCATAATCCTTGGGTGCAGCTTGTTTTAACGACGCCAGTACTTTTTTGGTGTGGTGTATCTTTCTATGTCAATGCTTGGAAAGCATTTAAGCACCATACTGCCACAATGGACACGTTGGTTGCTTTAGGTACTAGCACCGCTTATCTGTATTCTCTATTTTCTACCTTCTTCTCAGACTTCTTCACTGCTCAAGGTCTTAAATCTGAAGTGTACTACGAAGCTGCGGCAGTCATCGTTACACTTATTTTACTTGGTAGGCTCTTAGAGAATCGCGCCAGAGGTAAGACATCTGACGCGATTCGCAAACTTATCGGGTTGCAAGCAAGAACAGCTCGGTTGATTCGAGATGAGCGAGAAGTCGATGTTCCGATTGAGCAAGTGCAGATTGGTGATGTGGTGCTGGTGCGTCCTGGTGAGAAAATTCCCGTAGATGGTGAAGTCATTGAGGGAAGCTCGAATGTTGATGAATCGATGGTTACGGGAGAAAGTGTACTAGTTAAGAAGCAGCAATCGGATGAAGTGATTGGAGCTACAATCAACAAAACAGGAAGTTTTAAATTTCGGGCGACACGAGTTGGTAAAGACACTGTTTTGGCTCAAATTGTTCAACTTGTACAACAAGCACAGGGTAGTAAAGCACCAATTCAGCGATTAGCGGATCAAGTAACTGGATGGTTTGTGCCTGTGGTGATTGCGATCGCTCTCCTCACCTTCATCATCTGGTTCAATGCTACTGGGAACTTCACCTTTTCTCTAATCACAACAGTCGGGGTATTAATCATCGCCTGTCCCTGCGCGCTTGGCTTGGCAACTCCTACATCCATCATGGTGGGTATAGGGAAGGGTGCAGAAAACGGTATTCTTATTAAAGGTGCAGAAAGTCTAGAACTTGCCCATAGAATCCAAACAATCATACTGGACAAAACTGGAACCATTACCCAAGGCAAACCAACGGTAACAGATTTTGCTACAACCGGTGGAACAATAAACGGTAATGAAATCAACCTCTTGAAGTTAGTAGCATCGGTAGAACGTAATTCTGAGCATCCATTAGCAGAAGCAGTTGTTCGCTACGCTTCTTCGCAAGAGGTAGAACCACAAGAAGCAAGAGAATTTGAGGCTATTGCAGGTAGTGGGGTTCAAGGCGTAGTATCAGGTCAGTTGATTCAAATAGGGACACAACGCTGGATGGAGGAATTGGGGATCGATCCCCAAGCGTTGGAAAAGCACAAACAGCGATTGGAATATTTGGGCAAAACCGTTATTTGGATTGCGGTAGATGGAAAAATAAAAGGACTGATGGGTATATCAGATGCATTAAAGCCATCTTCTTCTCATGCTGTTCGTGCTTTACAAAAACTGGGCTTAGAAGTGGTTATGCTTACAGGAGACAACCGCCCTACAGCAGAAGCTATTGCTCGTGAGGTTGGTATTGAGCGAGTATTAGCTGAAGTTCGACCAGACCAAAAAGCAGCCACGGTGCAAAAACTACAATCAAAAGGGAAGATTGTGGCTATGGTTGGAGATGGGATCAATGATGCACCTGCACTAGCTCAAGCTGATGTGGGAATCGCAATTGGAACTGGGACAGATGTGGCGATCGCCGCCAGTGACATAACCCTAATATCTGGTGATTTACAAGGTATTGTCACAGCCATTCAACTTTCCCATGCTACGATCCGCAATATTCGTCAAAATCTTTTCTTTGCTTTCATCTACAACATAGCGGGGATTCCTATTGCCGCTGGGATTCTTTTTCCGATCTTTGGGTGGTTACTTAACCCAATTATTGCAGGTGCAGCAATGGCATTTAGCTCTGTCTCGGTAGTGACAAATGCTTTGCGTTTGCGTAATTTTCGACCCAAAGTCATAGCATAGGGAGAGATGGACAAATGATTCTCAAAAAATTCGTGATCAGTACTATTGCAAGCTTTGGGTTGCTACTTGGGGTTTCTTCCGGTGGAACAGTTGCTCAGATAAATCATGAAATGCAAGCTGAAAATTCTCAAACAACAGAGTTTCACCATCTCGAGCAACCGCTTTGGGTAAAAGGTACAGTAACAGCTAGTACTTTAGCTCTCGTTGGATTAGAGTTATGGTGGTTTCTCTGGAGTAAGCCAAAAATCCAGAAAGTACAGACGATTGCTCAAAAAAGCTATTCTAGAAAGTAACCACACTGCTTAAGCCTAAGAGTTCAGATATGGTTGCTTCACCTGAAATGTACCTCACTCCAGAGGAATACCTCCACCTAGAAGAACACAGCGACGTCAAACATGAATACATTGACGGCTATGTCTACGCAATGGCAGGAGCGCTTGACGCCCATGTTACCATTGCTGGCAATCTATTTACACTACTCCGTAGCCACGTGCGAGGATCGGGTTGTCGTGTTTACATTTCCGATATGAAGGCACGTATCCAATCTCTAAGTCGATATTACTATCCCGATGTCATGGTGACTTGTGACCAACGGGATCAAGAAACCCCTTTGTATAAATGTTTTCCTTGTTTAATTGTTGAGGTTTTATCTGACTCTACTGAAGCTTTTGATCGAGGAGACAAATTTGCTGATTACCAAGCTTTAGAAAGTCTTCAAGAATATGTCATAATTAGCGCAAAACGTCAGAGAGTCGAATGCTTCCGTCGCAATGAGCAAGGTTTGTGGGTTTTACAAACTTACACAGAAGAAGGTAAATTATTCCAATTAAATAGTATTAATTTTGAAGGAAAAATAGCTGATCTTTATGAGGATGTAGTTTTCTAGCTGCGTACCGAAAAAGGCATTTTTCTTACACAAAATCGATACAAGTGCTACTTGGTGGAATTTTTTTGGCAATTTGCTCATTTAATAATTCCCGGGATATCTCCTACATGGGCTTACTATATAAAGCAAATATTTGAACTGCTTGCCCCATAAGGGTTTTAAATTTACTAAGGATTTTTTACTTACCTCTGGAAAGTAGGTTTAGTATTAACGTATTGTTTCACGAAGAAAGTGGGTAGTAATGAGCGAAGCAGTTATCAAGCCCATAAGCGTTCCTCCGATGGATCAATATAACCAGGAGTTGATTAACAACCTTCATCCTCCAAATTGGGTTAACCCTGAACCTGCGCCTTGTTACAACTTAGTTATTATTGGTGCAGGTACGGCTGGATTGGTGACTGCTGCGGGTGCTGGTCTTTTTGGTGCTAAGGTGGCTTTAGTAGAAAAGCACCTTATGGGCGGAGATTGCACAAATGTGGGTTGTGTCCCGTCAAAAACCATGATCCGCTCGGCGCGTGTGGTTGCAGATATTCAACATGCTGCGAAATTTGGTATTAATGCTTCTGGTTACGTTGATGTTGACTTTCATACTGTGATGCGGAGGTTACGAAAGATCCGAGCGCAAATCAGTCCTCATGATTCTGCTAAGCGGTTTCAAGAGGAATTTGGCGTGGATGTGTTTTTTGGTGAAGCTAAATTCTCTAGCCCTAATACAGTAGAAGTCGCAGGAAAAAATTTACTATTTAAAAAAGCAGCGATCGCCACAGGTACACGCCCTGCTAAACTCCCAATAGAAGGCTTAGAAGAAGTCGGATATCTTACTAACGAGACAGTATTTTCCTTAACACAATGCCCCCAGCGACTTGCTGTGATTGGATCAGGTTATATTGGTTGTGAGTTAGCACAAACCTTTAGCCGCTTAGGTTCACGAGTATTTTTACTACAAAGAGGTTCTCGTGTATTGAGCCGCGAGGACGCTGATGCAGCAGAGATTTTGCAAAAAGCATTCATGCGCGATGGTATTCAATTGCTTTTAGAATCTAAAATCAAACGAGTTGAACGTCAACAAGCGGAAAAAGTTATTTATTACGAAGTCGATGGACAAGAGCAAGTTTTGAGGGTAGATGAAATTCTCGTAGCAACTGGACGAACCCCTAATGTAGAAGACTTAAACCTTGATGTTGTAAATGTGAAGCATGATCCCAAGCAAGGAATTATCGTTAATGACTACTTACAAACATCAAACCCACGTATCTATGCTGTAGGGGATGTATGCATGCAATGGCGATTTACTCATGCTGCTGATGCCGCAGCCCGAATTGTCATTCAAAATGCGTTGTTTTCAATTTTTGGGTTAGGACGTAAGAAGCTAAGTTCTTTGACTATGCCTTGGTGTACATACACCGATCCAGAAGTTGCTCACGTTGGAATGTACCCTCAACAGGCAATGGACTTGGGAATTGAAGTTGATACCTTTTGTGTTCCTCTCCAAGATGTAGATCGAGCAATTATCGACGGTGAAACAGAAGGCTTCGCTAAAATCCATGTAAAAAAAAGGACAGATAAGATTTTAGGAGCTACAATTGTAGCTCGTCACGCGGGGGAGATGATTAGCGAAATTACCTTGGCAATGACAAATAATTTGGGACTTAAGGCGATCGCTAAAACAATTCACCCTTATCCCACTCAAGCAGAAGTGATTCGTAAAGCCGCCGATGCTTATATACGTAAAAGTTTTATGACTCCAGCCGTTAAGAAGTTAACGTCTACTTGGTTTTCATGGAACCGGTAAGGTAGTGAACTATAGCAGTCTTATTTGATTTGTGAAGTTAGTCTTGAACGAAGACACTCTTGCAATATATTTTTACAAATGATTTAGGATTGCTATAGGTGTTACTCTGTGAAAGAATAGCCCTCTCTCTAGCAAGATATTACAAGAAATAGTAGCTAATTTTCCAAAAACTATCCGGACTATCCGGAAATATTACGAAATTCTTTTATAGTTGTCAAAACGTGGAGAGAGTCTCACTTCGTAGTGAAATCAGTCTTGTCCCTTGTAGATTTGGATCGAGTATTTAAAATTCCATAATTTTGGAATGTTTTAATCTGAGATATAAATTTAGTCGAGGCTCGTCCTCTAACTCGAGATGAGTTAGAACAGTAGGAGGCTCAATCGGTCACGATTGCATGTCATACCATAACTTAGTCTTGAGTGACATGTTAATGGTCGCTCAAAAATCCGTAATTTTGAGGGTGTCATCGAACGCAATTGACGATATTAGACAAAGTGGAGTTTGGGCTAGGAACTCAAACTCATCTTAAAAAGAATTATAGTTGTGTTTTACAAGGATTCAGGGGCAGTCTAAATGTCAATAGAAGCAGATTTATTGATCCATAACTCTAGTTTAGAAGTTACCAGTGATTTGGATGCAATGGCAACGGTTTTACACTGGTTTGATCAATTTAACTGCTCATTAGTACCAGAGCAATTGTGGATAGAAGCACAAACAGCCTTAATTGAAGGCTTTACAAATGTGGTTCGCCATGCACACAGACACCTTAGCCCTGAAACTCCTGTAGATTTGGAAGTTCAAATTTCTCCCGAATATTTCCAGATTCGCATTTGGGATCAAGGGGATCCTTTCGATTTAGAAGGAGCTTTTGAAGCGCTCCGCCAAGAAACAAGCGATCGCGCATTTAATCCTTTAGAGCGTGAGCAACATTGGGGCTGTATCTTCTTACTAAAACTTAGAACAAACTATAACTGGACAATTAATTATACTCGTGAATCGCAACATAGAAACTGCTTATTACTCAAAAAAAAGTTGTCTCTTTAAAGAAGACTCAAGCCGTTTCTCCTCTTGACCTTTTTCCCACAAATATGGGAGCTAACCTACTTGTAACGATCATATTACGCACATTTTTAAGGATATCTATGAATTACCAAGTAAAAGTTATTCAACCCTGCGGCAATTTTGATGGGAGAAAAGGCAGACAAGTTTACGAAGAAATGACCAGAGCTATTGCATTAGGCACCAAAACAATTTTGATTGATTTTCAAGACATTACTTTTATGGATAGTTCTGGATTCGGCACGATGCTTTTGGCACTAAGAATAGTTCGACAAAAACAGGGAAGGTTGGTAATTTGTTCAATAAACGAACAAATTAGAATGATATTTGAAATCAGTGATACTATAAAGTTATTTGAATTTTTTCCCGATCAAGAATCATTTTTGCTGGGAGTAAATCAGTATTAAAATTTATTTCTATTAATGAACAGTCATCTGTGAAAAATTGAGCTTTAGTTAATGTTTTTATTTCTTCTATAAGCTTGTCTAAGCTGAGATTAATTCCTTGTTCATAGGTGCTAGTGAGTAAATTAATCAACTCGTTAAAACTCCATATATTGCCATCAGGTTGTTCAATTTCATAAACCCCATCGCTAAAAACATAGAGTTTACTATCTGTTGGAATTGTACATACAGCATCGTAGTATTCAACTTCAGTAATCGTTCCAATAGGCACACTAGGAGTAACTAACTGTGTCACTTCTAGACCAGAGTTATTTGCTGTAGAAAGAAGTAACGCCGGAGGATGTCCAGCACTAGCGTAGGTTAGTTGATTGGAACTACAGTTAAACACGCCATACCAGATTGTAAAGTAATTAGCGTTTTGCTGATCCATCTGGAATAGATCGTTTAAGTTCTGTAGAACTTCAGCTGGTTTATACAGACTAGCTTTGGGGAGATAATGGGAGCGCAAAAGATTATGTACAGAAATTGAAGGGAGAGCCGCAGCTAATCCATGTCCAGAAACGTCAAGAAGATATATTAATAAGTAATCTTCGTCTAGCCAATAATAATCAAAGCAATCGCCTCCCAATTTGCTGGAGGGTAAAAATTTAGAATTGATTGAAACCAATCCCGAAATTGGTGCAGGAAGGATTGATTTTACATAATCAGCAGCTTCATTCAACTCTGTTTCTAAAAGTTCTTGCTGTAGCTTTAAATCTTGAGCTAATCTCTGAAGTTCTTGATTTGTCTGATATAGTCTCAATCCAGCACGAACCCTTGCTTTTAATTCACTCACATCGATAGGTTTAGTTAAAAACTCATCTGCACCTGTATCTAAACCTTTAATTCTGTCTTCCACTGAACTGCGTGAGGTGAGCAGGATAAAAAATGTTGCTGATAAAGATGGTTCAGATTTTATTCTACGGCATACTTCTAAACCATCTATTGCCTCCATTTGCCAATCGCATATGATTAGCGCAGGTTGGTGTTTATGAGCTTGTTCTAATCCTTGTTCGCCACTTGAGGCAAGGATAACTTCATATCCTTGATCTCGAAGTGCCCCTTTTAAAACTAATTGAGTAATCCGATCATCATCAACTACTAAAATTTTTTGTTCCATTACTCAATAAAATTTCAGGTGAAGATACTACTTTAATTATGGCGTCCTAGAACTTTACTTTTTTAATAAACATGGAGGAAAGACAGATCAACTTGATATGCAATAATTAGTAGAAAGTTTTTATCAATTTATACCACTCGATGAAGTATTTTAACTCTAAAAATTAAAGTAAATTTTCCCTTATAACATCAGTATTTTTACGTATTTCCAGAAAGAGAATAAATCAATTTGAAGTTGGCGATCTTAAATACGCTCATGCCCTCACCCCGCCCTGACGGGCACCCCTCTCCCAAGCTTACTTAGGAGAGGGGCAGTTTCTTTTGAACTCAAAAATTTACCAAAAACATTGTTTACGCAGGTGCGCCTACAGGTTGTTTCAGCAGAGATTTTGCTGCTTCAGCGATCGCATCCGCATCAATTTTTGCGGCGTGTAACAATTCCTCCGGCGTTCCTGAAGACGGCATCTGGCGCACCGCCAAGTGGATAACTCTTAATTTTGGCCCAACATAACTAGGAGCCCTGTCAACACCCGTGAAAGCCTCAAGAACTGCTGCCCCTAATCCACCTTCAATCCAATGGTCTTCTACCAATATCAAGTTTCCTTTGGTATCACTAGCTGCTTGGAAGAGAGTTTCGCTATCAATTGGCTTAACCGAGTAAAGATCAATCACGCGGATTGTAATGTTTTCATTTTTAAGTTGGTCATAAGCCTTCAGCGCTTCAGACAAAGTTACCCCGGCACCAATCACCGTCACTTGATCTTGGTCTGAACTACGAACAACCTTGCTACCCCCAATAGGAAACTCCTCATGAGGACTGTAAATCACGGGAGTCTTCATGCGGGTTGTTCGCAAGTACACAATTCCTTCACGGTCAGCCATTTCTGCTACAAGTTTAGCAGTTTGGTTAGCATCACAAGGATAGAGTATGGTACTACTCCACACTGCTCTGAGAGAAGCCAGATCCTCTAACGCCATCTGCGAGGGACCATCTTCTCCAATTGAGACTCCAGCATGAGAACCAACCAGTTTAATATTGGCACGGGAAATAGCCGCCATACGGATAAAGTCATAACCACGGCTGAAAAAGGCAGCAAACGAAGAAGCAAAAGGCTTGTATTGCCGTACCTGCAAGCCCACTGCTGCAGCTATCATTTGCTGTTCGGCAATGTACATTTCAAAGTAGCGGTTTGGGTAAGCTTCAGCAAATTCCTCAGCAAAAGTAGAATTACTGACCTCACCGTCAAGAGCAACAACATCTGGTCGAGATGCACCTAAAGCTTTGAGCGCGTCTCCATATGCTTTACGGGTTGCTACTTTATCACCCTCTTTATAAGTTGGGAGTTGGAGTGTTTGAGGTTTAGCATTAGAGGTAGTTTCAGCTTGGGCATCTGGTGTTTCTACTTTAATTGTGATGTGACGCTCGCCTCCTAATTCTGCAATTGCATCTTTTGCGTCTTCATCTGGGAGTGGTTTACCATGCCAACCTCCTACATCTTCTATAGATGTAACACCCATACCTTTGACGGTTCGAGCTACAATCACTGTTGGATAATCAACATTATCCACTGCTTGTTGATAGGCTTCGTCGATTTCTGTTAAGTTGTGTCCGTCGATAGAAATCACATTCCAGCCGAAGGCTCTAGCGCGATCGCAATACACCTCAGTTTTCCAACCCAACATTGTTTGACCACGTTGCCCTAATCGATTAACATCAATAATGGCAATTAAATTTGGCAGTTTGTAATGAGAAGCATGTTCAAAAGCTTCCCAGACAGAACCCTCAGCCATTTCGCTATCGCCGAGTAACACCCAAGTGTGATAAGAAAGCTTGTCAAGATACTCACCTGCTAAAGCAATACCCACGGCGATCGGCAATCCTTGACCAAGTGAACCCGTAGCAACATCTACCCAAGGTAGTACTGGCACAGGGTGTCCCTGCAAGCGACTACCCAGCTTTCGCAGTGACATTAATTCTTCATCAGAGACTGCTCCGGCTGCTTTATACATAGAGTAGAGTAAAGGCGATGCGTGTCCCTTCGAGAAGATTAAGTGATCGTTATTAGGATTACGAGGATTGTTAAAGTCATATTGGAGGTACTTGCACAGTAACACTGCCATGAGATCAGCAGCAGACATAGATGAAGTTGGATGACCCGATCCTGCTGCAGTTGTGGCGCGAATACTATCTATACGTAGTTGCTGTGCTAGTTCATGCCATGCTCGGATTTGCTCAGCGGTAGCCATAATAAATTTCCTTTAACCTATATTGCGCTCAAATAATTTGAAACTGGTGTATTTTAGTTAGGGAAAATACTTCCGCTAAAGTGGCCTGCTCTACTTAGGCTGAAATATCTGTACTTCAAGCCTAAGAAGTTAAGATATTAGCTCCATCCTCCTATCGATTGATAGGTTGCCAATTTTCTAGGATATTAATAAAGAAGGGGTCAGGAGTCAGGAGTTAGTGTAAACAATGGTAGCGAAAAAGATATTAATGATTGTCGGCGACTTCGTAGAAGATTACGAAGCGATGGTTCCTTATAAGGGAGGCTAGGCTGAAAACCCTTGAGGATGTGGCACGTCATAGTGACACATCCGTACTTTAGGCAAGGGGACGCCAGATTCCTACGGAGGGAGACCAAGACAGCAGAACTGGCTCATGAAAGCTGCCGGAAGCCCTTTAGGGCTGAGTGATGTTTCGTTTTTTCGGCTCCGGCAAGCTGTCTATAGTTCCTAGAAGTTTTGGGAAGCCGCATCGAACCTTAGAATACAGCAAAATTCAGGAGTCACGAGTAAAAAGGCCTTTATTTCTGGCTTCTAGACAAAATATTATACCTCACTTACCTGCAGCCTACTGTAACTTCTTTTCAAGAAAAAGACAGAAAACGTAACAAAAAGAATTCAGGAGGAGCCACTGGGTAATTCTGACTCCTGAATTCTGAATTCTGACTCCTTCTTCACAATCTTTCGTTACACTCGAAACTGAGCAAGAATGGCGTAGTATCTGCGAAACCAAACTGCTCCTAAATTAGTTAGTAAACAAGTAAGTCCTAGGGACAACAAAATATAAGTGGGAACCCTTACCACACCAATCTCGAACCAAGTATAAACGTGTAGTACCATGGCTAAAGCAAAAAGGCTGGCGAATCCAGCAGATTGCCACACATAATGAAACGGGCGATGTAGTGCAGCCAAAATTATAGTTAACAGTGTCGCAAGTAAATTAGCTGGAACAAGAAACGCACAAATCGAAACGCAGTTAATGCGGGAAAACTCACTGATCGTGTTGAGGTCGAACATCAATTTTTATTCGGATAGTCATCACCACATTATAAAGTCTTGAACTTCTTTTTTACATTACTCTATATATATGATAGTAAATATATTTTATCTTTGTTACTTAAATTTATATAAATTAATTAACAATTAAGAATGAGTTCTAAATCAATTTAACAGCTTGTACAATCAATCACAAATAAATGATTATTATTTGCTCAAGTTTATAAATTACATTACGATCGCACTTAGAATTACCTTCGATGTAAATGTCCACTCGCACATACGCTATTTTAGGAACTGGTGCATTAGGCGGTTTTTACGGTGCAAAGCTGCAAAAAGCTGGCTTAGATGTCCATTTTTTACTCAGGAGTGACTACGAACACGTTAGGAAACATGGTTTAGTCATTGAGTCCGTTGACGGAAATTTCTCACTACCTCAAATTAATGCCTATCAAGACGTAAAAGACATACCTCAGTGCGATGTTGTTGTGGTTGCACTAAAAACAACGCAAAATCAATCCCTTCCTAAGATGTTGACATCTGTCGTTAAGGATAATGGAGTTGTATTAGTGTTACAGAACGGACTTGGTTTAGAGCCAGAAGTCGCTCAAATTGTCGGTAGCACTCGAGTCATGGGTGGCTTATGCTTTTTGTGTTCAAATAAACTACAAGCAGGACATATCCGCCACGTGGCTTATGGACATATTATTCTAGGTGACTATACCTCAAACTACTATCCTGCTGGAATCACACCAAGGATGCAACAAGTTGCGAATGACTTTAAAAGTGCTGGGATCGGTATAGAATTAACCGAAGACTTGTTCAAAGCACGCTGGCAAAAACTCGTGTGGAATATTCCTTACAACGGACTTTCTGTGATTCTCAACGCTACAACTGCTGAATTAATGGCAAATGTCTATTCCCGTAAGTTAGTTGAACAGCTGATGCATGAAGTCCTAGCAGGTGCAAAAAGTTGCAATTGTAGCATCGTTGATAGCTTCGTGGAGACAATGCTAAATTACACAGATAAAATGAAGCCATACCGTACCAGCATGAAAATAGACTACGACGAACGACGTCCTATGGAAGTCGAAGCTATTTTTGGTAATCCATTACGAATGGCACAAGCAGCAGGTACACATTTACCACAGATCTCGTGCTTATATCACCAACTGAAGTTTCTAGATGCTAAGCTCAACGAGGGAGTGTAATTCCTCTGCCCAAAGAAATACAAGCACCAAGACAAATCGAGAAGTTTTCAACGATAATCAGAATCAGGTAGCATCTTACTTTAAGTGTGGCAAAGGAAATAGCAATGGAAGAAATGGATAATTCTACAGAAATTGCAAAATACTTCTCATTAGAAGATTGGACGCATAGTCCTACAAATGACACAGAGTGGGTTGATGGCGGGTTGGTGCAAAAAAAAGCCGTGACGCTAAAACACAGACGAATTCAAGGTAATATATACTTCCATTGGAGAAGCTACAATGATTCTCAGGGACTAAAAGGACAGGTGTATATAGATGTACCCTGCCGGACGAACCAATACGGACGTTCTCCTGATGTTGCTTACCTAACACCAGAATTGCTTATTAAGTTTGGGGAACCAGCTGTATTTCCTCAGAGTTTTCCACTCATAGCAGAAATTGTTTCTCCTACAGATCTAGCAGAAGACGTTATTACTAAAGCGCAGGAATATTTACACTCAGGAAGCGAGGAGGTTTGGCTGATATTTCCAGAAAACCACTGGGTGATTGTAATGACGTTACATCAACGACGTGTCTATATTTCTGGTGAAGTTATCAGCACTCAAACTGCACTCAAAGGCTTCAGTGTATCAGTCGATGAATTATTGACATAGAACTATCTGCAATAGGTTTTGTAGGGGCTTTCCTCGCATAAGCCCCTACATTTGTCTAAAAGCCAGACATAAAAGCCTTTTTAATTCTGACTCCTGACTCCTGACGCCTTTATTCTGCTGTAACTTGTTTCAAAATCACTACCAGAACCATACTTCCAGCTATCAATCCAGCGATCGCAATAATATTTAGGAACCTTGGGCAAATTCTTCACCCAGGTTTCTACCCTTTGGCTCAACCAAAATAAAGCCGAATAAACTCCTAAATTTCCATAATGCACCATCCAATCCAGCAAACTTGCAAAACCGACTTGCGTCGTAACTTTGAAAATTAATCCTGGATGTGATGCTGCTGTTTTTAATAGTGTTTGTGTTAATCCTGGAAACTGCACTACATCCTGTAGAAATGGCACTAAGACAGGTTCACCCAACAGTTGCATCTGTTCAAACACAGCAGAAAGCAATTGGTTAATTTGATTAGGCGCAATTTTGTGATTGACTTTAACGCTCATTGCTTTTTGAAATAGCCAAGTCACCGATAAGCTTGGTTGGTATGGTTGCAGCAGTGCTAAGGCTTTTGCAGATAATTGATCTGTTTGTAGTGCTTCATCAACGCCAAAAGTTAAACGCTGCAAATGACGCACCATTGATCCAAAACCACCAAAACTTAAGGGGGATTGATTACCACTACTATCTCCCACTGATAAAATCCGACTCCAAGGACTTTGCAACGGGCTTTTACGATAGGAAGGAAAAAAACCAAACAATGCTCGTTTAAAAGTCAGCTGGTTTAATTCGACACCTTGATATTGTGGCATTAAACGGAGATATTCTTCAAACAGAGCTTCTAAACTCAAACGTCTTGGATCTGCATCCAAATAAGTAAATAAGTAAGTTGTTCTACCATCTCTAGCGGGGAAAGCTTCCCAAAAATATTGGCATTGATTTTGTAAAGGGGTAAAAGATAACAATAAGTCCCCATTATCGTTTTCGGTAAAACCTTGCGCGCAGGTTCCCACGACTAAGCAAAGTGCATCCGGTTTTTGTCCCTGACGAATTTGTTGCGTGATTGGGGAAAGGTGTCCCATTGCATCAATTAACAACCTGGTTTTGAATCCACTACCAGCTTTTACCATCACTCCATCTGGATGAACCACCGCTCCTGCAAATGGTGTGTTTTCAAACAATTTGCCACCAGCACTGATAAATCGCTGCTTTAAAGTTTCTAGCAGATAAACAGGATCAACACCTATATTGAGAACATCCTCCACCCAAACTTCTCCACCACCAAAAAAGCTGACTCTCGCTTTTGGATAAACGGTTGCGATCGCGTGTTCTAGTTCGTCTTGTGTCAGCAAACCCAATTTCGTGAAAACTTCCAACTCTTTGCGCGAGATATTCCACTCCTGATCTCTACCACGCAAGAGCGATCGCTCAATCAAAGCCACCCGTACTTTCTTCAACGCTAAAGCACAACCAATTAAAATGCCTAATGTACCCCCGCAGATCACAACATCCCAATCTACAGAGCCTAAAGGTTGCTCGTTTTCTTTTACCACCATTGGTACGGGTGTGCTGCTTTCTCTTAGTGATGCCAAAACACCATCAGCACGACGCAATCCCCCCAAAACATCACCAGGTAGTTGAGCAAGAATCTCCTCTGTTAAGGTCATGACGGTAAACTACAAAAAAAATCAACACTCGTCGTTAATAATTTGATTCTAGCGAGTGTTATCCTCAACTTATAAGTGTTGTTAAACACATATAAGTGGCATGAAATATACAACAGTAGCAGAGATGTTGCGCGAAAGTGCGATTATTTATCAGCAAGTCAAACACTTACCTCAAGACGAACGACGACGGGTAATGAGAGAAAAGCTGCTTGAGGATGAAGATCAATCCTTATCGCAAAGTTCGCCTCGGCGGCGCTCAACTTCCGCAGCTGCCAATAACAGATAGTGCGTAACTAGGCTCCAGTCATCTCGCTGCTTACTATATTGAGCTAACTCTTTGAGCAACCAAGCAAAACCGTATCCTTGTTTTCTCAATTTTATGATAAAGCTTTCTATGTTCATAAAACTCAAGCGGCCATGTCGAGATCAATGGAAGGCAAGGATCGCCTGCCTTTTTCTCTAAAAACAATTTGGTGATGCACTTTCCCTCAAGCCGCGACCAAATTGGAGGACAGGCTTTATTCTCTAGTTCACTAAATAATCACATTTCTTAATAGTAATAATGTGGCTATTCGCCTGATGTTCGATTTACTACAATTTCTCCAAGCTTCTGGATCAACCTTCCAACCTCAATGAGCGGGAGTTGAATTGCGTAAGGCAGTACATCTTCAGCTGTTAAAATTTCACGCTTTTTACTTTCGGTGCGCTGGGTACCGATCGCTAAGAGTTCTTCTAACGTGTAGGGAGTTAGCGGTGCAAGCTTTCGCAGCGTGGTTAACTCTGGGGTTTTTACTTCACAACGTTCGAGCCTGATCAAAGTCATGTAGCTGATTTTGCTAGATCTTTCAAGCTCCTTATAGCTACGATTCCCTCTCACGGTTCTAACAATGTCTGCCAGCTTTTGTAAACCAAGGTCTGTAAATTCGGAATCCTGATGCATTAGAGAAGTTTAAATGCTTCTCTTAAGTTTCAAAAAAAATCTACACACGTCAATTGCTTTTGACACACGCTAGTGTTATCGTAAAAATACTTTCCCACGCGAAGTGTTCATCCATCAACCATTATGTACGCTAAAAACCGCACAGCAAGAAAAGGAAGACCTCGCACAGCACTCAATTTTGAGGTTCCTGTTGAGATTGCAAAAAAAATAGATCACGCAGTTTGGGCTTTACAGATTACTAAGCGCCAAATGGCAGAGGAAGCAATGCAACTTTGGTTAAAAGAAAACGAGGAAAAGGTCAACAAAATTCAACCTTTTCCTAATGATGCTGTCGCCTAAAGAATTCGCGCTACAGAGGACGCAACCCCTCTCCCCACGCTGCGAACGCAGTCGCCTTTATAAACGCAGCGTAAACGTCGTTTACTCCCATTGTTCGCGCTCGTCAGTTGCTCGCTTACTAACACGATCAGGGGTGTAATCTACTTTACTCAAAACTTATACCAACAATCAAGCAATGAACTACTCATAAACCTCACAAATAATTAAGCGCCGCCCATGATTCCAGCCACTAGCGACGCTTAATCAATTAATTAATCAACCGTATTGAAGTTATCGTGCTTGCTTAAAGCTCCATAAGTTCAAAGGGTTCCACAAGCCGTTTTGAAAAACTTGTCTCTATTATGCCATTTTTCTTCGAAGAAAAACGTCTGATTGTGACAAGAAAAAATCCTCTACATCTTAGCCAGCAAAGAGCAGGCAAGTTTACAGGCAAGACTTTCATCTTTTGATTGGTAACAAATAATAGCGCGATTAAGTACATGAAACGAATTAACAAGATTAATCACGATTTCAAATGTATCAATTAAATCAAACAAAAAAAACAGCCGCACTACAATGCGGCTACAAAACAAAAAAAACAAGGTGAATATGCTAGCAAATCTAAACAATACTTTTCAAGAACTTACTGATTCATCTGATACCAAGACCTCTCGGTTGCTTGAACTAGCCGAAGACACCAAGCGCAGGCTAAAGCGAACAGTGGAGGATATCTACCATATTGGGCTGAACTTGATAGAAGCCAAAGAAATACTTGGGCATGGAAAATTCAAAGCATGGCTCAAGTCAGAACTAACCATTGACCCCTCAACATCTGAGAATTTTATAAATGTTGCAAAAATGTTACAAGCCAAAAACGGAAAATTTCCGCTTTTGGCTACCCAAAACTTTCCTGACTTAGCGATCGCCCCATCCATCTTGTACGAGTTAGCGGCTCCATCGACCCCTGAGAGCGCAAGGGACGAGATCATAAACAGAGCCACCAGCGGCGAAAAAATCAGCTTCTTGGATGCTAAGAAAATCATCAAAACATATAAGGCAAGTGCACAAGAGCGAGTAACCGAGAAATCCGCTTATGTTGTCGAACCAGAGCCACCACCTTGGCTCACTATTTCCCAAAACCACTCCCACCTTGCAGGACAAAAATGCAGGGTTAAATACGAGTCCTCCCCTGGTCAACTTATGTGTGAGGTAGAGGATGGTTCAACTGTACTAATAGGGGCGAAATTCTTGGAAGAAGAGCAAGAACCTTTATCTATACCCAAGCAGCAAATTTTCACCCTTGAAGATATTGAGTTTATGAAAGAACAACATTTATCTGAGATAGAACGCCTAAACCAAGACTGGGAAACAAAAATCCAGTCTCTCAGAAATCAAGCCCCAGTAGAACTTGAAGAAGAGTTTAGGCAGATGCAAGAAGCCTATAAAAATCTTTTAATTGAAAACGGCAAGCTCCAGCAAGAGATATACCAATTACAAGAGTTGAAGAAGTTAGACCAGGAAAATGAATTTCTACGCTCTGAGATAAAACGACTTGAACATGCAGTAGCCGATATTCCCAATCAAAGATGGCAAGGAACCCTGAACGAGCAAGCAAGCAAAGCTGTAAACAAAGAAGTTGTTTCAATACTGGAAAAATTTCCAACTCAGTTGCACTTGCGAAGTCTTGCGCTCAAACCGCCAGATCCCGAAACAATGCCAGAAGCAATGATGTTGATTGGGCAAGTCTTGCAAAATCTAGTCCCAATTGGTTTAACCAGATACAGAGAAGCTTTAGCTCATGCCCAAACTTGGCAAGAATTCGATCCAATTGCCCAAGAGTGGGCATCAATAAAACCGAACCTTTGGACAGAACTAACACCAACAGAAAGGATACAAATTAAGCGACTCATAGAAGCAAATCACAGTTTTAAAATTGGCTCCCATGTTTCTCGTGTCAATGGCGATCCTTTTGATGCCGAATATGGGCTTAAAGGTGAAATAGTCGGGGTAATAAGCAGCGATTATTGGGTTAACTGGTTTCGTCCCGATGGCACTTCATTTAAAAAAAGACAATCACCCGATGAAATTAATTTAGTTATGGAGGTGGCATCATGAGTGGCATAAAAGAAACCCTCTATATTTACCCAGGAAGCACGGTTTATAAATGCTCTGTTTGTAAGGAACACTCAATTCCACGCACTTTCAAAAATGGATTTCCCATTTGTTCTTCATGCGTCAAAGAAGCTGGATTGCAGCCAGTATCATTAAAGCGTTCGACCGAACTTACAAGCGCAGAAATTGCTCAAGTAAAAGCCGACTATCACGAAGTCCAGAGGCTAGCAAGAGAATCTCAAATCTTAGAAGCTTTGCGCTCTGTGAACGCGAATACAAACCAATTAATGGAACTAATTAATTTGGATAGAACAAGAACACTAGAAGTGTTGCGATCGCTGGAAGAAGATGGAAAAATTTGTGGGCTAAAGAGGCAGGGTAAAAGTGCAATTGAATGGCGTATTAGGGAGGAAGAACCATGTTCCGCGTAGGGTCAATAGCAAGTGGGATGGGTATGCATTTACACGGGCTTATTGCTGCTGGTGGTGTACCAGTTTGGGCAGTAGAATGCGATCCTGAAATTGCTCAAGTGTACCGCATGAATCACCATGGTCGCTTATATGTAAAGCGTGTGGAGGATTGCGACCCCCAGGAATTATTCGATATTGACTGTTTAACTGTCACGCTCAGCTGTAAAAACGCCAGCATTGCGCAAGGTTCTAGTTGGGGAGAAACGTTGGATGACGTTTCGGCGGGAATAGCGACGGCGAAAATTATTAAAGCGAAACTGCCCAAAGTTGTTTTATTAGAAAATGTATGGAGATATTGCCAATTTCAATCGTTTCAAGAGATTGAAAAAACACTTGCTGAATGCGGTTATTACTTTAGATATTACCGATTAAATACTTCTGATTTTGGCGTTGCACAATCACGAGTGAGATTGTACGGGGTGGCTGTGCGTGGAGGTGCATTTTGGGATATCACGCTCCCTAATGTAAAAACGTGCGGATGGTACGAGGCGATCGCTGACCTTATCCCGACTTTTCCCGAAACAGATTTAGCAAATTGGCAAAAAGAAAAGTTTCCTTGGCTAAACAAGAATTCAACCGCACTTATTAAACGAGTTGGAGGAGGTCGGGAGAGCGATAGGATTTACCATGCAAGTAAACCAGCATTTACAATCAGGACTTTCGGAAGAAATGCTGATTATCATTCAGTTTCTGGTACGGCTATAGCCGATAGAAAAATAGTCGCTGTTACACCCCGCGCTTGTTTAAGATTTTTTGGGGATAAGGAAACAGCAGATAAAATCTGGTTGCCATCCAAAAAAGCATTAGCTCAAGAAGTTGTGGGGAATGGGGCGTCGTGGACAATGTTTAAGTTTTTGATTCAACACGTAGGAGTTTTTAAAATGGAGTCAAACAATGCCGCGTAATACTGCACAGAAAATCTCTTTATTAGACACAAATACAGCCCTAACTTCAACCAGTATCCCTGATGCCAAAAAAGAATTAGTATTGGATGCTTCAGAAATTAAAAGACTAAAGCGAATTAAGTTATTAAGCATACAGCAATATTTTTACTTTGCTCTACTTGCATCTTACAAACAAGCTAACCCTTCTGTAGATCGGGAATGGTTTTGTGAGGAATGGGGGATTTTAGAGGATGATTTTGACCTACTCCTAGCCCAGCTTGAGAAAAAAGGAGCATTGACGTGCAAACGTGAACGGCATGTGCAATTAAGTTTATTTGATGTGCAGGAACAAGATTAAAAGTTTTATGGAACATCAATGCATTAAATACTACGTTGATACAAATCTTCTAAATGCTGGGGTACCAATAGAACAGCTTGAGAAACAAGACGTTCAGGTATTTAAACCAAATTTGAAATTAAGCGATTTTAGCGAGTTTGGAAGATACAACAAGCTTGCTTTTGAACAAAAGAAAAGAAAAAGAGGAGATTCAAGAAGAGATGGCTAAAAGACCACCAGAAGACTTATACATTTACCCAGGTTCCCAATCCTATCAATGTAAAGAGTGTCGCGTTGAATGCATACCACATACATTCATTCAGGGGCATCCCTTTTGCTTGAATTGTGTTCGCGCTCTTGATTTAAACCCGCAGCCGTTGGAATTGGGAGATAGAGCAAAAGTGGGGAGGTTTGTCAAATAATGAAGAACTTACAGGAAGAGATTTTACGAGAACTAACCAGGGGCGATAAATTCCCCTATCAGTTATTTGATAACTTGAAACCTCACAACTATCAAGAATTATGGGCAGCACTTGCTGAATTGCAAAAACAAGGCGAGGTTGAGCCTTACTTCACGTCGACTT
>NZ_JAAKGC010000395.1 GCF_017591665.1 Aetokthonos hydrillicola CCALA 1050 | reverse complement strand
ATTGCGAGGACTTTTAACGACTGGGATTAAACTTAGCTTGTCATCAACAGCGACTAAGGATAGTTGTAGCTGTGCTATCTGATAATCTCTTTCTCTAATTTCTTGGTTATAAGTTTGCTGCTGTCTCTCGTACTCTTGTTTTAATTGGGTGTTCTTCTGCTGCTTTTCTACTTCCTTGGTAGCAGCATCAAATTCCTGCATTTTTCTGCGAGACTGCGCACTGGATAATTTAGATTCAGCAATATTCAGTTCTGATTCTGCAAGATGGACAGCTAACTGAAGTTGTTCTAATTTCTGCTGGTTTTCAACCCCATCTGTAGAAAGCTTGCCTTTCTCAGTCTCAAGAGCGGCTTGTGCTTCTTGTTTCTCACTTTCTAATTTTCTCAGTCTCGCTTGCTCATGGTCTAAAATTGCTTGGGATGCTTCTTGATTTTGTTTATTTTCACCTAAGAATTTAATTAAGCGTTCCTGGCGCTCAACATCTATCGATTTTTGATCTAGCAGTGATTTAGCTCGTTGTATAGAAGCCAATTTCTCAGGGTTATCCTTGGTGAGGAATGGTGTTCTTGCTTCCAACATGGAACGCGCTTGGCTTAGTTTCATCCGAGCGTTTTTGACTAAGGATTCCTCCTCTGAGTAATTAGCTGGGGGAAGCGCTCGTAATGCTAGAGGAAAATTTGGCTCAGTAGGTTTATGAATAAATTTAGACTTTAAGTTTTGTATTTGCAGCTCGATTGATTGGCGGTGTTTGGTAAGGCGATCGCGCTCAATGGTATTGTCGCTTATAACTTCTCCTGCTGTAATTTCTTGTCCAACATTCACTTTTAAGAAGGATGGATTATCAACAACAAGTGACATCCTTAAAGTATGTTGGTTGCTTTCAACAGAGCGTACACTCGATTCAGGTTGTGTACTTGGTTCACGACGTAAATTCTTCTCAGGTTCGGGTGAAACTTTAGCTATTGGAAACTGTGCTTGAGCTATAGATAATGACTGGCGATTTTCCGTTAAACCTGCTATCCCCAATAGTCCAGCTAAGGTAAAGAAAAGGAAAATCTTCAAGCTAGACTCGTTCATGATCAAGTCTTCCTGTAGTTGTTATACTCCTTATTGACAGTTGACCAGTAGCGAACTGATCACCAAGTTTTTTCTTGACATATTTAAGTGGTGCAACTTCCAGCTTTACCCCTGGTGAGTCACTTGTCTGACTACGCTTAATGAATGGGAATTGGTGTGGATCGAGCGCAAACTTTATATCTGGATCATCAATGGTGATTTCACCTGAGATGAACACCATTGCATTATCATGGTCAAACCGTGAGAGAACTTTTGACAGTTCATCATCCTCTAAGACGATTGATTCAATGGTAGTTACAGCTGGCTCA
>NZ_JAAKGC010000394.1 GCF_017591665.1 Aetokthonos hydrillicola CCALA 1050 | reverse complement strand
GGGGGGGGGGGGGGGGGGGGGGGGGGGGGGGGGGGGGGGGGGGGGGGGGGGGGAGGGGGGTAGGGCGTGGATTGATGCGAGAGAAGATGTTTTCTGCTTTTTTAGAGAAGCGATCACCAACATAATCCACCATGCCCAACCACCCAATGGTACGGCGACTGAGGTTACAATTTACCTATTACAGGAAGGAAATCGGTGTAAGCTGGTGATTGAGAATAATGGTACTCTACCAGAACACACTGACCAAGACGATCTTAATAAGAAACGCAAGACGGGCGGTTACGGGACTAAGTTGATGACCACCATTGCTTCTGAACTTCCCAATGGACTCTGCGAAAGAGTTTCTTTAGAAAAAGGTGGGATGCGGGTAACACTTGAATGGACGATAGAGCCAGTCTAAAAGCTAACATTGCCGCCACATACGTTAAAAGCATCAGCTATAGTATGCTCTACTTAATCTTGAGCCACTTGCTCCATTGAGGTGATCGTTCCCAGAGTGATCCGGCTAACTGTCATCGGATCGATTAGACAGATCAGCTAAAATAAATAACTACAGCCATGAGGGCGAAACCATGAGCAATCAAGAACTAGAGCAAAAAATCCTCAGCCTCGATTTAGAGGAAAGGATTCGCATCCTCCAACTTTTGGCTCAGAGTCTGACAGTACCAAGAGTATCACAGCCATGCCCCTCCCCCAACGAAGTTGATTTAACCTATGATAGGGAAGCGTTGCACTATAAAGCAGATCGCAGTCCTGAGCATCCCCTACGACGAATCCCCATTACAATTCCTCCAGATTTTGACGAACCCATGCCTGAATTATGGGATGCTTTTGAACAATGATTTTACTCGATACTCATATTTGGCTTTGGTGGTTGCATAGTCCAGAAAAGCTTTCCGAGCGTAGTCGTACCCTGTTAACCATAGCTGAAAACCAAAACGCCGTCATTGTTTCTGCCATTTCTGTTTGGGAAATTGCACTCAAGCATAGTGCTGGGAAACTACCACTCCCCCTTAGCGTTAATGAATGGTTTGCAATTGCAAAAACTCGAAGAGGAATCACCATAGAACCAGTTGATCCACTCGATGCGATCGCTAGCACACAGTTACCCGGTGATTTTCACAAAGATCCAGCTGATCGTATTATTGTTGCGATCGCCTACCGCCGCAATATAGAACTCATAACCTGTCATCAAAAAATTCTCACATATCCACACATCAAAACACTTTGGTAAAATTATACATAAATCCCATATTCCGTACTTCAAATAGTAGTATAACAAGATTACATTGAGTAAAAACCAAAAGTTATAAATTTGACGCTGATGTAAAACCCGAAAAAAAGTAATTAAATAGGATAACTTTCCAGCTTTTATCTATTGTTCAAA
>NZ_JAAKGC010000393.1 GCF_017591665.1 Aetokthonos hydrillicola CCALA 1050 | reverse complement strand
GAATCTTTCTTTGAACCAGTAGACCCCCAAGAAATTCAATATCTTGAAGATTTACTCTGCCAGTTTGAAAATACTGGGGAAGATACCAAGCTTTCTCGCTTTATTCAAATTTTACGCCAAGAATTAACTGAACGCGAAAGTGCTCTTGTTTTCACACAGTACACCGATACAATGGACTATCTGCGCGATACTTTGCGAGAGTTGTATGGTAGTCAAGTTGCTTGCTATTCAGGTCGTGGTGGGGAATTGTACCAGAACGGTAAGTGGAGTGTAGTTCCCAAGGAAGAAATTAAACGCCGATTCCGTCAAGATGAAATAAAAATTCTCCTTTGCACTGAGTCTGCTTCCGAGGGTTTAAATTTACAAAATTGTGGAGTGTTGATTAATTATGATATGCCTTGGAACCCTATGCGGGTTGAACAGCGTATTGGGAGAATTGATCGCATTGGACAAAGGTATTCCACTGTACGAGTCCACAATTTTTACTACGACGGCACTGTTGAAGCCAAGGTTTACAAAAAATTGCGCGATCGCATCAACGCTTTCGCTACAGTTGTAGGTAACCTTCAACCTATCTTAGCCCAAGTCCCCACCTTTATTGAACAAGCTGCGATGAGCGCCGACCCAGAAGAAGAGGACGTTCTAATGTCTGAATTCGACTCAGTCTTAGATAGACCCCCTCTGCGTCTAGCAATCGAAGAAATGGTAACAATGGATTTAGATAGAGATTTAGCAGAAATTCAAGAACCATTGGCTCCATCTCCTTTTCTACCAGAAAATATCCAGCAACTATTCACCTCATCAGTAATTTTAAAAGCTAGTGGCTCGAAATTTGAGACGAAAGGCGAACGTATTTGGCAACTCGTTCATAAAGGTCAAAACTACACTGTTACGTTCTATCCTGATGTTTTTGAGGAAATGCCTTCACTACGGTTAATGAATTTTGGCGACCCCTTATTTGCAGAATTGCTGCGAGCCGTTAACTGAACTAATGAAAACGCTCACGTGCCATGACAAGTGAGCAACGATTCATTCAATCTATAAACGTCGGGTATTTTCTATATACAATCTTCTTAAATATTTTATTAAGCTACGAATGAATAACTAATTTAATACGTTTACGAATAGATACGATATTTCCGTGGGATTTCTCTTTTGTAAAGATGGATATTGCGGCTAGGTTATAGATAGTTAAAGAGTTTTTCTAGAAACTACCATGCGTCCATACACTCACACATTCCTAACTCTTGTAGTCACTTTTATCTCTACTTCGATGGTTACTCCATGCTTAGCTGAAACTCCAGTCTTATCAAATAAAGATAGCGTATCTATATCTTCAGCATCAATTTCTACCTTAAAGAGCCAGCCTAGTAGTTCAAGTAAGAACAA
>NZ_JAAKGC010000106.1 GCF_017591665.1 Aetokthonos hydrillicola CCALA 1050 | reverse complement strand
ATCAGTATCTCAGCTAGAAGAGCTGTTAATTCGATTGCTTAATGAAGGTGGTCTTATTATTAAGTGGGAACGAAAGATTAAAAATAAAGGTAACGCGGTATATTAAATTTAGCTGCGCAACAGCTTAATTAGTTCTGTCTAAGTACTTAACAAGTCAGTCATGGGTGATAGGGCTTCAGTTCATTGGGGAAGAGCGCTATTGCCCAAAACCAAACAAGAAAATATTTCTTTGCCAATGCCCCATGCCCAATGCCCCATGCCCATTGCTCCATTAAAATGCTAAATTAATTTTGCACAGCTACTTATATTAGATAATTAACGGGAATGCAGGTACAGTTCCGCGAGTTTAACCCTTTTGATGTATGGATTTGGCTGAAGTTCAGCACAATTCCCTCTGAACGTGAAAAGCAGTATGTAGAAGAGGTTTTTGATTCCTGGTTTTATCTTGGTAAGTTGGGTGCATTTAATGCTGAAAATCTTCAGGTGCAGGAAACAGGACTAGATCTTAACTACATGGATTATGACTCCCAAGGTTATGACAAAAGCTTATTAGCACTGATGCATAATATGGGTGAGTTCGAGTATGAAGGAACATGGGGACGTTGCTGGTTTGATTTGGGCACTTCTGATGCGATCGCCTTAGATATTCTCATCAACGCTCTTAAGCAGCTTAATGAAGAATATGTCACTATTGAGCAATTGTACATTGGCGGCGAAAATGAAGACTGGTCTGTTGAAGACAGCGAGAGCCGTCCTTCGTTCATCTACGATAACTAGCAAGAACAATGCATAACCCTGGGGAAATTAGAGTCTTGGCTTTGGGACTTATTCGCAATGGCGATCGCGTCTTCATCTCGGAAGGCTACGATCCAACGAAGCAGCAAACTTTTTATCGAGCTATGGGCGGTGGTGTAGATTTTGGTGAAACCAGCTTAGCCGCCCTCAATCGGGAATTTGACGAAGAAATCCAAGCTGAGTTAACAAATATTCGCTACTTAGGCTGTTTAGAGAATATATTTACTTACAACGGCAATCCTGGTCATGAGATCATTCAACTTTATGAATGTGACTTCGCTGATCCAAAGTTTTATAAGCTAGAAAAGGTAGTATTTTCTGAAGGTGAGCGGCAAAAGACAGCCCTATGGGTGGATATTAACCGCTTTAAATCTGGAGAATTAAGGTTAGTACCAGAGCAATTTTTTCAATACCTATGAAGCAAGTAATTCAATTGTGTCCCACCAGAAGTTTCAAAGCTAGAACAAGGTTGGTGTCAGTCACCTCTGGTAGGCACTTGCTTCTGCCTATTGCTACTCATATCTATCCTTTTTCGATTTAATGATTTCTATGACATCATCATGTCGTTGACCTTCTATGATGTCTTTTAAATGAATTGTGCCGTCAATATACTGAATATGGATTCTCCAGCCGGATATTTTGTTTATATCAGCACAATATATTGCTTGTTTAATGCCTTTGACTTTATGAAGTCTTGTTTTAGGAAAAGTTCTGGTTCTATGGCATTCATTATCTTCAAGTTCAGCCAAAGCTTCTAGAAAATCTATTTTAAGATCGTCTGGAAGAATCTTCATTGCTTCGTAGATAATGCCATACTCGTCTATAAGAGATTTAATTCGTGACATTAGCTAAGCTAAACCTCAACTTCTTCCTGATTAAGGATTAAGTCTTTGTAAATAGATTTTGCCACTGAATTATATGCTTTTGATGCTTCACAAGCTCTAACAAGTCTAAATAAAGTAACATTGACTATCTGAAAAATCGGGTCATTATCAATGGTAAGAATTACGCGAAGTTCGGAATCGATTCTCAAAGAATACAGAGAAGAATCATAGTTATGATTCAGCTTTATTGATCGCAGTTGAGAAAGAGTGTTAGCATTAAATAAATAGCCATTATCATTCTTTAGAAGTGCAAAACTTGAATTCATTGCATTAATAATGTTAGATTTATCTGAACTATTAAATCCTTCTAAATCTTTCTCAAATTCTTTGGTTGATTGAATAAGTACATCCATCTCACTTGCTCCTAAATTTTAAAATCATCAACTTACCTTTAATTTAACACTAATCGCCCTTTTTACTTGTGAATAACTTAATATTGCCTGAAATGGCAGATATATGGCAGCAAACACTTAATTGGCAACCGACTGTCCAACAACAAACGCAATTCCAGCGCTTTTATGAATTGATTCTGGAAGCTAACCAACAGCTGAATCTAACTCGTATTACCGAACCCCTAGAGTTTTGGGAAAAGCATCTTTGGGATTCACTGCGAGGAATTGTAAATTTGTTGAAAGATGCGAGAGTAGGGGAGGAAGAATCTTCCACATCGCTCTCTTTCATTGATATTGGGACGGGTGCAGGTTTTCCAGGAATTCCGGTTGCAATTGCTGTACCTAATTGCACCGTAACTCTCCTTGATTCCACTCGAAAAAAAATTACTTTTATTGACAACACACTCACTGCACTTGAACTTACCAATGTCAAAACTCTTACTGCTAGAGTTGAAGAAATAGGTCAGCAGCGTTATTATCGAGAAACCTATGATGTTGCTTTAGTTCGTGCTATTGGAGCAGCTTCGGTTTGTGCTGAATACGCCCTACCATTAATTAAGAAGAATGGTTTAGCTATCATTTACCGTGGTAATTGGACAGAAGAGGAAACAACTTCTCTAGAAAATGCTGTTAAACAATTGGGTGGGATAATTGAATCAATTGATGAATTTACAACCCCGTTAAGTAATAGCATCCGTCACTGCTTATATATACGGAAGGTAGCAACTACACCAGCAAAGTTTCCGCGCAGCGTTGGTGTACCAAGTCAAAAACCGCTTTAGAAAATTTTAAATCTAGAAGTTGAATTTGGTAATAACATCCGTTTCTCCATCGCTTCCCAAGTTTTAGCAGAAACCATAACTGCTGCTTCTTTACACTGTATAATCAGGTAATTTGCATAAAGATAATTGTTCAGTGCTTTTGCTTCTTCTTGTGATAAGTTGACTATTTCTGGGCTGAGATGGAAAGCATTTGTCAATATTTGTAAAAGCCGTTTACCAAATTCTCTACGGACTTTCACTGGCTGTTTGTCGTTAGGAATTTGAGATTTGAGTACATTTAGTTGGGCAATGAGTTCATTAAAGTTAACATTATTAAATATTTTGAATTTTTCTAATTCAGGACTTTCTCTAATAATTCTGTTAATGGCGTTGGCGTTGGCGTTGGCGTTGGCGTAGGCGTAGGCGATGGCGTTGGCGTAGGCGATGGCGTTGGCGTAGGCGATGGCGTTGGCGATGCCGATGGCGATGGCGTAGGCGTTGGCGATGGCGATCGCTATCGCAGCTGCACGCTTACCAACAGGCTTATAGTTACCAGGAGATCCATCTGTTACCTGATTTGCCCATCTGAATAAAGCTCGTAGCTTTGGTGTATTAATGTATTTCTGTGCCTCTTTTTCTATCAATAACAGCAACTCATCTACACCACCGTCCATTAAACCAGCCACGAGCAAAAATACTTCTTTCCACCGTTCATCTGTAAGATGTTCTACAACTAATTCCTGAATTTGGTGATGATCATCGATATATTTTGCTGTTAAATATTCTTGTAACGTCAAATGAGAAAATGAATAGACATTCCTTGCTCGTTCTACTAAGATTCCTTGTTGAATAGCTATAGCATCTAGTATAGACTCAGCCTCTATATTCCTAGATGCATTATGATTACTTTCTATAAACTCTTTAATTTCATGAATAATTTCTTCCTGGGAAAGGAATAACTTATCTGCTTGAAAACTACGATAAGCAATATTTGAAAGCATGATTTTCTCTAAATCAATGCCTAGATCACGAGAAATATGATTACGGGGAAGCCGTTTCTCAGCTGCCCATTTTTCTAGCAATATATCTAGTGCCTTGCTGTAAAGCGAGCTTCTGTTTTTGGGCAAATCTTGAGATTCATCATACACTAAACAGAGAAAAGTGATCAACAGCGGAGTTTTAGCCAATTCTTTAGATGAATCTTGTTTGTTGATTAACTGCCAGCATTTTTCAGCAGTTCCAGCTTTTATATCTACCTCTGAAGAAAACCAATTTTTAATAAACTGGCGAATTTGAGCATCATTAAATTCAGCGATCGCCACTTCTTGAAATTGTCGCAAGTTTTGCCGATAGGCTGCTGTACGACAAGAGGCGATAAACCGATTTCTTGGGTACTGTTCAACAAAATCTTGAATTTGAGGAGTTACCAACTCGATGTTGTCTGTTGGCACTTCATCAAAACCATCCAACAAAATTAATAATTTACCCTGCTGTAAGGCTTTGGTCGTAAATTCCTCACACAATGGTAACTGACACAATTCAAACTGCTGTAAAATTACTGCTTTTAGATTAATTTCTCTGTTAACAAATTGTTTAAGTTCAATAAAGACCGGAATACATTCATGCTTCCATTCTTTTTTATTACCCCTAATAGCTTCTAGTCCTAACTTGCGCAAGAATGTAGATTTACCTGCACCTGGTTGACCAAGTACCATTAAATATTGCTTCTCATTTGCTACAGCAATCCCGTCTTGTTTATCTGTTCCTCGCTGAAATCCACGTCTCCCCGCTTGGCGGTACAGTTCTTGTAAACCATCAATTGATTCAAATCGCCGTATATCCTCTGGTTGCAAACATTGCACCGCTGTGTAGATGGAATCCAAATCCACAGGTTTTTGCATACCCAGTATTTGCAGCTTATTATGGCGCTTGTAGTAGTTAATGATATATTGCCGTGATGCTTGAGAAATTAATTTTGTTGTTTTTTTATCTAAGAGGCGGTCAAGTGTGCTGATATAGAGGTTAGCAAAATGTTTAACCGCTTCATCTGGTGCAATTTCTGGCAGTGCAATTAGCTGATCCAGGCTGACATGATTAACTCCTGGGATTTCTAACGAACGTGCGATCGCATCTGCTGAACCTTCTACCACCACAACGCGACTAAGTCCACTTCCAAGAATTTTTAACTGGAAGTTTCGCAGTGATTCGATAGTATCACCCACTTCATTAGCAAGTTGGCTTTTGCGTCGATCAATTAAAGCCTGTCGATAAGCCTGCTCTGAAGGAAAGTCGCTAGGTTCAAGCTTGCTAGAATCTGCTGTGATTTGATTTTGAGAACCCAAAGTGATTATTGCACGAATTTCTTCATTTCCTTGAGCTTGGGTCAAAACTTCCTCAAGCAAGAGGTCGATCTTCGCTATTTGGCTTTCATTAAGATTCATAACGCTGGTGTCACTTGAACTAAACCTCTACCTTGGCGTTCCTTGTACTGTCCCAAATCTTGACAACTAGAGAGCAGAGCATCAAATAAACTCCCTACAGTTATTTGCTTGTCATATTTCTCTAAGATTAATGCTGCTACACCAGAAACGATAGGAGTTGCCATTGAAGTTCCATCCCAAGCCTCATAACCACCACCTTGGACTGAGGAATAAACTTGTTCTCCAGGCGCAATCAAATAGGGGACATTATATAAATGGTTATCTACAGATATCATACCACTGCCACTAAAAGCAGCAACTCTACCATCAGAATTTCCTGCACCTACAGAAAGCGCACTTCTACAATTTCCTGGTGTACGAGTTTTGTTGATGCCTTCATTACCAATAGCGCAAACAGGAAGTATTCCCACTGCCAAGAGAGTATCAATCCAATCACTAATGTAATCAACATATTTAGGAAAACCTAGTGACATATTGACAATGCTTACGTCTTGGCGAGTAGCCACCCAATCTAGCCACAAAACTAACCCTGCTAAACTCCCTGTCTTCTGTGGGATGACTACGCAGTTAATCAGTTTAGTTTCTGGTGCAACGCCAACCTGCTCTCCACAAATCAGTCCAGCTACATGTGTACCATGACCATCGGTATCTTGAGAAGGTAATAACTGGATTTGCTGTGTTCTGTTATTGAGACTATAGGATTCAACGACTTTGCCTTGCAACTCCGAGTGACTATCATCAATTCCTGTGTCGAAAACAGCAACAGTAATGTTTTTTCCTGTACCGCTAAATCCGTTTTGTCGTGCTTCTTTTAGTGCGATCGCATCCAAGTGCCATAAATCAGCTGCGTTGACTTCATCTCTTGGATTGTCCGAATTGCGATGTGGTTGAATCAACTCAATTGGTTGATCGCGTAACACCGAAACACCAGGTAAATCGCGTTGTAGTTGTACAGCTTCTTCATCTGGCATTTCTACGATACTAGCACCAGTAATTCCTGAGTAAAGAGGATACTTTAAGGTATTTTCAGCATCTTGTAGCCAGTGTTCAATTTCCCTATACACGGGATCTTGTTGCCAAAAATCAACAACTTCTTCAACTTGCGCTGTACGGCTTTCTGCGCTGAATGTTCTTGAAGTTAGTGTGAGCGATCGCGTTACTGATGTCGCTTTAGGTCGGATAATGTAAACGGTCATTAAAAGGCTTTGTACAAAAATCTCCTGCTAAAAAATATACCAAATACGAATTATTTTGACTTACTGTATGAAAACCTACTTAACCCAACTATAGATAGTAAAGTACGCGTTAAGTAGGTTTAAGTGAGATATTTTAACTAATTAAATTACTTGTCTTACCAAAAATTAACCACTAAGCTTTTGCAGCAAAGCGCTTATTAACCTCGTCCCAGTTAATAACATTCCACCAAGCATTTAAGTAATCTGCTCGGCGGTTCTGGTAATTGAGGTAATACGCATGTTCCCATACATCATTACCGAAAATGGGATAGTTCCCATTTGCGATAGGACTATCTTGGTTAGGTGTCGTCGTGATCTGAAGTTTACCACTGCGATCGCGAATCAGCCAAACCCAACCACTACCAAAAAGACCACTCCCAGCTTCGTTGAACTGCTGTTTGAAAGCAGCAAAACTACCAAATCTTTGATTAATTGCAGATGCGATCGCCCCTGTTGGTTCTCCACCACCATTTGGCTTCATAATTTGCCAAAACATGGAATGGTTTAAATGGCCACCACCATTGTTACGTATCTTGGTGCGAATATCTTTTGGAACCGTTTCTAAATTAACCAGTAAATCTTCAAGTTTTTTGTTTTTGATTTCTGGGTGTTTTTTGAATGCTTCATTCAGATTCTTTACATAGGCTGCATGGTGTTTGTCATGATGGAATTGCATTGTTTTTGCATCTATATGTGGTTCTAGCGCATTATAAGCGTAAGGCAAAGGTGGTAATTGAATAACCCCTGCTTGCTCTGCACTTCCTGGGTTAGACTTCTCAGTTGTATTTTGTGCAAAAGCGCAAGCATCCAAACCAAAAGCACCAGCACTAGCCCCTACCAAAAATATAAAGTGACGACGATTAAGACTCATAAAAACTCCCGCACCAGATGTATTTATTTCTATTTTCTTCGATTGGGGGCTACAAATTTTAACAATTTGTGATTTCAGTACTGTTTTTGTGCTGGTACAGTGCGGTTATTAACTTTTTGACAAACGCTGTACTGCTTCGCTGTCAAAAAGTTGGTGTGCCTGTGCGAGTCGTGCTGGAATTTTGTCTGCGTGGGGACTGCGACTAAGACATGGAAGTAGTTCTAGTGGATTTGCTTTGTCTACTTTGTTACCAGGAAACCATTGACTACCATTTCCTAAAAGGTTGTAGCGCATTTTTGCATAATCTACCAGATCGTAAGCCCTTGCCAGATTCCATAACCATAAAATCACTGGTACGTTTACTTGATTAGGAGTTTCGGAAAAAGTCGGTAAATTAACGTGCCAAGTGTTTACCCAATCTTCACCTAAGGTAGCGATCGCCTCTTGCTCCAACCGTGTCACAATTGGCAATAAAACCTCAGATGGATTATCCAACAATTCTAAAGTTTTCAGGTGTTCATCAAAATCTTGTGGTTTTGCTGCACCTAAGCTGATAGTATGTACTTGTGAATGGCTAAGACAAAATAAATCATTAAAGACCATTGGGGATAAAGGAGCGCAAAGATTTACTAATTTTTGCGGTGGATTGTATAATTTTCCTCCTTTATCAGATGGACTGATAATAAATACTCCCATATCGTGCTGAGTTGCTGCTTCAATAGCAGCCCAGTTTGCTTGATTAATGTAATACCAGTGCAAGTTAACGTAATCGAATTCGTTAGTATTAATAGCTTGAATAATCATATCTGTGGAAGCATGAGTAGAAAAACCAATAGATCTAACTTTTCCCTGCTCCTTTAACTTTTTTGCTACCTCCAAACACCCATTAGGACGAATGCTATAGTCTAAAAACTCAGGATTGTTAATGCCGTGTAACCCCAGCAAATCGACATAATCTAGGTCTAGATATTGTAATGACTTTTCAAAGTCTCTAAGAAATTCTTGACTATCTGCAGTAGGAATAATTTTTGTTTGCACGATCAACTTTTCACGGGGTAATTTTGGCAAAATTTGTCCCAACTGCATTTCAGAACTACCGTAACCACGAGCAGTTTCTATGTGATTAATTCCTAATTCTACGGCTCGTCGAATTGTGGCTTCTAAATTTTCTTGATTATCCCGGGGGACTTCCGATTGTGGTACATCTTGCCATTTATACTGGTACCTCATACCACCGCAGGAAAAGACAGGCATTTGTAATTCTGTGCGTCCAAATCGTCTATATAGCATCACTGTCGCTTCCTTACCAAGTAAAAAACAAGCCATATCTGTTAGATAAGATAGGCTTTGGAGTTTCTGTTGATTTTGTCGTCTTACCTTAAACCGAGCCAGGATAATATTCCTTGATCAGTAACGTATTCAATTACGACTATAAGAACAAACCCGATCATTGCTGCTCTACTGTTTAAACGCTCTGCATATTCATTAAACCCAAATTTTGGCTCCTCTAGCTTAGGGGTGACGCTGGGTTGTGGTTGTGTCATGATTGGGAAAACCTCCTTTTTGATACAAGTCAAGGATTGATGGAAACGGAAATTAGTACTGTTAGAGGAAAATAAAAAGACACACAGGTTACATTATACGCTTATCTACGGTGTTGAATTGTAGTTTTCTGCGTGCGCTCATCGTACTAAAAGGGATTCTTGCGAATCTTTACAATTCTTATATTAATTTATATTAACTTTTTGATAAAGCAAAATCAGCGCTCTCATTTTGAGAGCGCTGATTTTTGTCTGTGAGGAGAAACAGAAAGTTAGGTAACAATAGTAGGAGCGTTAAGCTATGAGTAGATACTCAAGCAGAACGTTGTTATCTGAAGTTGTAGCCGATACCAACAGTTATCCCTACAGCAGTGTCATCGAAAAACGCGGCGTTGACAGATCCATTTACGGTGAATCGACTACCCAGAGGTATATCTATACCGCCTGTTACTAGTGCAGCAACATCGGCACCATTACCAGTGTCAATAGCAATACCAGCACCTATGTAAGGAGATATAGAAAAGGCTCCTAAGCCAAAGCTGCCTTGAGAACGTCGGTTGAGGTCATAAGTAATTGGTAGCAGAACTACGGGATTACTGCCAATGACTGCGCCTGGGCGGAAGGAGAAATTGCGTGTTAACCCGAGTTTAGAAATGACCGCAAAGTTTCCGTCACCTAAATCTGAATTACCCGTTAGACCAATGTTACCACCAACTCCTATATAGCTAGATCCACCACGAGTCGCTCTACCAACGTCGATATCACTAGCACCACCATTAGAGCCGCCTCCTTGCAGTTGACTGAGCTTAACATCGGGTGGTAGGAGAACTTTGTCAATTGGATAGATGACGCCGTTGCTTGCTTGAACGTTCGACTGTAGTATTTTTGCTTTGTTTACCCTTACTTGATTGTCTCGAGAAGTTTTAATTTTGACAGGTGAGCCCTCGAGTGTTTTTTGTTCTCCTGTTGTAAGTTGCTCAGCAGGTAGAGCGCCAGAAACGACGTGATATGTCAGAATTTTAACCAGAGCGTCTCTGTTTTCTGGTCGTTGCAACTTCTCTAAAGTACTTTTCGGCAAAGCAGCAAATGCTTGATCAGTAGGAGCGAAAACTGTATACGGCCCTGGCTGTTGTAGAGTATCTGTAAGACCTGCTGCCTGTAATAAAGAAGTCAGGGTTGTAAAGGAATTGCTAGATGCAGCAATATTAACAATCGTGTTGGCTTGGGCAGTAGTCGGGGTTCCAGTTGAGGTTCCAGCTACTACATATTGAGATGCTGCAACATTGCTAGCAATTGGTTGCATCTGTCCTTGCTTAACCAAAGCTTGATAGAAAATTGCTGCTGCATCGGCACGAGTGAGTGCTCCTATCGGATTGAGCGTTTTTACATCTGGATAATTAACAACAAGATTGGTTTGTGTTGCTGCTACTACATTATTGAGGGCATAGCTTGGGATTGATGAAGCGTCTGTGTAGTATGTCGTGAGAATATCTGGCGAAGCATTACTACTAGTTATACCCAGACCACTTGTTAATGCAACAATTGCCTGAACTTTAGGAATTTGCTGATTAGGTCGGAATACATTTCCTGGATAACCAGCCATAAAGCCCATTTCGTAAGCCCTCTGAATTGCAGCAGCAGCCCAATAATTAGAAGATACATCAGAAAATCCACCAGCACTTAACTGCCTAACTGGGTTCTGGTTAAAAGCTTTCTGAATCAATGCCGCAAACTCCGCCCGAGTTACGGGTTGATCAGGCTTAAAAGTACCATCAGGAAACCCTGCTATCACATTTCTTGCAGCTAAAGCCTGAATAAATGGACTTGCCCAGTAATCTTGTCCTACATCAGAAAAGTTGGTTCCTGATGTTTGGGGTGCTGTGGGAACTTGGTTTGCTGGAGGAGTTCCCTGATCTGAAGGCGTGGTAGGTGTTAGATTTGCTGGAGGAGTCCCCTGATCTGAAGGCGTGGTAGGTGCTTGGTTTGCTGGAGGAGTCCCCTGATCTGAAGGCGTGGTAGGAGTTGGGCTTGAATTAATCTGAGCTGAAGCTGGAGCAGAAATGATTGTCGAAGCCAGTGTACTACCTGTGACTCCCACAGCTAACAATATGGCACTTGCTGATGACCGACGAAATAAACTACACATGATAACTCCTCATAAAACAATGTAGTGCAATCATTCAAACACAATCATTCGATTTGTTGTTAGTGATAATCAATACAATGTCGGCTAAGATAAAATACAGGTATTGATAAATTTATCCGTCCGTACATCAATTGATTTTATAAATCAGGTTCTTTCTCAGGTTAAGAAGCCTATTTTAGAATGAAGTCACAAAAGAAATCACGCCAATAATAAAATTCAATTGAATTAATAATTGACTTGACTAGAGTGTGAATTTTAGTCTAAAGAAGTTAGATCGTCTCTATCCGCTTAAAATCTGGTTCAGTAGTTTTACACCCTTCATGAGCTTGACTTATGGAATAGATTATGCTAACAAACACCTGAATTGACTTAGGATCGTAGACTACTTTTTGCGCTCAATAGTTTCTTTTAAAGACATTCCTTAACAAGAAATAATAAAGGCGGATACATCAAGGGGTTTAAATCCCCACCTTCTGACTTCTGACTCCTTCTTTGATACGGCTTCTACCTTTAGTTATTTGTATACCGTTCTCAAGGTCTACAACACATCTATCGGAAGCTAGGATTATCTATTAAAAGAAAATGTTGGTAGCTGCTGTTTTATTGACCGATGGGGTTAAAAGCTGCTGTTTTAAGCGTTGTTGAAATGCTTCTATACCAAAGTGAGCGATCGCCTCTTCTCGGAGCCATCTCCCGTTACAACGTGGATCGTCACCTTTTAAAATTTCGATACAAGCCCTAGCTACAGCATCTTTATCGCGATGTGGTACTCGCCACCCTAATTTACCATCCTGCAATGGGTCAGCCGATCCATCACCATTACCCGATAGAGTGGGTACACCGCAAGCCATTGCTTCTAAATAGACAATACCAAAGCCTTCTTGAGAAGGCATTACATAAGCATCAGCAAGGCGGTAGTGTTCTACTAATTCTTCCCTAGGGACGAAACCAGCAAATATAATGCGATCTGTAACACCTAAATCTTGAGCGAGTTGGGTTAATCGTGGTTGATCGTCACCACGACCAATTACTAGGTATTTTACATCAGGGAAAGCACGAGCTATTTCCGGTAAAGCTCGAATCGTCACATCCACACCTTTGTAAATATCTCCTGACCACAGTCTTGCGACAGTCATCAATACCTTTGCTCCTGTTAGACCATAACGATCTAACAGCGAAATTGACTTTGCCCCTGGAGTAAACCGATCGCCATTAACAGCACAAGGCAATATTCTAACTTTAGCAGAATCCAGGTTATTTACAGCACAAGCCACGTCTCGAGTATAACGGCTCACTGTCCAAATGTAAGCTGCTTTTTGCAAGCTGGATCTTGTGAGGCTCGGTAAGGTTTGCCAAACCTCTTTGCCATGTGTCATTACCGTGTAAGGAATTCCCAAAGGTTGGCACAGCGTACGAATCAAGACAGCAAGATTAACATGACCGCAGAAGACATGTTCCGGTTTTTGGAGCAATAGATGGGAGAATAAGGCGATCGCCATTTTGACTCTTCCCACCTGAGGCGAGGAAGTTTTAAAGTAATGAAATCTTAATCTATCTGATTCAAAAGGATTTGAGCAATTGGGACTATCTCTAAGCAAAAATACTTCTGCATAAAGAGGTGTACTCAATTCCAGATAGGCTCGGAAAAGATCCTGCACGTAGGATTGAATTCCACCTTCGCGTTCAAAAACTTCAATGAATACGAAAACATGGTTGGTTTTTGTGGTCAATGAGTGACCTAAATCGATTCTTTCGCCAACTTTTTTAGTAACTAGCATTTTCGTTGATCGTCGCTGTTGCCCCAACCCAATGTGAATAACTCATCATTGTTGATGATATGTAATTATAATCACAATTGATTCACGATAAATTGCGAGTTCTTGCGTATCAAGTTTCTCGCTAACAAATCTTAGCAAAAGAGCAGTGACAACTCGAATGCTGAGTTTACGGTATTAAGTATTTTTTTTTATACTAGTGTTACTTCTTACAAGATTATTGCTGGCTAGGTAGACCATACTTAACAATTAGTAGGCAGTTTCTACCGTCTGATCCTCGTTCATAGACAACACGGTCGGCTAAACGCCGTAACAAAAACCATCCGTATCCTCCTACTTGCAGAGTTCCTGGTTCTGGTTCTGCGATCGCGTCCGGATTAAAAGGTTTTCCATGATCCCAGATTCTAATCTCGAATCTGTCAATCCACAGAGAAAGTTCAAGTTCAACACTTGTCTCTGGCGGTAGTGCATGATGCGCATGACGAACGGCATTAGTAAAGCCTTCTGCTAAGGCTAAGTTGAGGCGATAAAGTTGACCTTCTGACCAACCTAGTTTAGACAAATGTTCTAAACAAAAGTGTTCAAACCATTGCTGGACAAGGTTTAGAAGCTTAAGTTCGCTCTTTACCTTCAGATGGTCTTGCTGCACTATGCTAAGCATTGACCGTAAATTTAATAAATATTAAATGGGTGAAATAAATGGGTGAAATTTGCTTCGCCAGTCAAATTGCGGAGGGCAACCGCCTTATACTGACAACTGAGTGTCCTCCGCAATGCACTGGTTCCCTATTATTTATAGGGATTGCTGTTCCCTTATAAAGGGTGGATGTAACATATATTTAGTAAAATTAACGCCTGTAGGCTTTCCTCAAAAGTACATTTACGGAAACTCACTAATAGCAGTTTGACATCCCATTGTGAACTTCGGTACTTCGTGAAAAACTAACAGGCGTTATAAAGCTTGGTAGCGATCGACTTAGAACAATCCCAATGTGAAGGATTTATCGATTGGGAAGGTAGCGCCAATACCAAGCCATAAGGTGACAATAGTACCAAAAAGGAAAACAGCAGTCGCCACTGGACGGCGGAAGGGGTTTTGGAACTTATTGACGTTCTCTATAAAGGGAACGAGTATCAGTCCTGCGGGTACAGCAGCCATTAACAACACCCCTAAAAGTTTGTTAGGAACTGATCGCAATATCTGGAATACAGGATATAAATACCACTCCGGCAGAATTTCCAAAGGTGTGGCAAAAGGATTTGCCGGTTCCCCAGTCGTAGCAGGGTCTAGCACAGCTAGAGCGACGATACAGGCGAACGACCCCATAATCACAATTGGAAAGACGTACAACAGGTCGTTAGGCCAAGCTGGTTCACCATAGTAGTTGTGACCCATGCCTTTAGCAAGTTTGGCTCTTAAGTTTGGATCGCTGAGATCGGGTTTTTTTAGTGTTGCCATTTTTTACAAATGCTTTAACTAACTGAGAGTATTTGACACCCTCGCGCCTAAAAGAGCGGCGAGATTCTTAAGAGATTCGCACTCTTAAAGGGCTAGCCAAAAGCCCTTTCTTTATTTACAGTCTGGCTCTCCAGATATGTTTGCGTCTCAATGAATACTGATGCCAGGTTTTTATCTTTGCCTTAGGTCAGTTCACAAGCAGCTGCTACATCTTCCCTTCCTACTAGGCAAGGAATACCTGTATTTTATCAGAAATACATAGCATAGGGTATGGGGTATGGGGCATGGGGCATGGGGCATGGGGCATGGGGCATGGGAGATAATGAATGCTTTTTTCCCCAATACCCAGTACCCAATCCCCAATCCCCAATCCCCAATCCCCAATCACTTACAAAGGTCCAGAAATTCCTTGCTTGCGGATCATCAAGAAATGGAGCAGCATGAAGACTGCAATTAGCCAGGGTAGTACGAATGTATGCGCGCTGTAGTAACGAGTCAAAGTTCCTTGACCAACGCTAGCACCACCGCGCAGGAGTTCAGTAATCAGAGTACCAACCACAGGAATTGCCTCTGGCACACCGCTAACGATTTTGACAGCCCAGTAACCTATTTGGTCCCAAGGTAAAGAGTAGCCAGTTACGCCAAAGGAGACGGTGATCACAGCTAAGATTACACCAGTTACCCAAGTTAATTCGCGGGGCTTTTTGAAGCCACCAGTGAGGTACACTCGGAAGACGTGCAAAATCATCATCAGCACCATCATGCTGGCTGACCAGCGATGAACTGAGCGAATTAGCCAACCGAAGGTCACTTCATTCATCAAGTACTGTACAGAGGAGAAAGCTTCTGTGACGGTTGGCTTGTAGTAGAATGTCATGGCAAATCCAGTGGCAAACTGGATGAGAAAGCAAGTGAGGGTGATTCCACCCAGGCAGTAGAAAATGTTGACGTGAGGAGGGACGTACTTGCTTGTGACATCTTCAGCAAGCGCTTGAATCTCCAAGCGCTCCTCAAACCAGTCATATACGTTGGCCATACAATCTCAAGTTCCTAGAAATTGATTGCGTTTGATAAATTTCCCAAAGGATTTTGGGATTTTAGCTCATAGGGATTTACTTATTTACTTATGAGCTTGACAAGTGTTAATAATTTTAAGAAAGCTTAACACTTTGGGAAAAGATATATTGCGCTCTCTTTGCGTCCAAACACTAAGGATTAGGGACACAAAGTAGATCTTATCGTTTTGTGAGCAGGATTTGCATATCCTAATTTGGCAGAACCATTTGATTAGAATATTCACCACTTCTATAAAAAAAGTAACATAATCGAGACATAGATTTCATTAAAGAAGGAGTCAGGAGTCAGAATTCAGGAGCCAAAATGGATCTTTCCGTTGGTTTTCGCCCCAAGGAGATTGAGGATAGTGTGCGGAGGATGGGCATTTAAACCCTTTTATTCATCCGTCAGTTTAAAAATTATTCTGGCTCCTGACTCCTGAATTCTTTCTGAATAGTTGTGAAAGTGTATCTGATGTATAAAAAAGTTTTTCAGTTAGGGGTTTCGCTATTGTTAGCGTTTGGGTTGACTTTTGGCGGCTTTTGTCAGAATGCAGCAGCAATGACTACGGAACAAAAGCTTGTAGCAGAGGTATGGAGAATTGTCGATCGCACTTATTTGGACGACACGTTTAATCATCAAAATTGGACGGCGATCCGGCAAAAGGTTCTACAGAAGCCTTTCAAAGATGAGGAAGCGGCCTATGCAGCAATTACACGAATGCTTCAAAGTCTTGATGATCCTTTTACCCGCTTTCTGAATCCAGAGCAATACCGGAGCTTACAAGTGAATACCTCTGGAGAACTTACAGGTGTAGGTTTGCAAATTGCCCTAGAACCTGAAACTGGTAAGCTGCAAGTCTTAGCGCCTATAGCAGGTTCGCCAGCAGAAAAAGCAGGGATAAAACCACGCGATCGCATTATTAAAATTGAGGGACTACCCACAGAAAAGCTGACTCTTGATGAAGCTGCAAGTAAAATGCGTGGACCAATCGGTAGTACAGTTACTTTAGTGATTGCGCGAGACAATGAGGGTGAAAGAGAAATTCAACTGGTGCGCGATCGCATTGCTCTGAACCCTGTAGTAGCTCAATTGGATTCTTCTTCTCAAAACATGCCCATTGGGTACATTCGGCTGACGCAATTTAATGCAAATGCCGCAACAGAAATTGCAAACGCTATCTCTAGTCTAGAAAAAAAGGGTGCTGCTGGCTACATTCTTGATTTGCGAAACAATCCTGGTGGACTGTTGCAAGCGGGTATCGAAGCAGCGCGATTGTGGTTAAACTCTGGCACGATTGTCTACACGGTTAATCGGTACGGGGTTGAAGGTAGCTTTGAAGCCATGAATTCAGCGTTAACAAATGATCCTTTAGTTATTTTGGTCAATCAAGGAACTGCTAGTGCAAGTGAAATTCTAGCTGGCGCGTTGCAAGATAATGGTCGTGCTAAGCTCGTTGGAGAAACTACCTTCGGTAAAGGTTTAATCCAGTCTTTATTTGAGTTATCAAATGGTTCCGGCTTGGCGGTTACAATTGCTAAATATGAAACCCCTAAACACCGAGACATTCATAAATTAGGCATTCACCCTGACAAAGTTGTTCCTTCTAGCTTGGTAAGTCTCGATCAAATTGGCACACAAGCAGACGCTCAATATCTAGCAGCAGTAGAACTGCTAGCAAAAAACAAGTCTGTATTAGCAGGAGCGGAAGAATTGAACAAGGAGTCAGGAGTCAGAATTCAGGAGTCAGAATCAAGGACTTAACCAAGTAGCAGGAGTGTTAAGGGTTGAGACTGACGCGGAGATATTTTTCCACCGCGTCTGTTTATCTTATGTAATCCTTCTTAATCAACCAGTTAAGAGCCGGGAAATAAATTTCCCGGCTCAAAGCCCAAACCCATTAAAATGGGTTAAAAGATTACCCAGTGAGCTTTTAGCTCAATGCCAGCTATTAACCGGAACTTTAGTTCAGGGCGAATTTTGGGGCTTAACCGAGCAGTATTGCATTCTGACTCCTGTCTCCTGACTCCTGAATTCTTCTTAAGCCCTCATAAGCTTGGTCTATCAAAGACTTTCCTCTTAAGAAGCCTATGTTAGCACCAGGACAAATGTATTGGAGAGTTTCTGCTGTGAAGGATTCTAGTAATAACTGAAAACTTTTAACCTGACGACGCCAGTGAAAGGTTTTAGCTGTTCGTAATAATGCTGGTTTACCTTGCAGATCAGGGATAATATGACGCCCAGAAAATAGGACACCTCCGAAGTTACTGTAGTAAAGGCAGGATGATCCAGGAGAGTGTCCTGGTGTCCAAATTAACTTGATTTCTGAATCCAGACTGAACTCATTACTAAAAGTCGTCACAGATAATCCAGGTAGCAGATAGGCTTCTTGTTCTTGAATTAAAACTTCACAGTTAAAAATTTTCTGAATTTCTTCTGCTTTACCAATAGCACCGCGATGTGTGAGGAATAGGCGCTGCACGCCTCCTTGAGCAATCAAAAAATCTTGATTTGGTTTTTCCAGCGCTGGAGAATCGATCAGAATATTGCTTTCGTTTCTTACAATGAGATAAGAGGTTCCTCCTAAGGTGTCTCGATTTGGTGGAAATGCAAAAATAGCATTCGCCAACAAGTCTGAAGGTTGACTTCCGGCAATGGGACCTTTGTAACAGAGGATTGCCCGTGGTAGCTTGGTTGTATGACTAGAGTCTTGCGATAAAGGACGCATGTAAGAAACCGCTTATTGAGGTGCTGCTAAGCCTGTTGTACTAGACTCAGATGTTCGCAAATAACTAAGGATAGCATGACTGTTTCTGTTTGGTTTCTTCTTTTACTGGGACTAGTGACTTACCTCATGGTGCAGCGCAGTGTTGCTCAAATGACCCGAACGCCTGTGTGGTTATTGTGGCTAGTATTGATGACCCCAGCAATGCTATGGACCGGTTGGACAGCAGTCAATGGATGGAAACAAAGTCCGCCGCGTTCGCTGATCATATGGTCACTAGTCATTTGTCCTCTGTTATACTGGGTTTTATTTCAGTGGGGACGTCGCCCATCGATAAACGGTAAACAAACTGACACTAAAACAGAAAAATTACAACAACCGATTGTCACTCCTACGGTGGAACCCTCAGTACGTCCTATCGAACCAGCAGAAGAAACCCAACTGCGGAATTGTTTTCCTTGGTCTATATACTACCTCCAGAATATCGAGTATAGACCTCAAGCGGTTATCTGCCGAGGTCAGTTAAGAACTACACCAACAAATGCGTATCAAAAAATTAAGGAAAACGTTGAAGCACAGTTTGGCGATCGCTTCTTACTAATCTTTCAAGAAGGTTTCAACGGCAAACCTTTCTTTGTCATTGTCCCTAATACTCAGCTAAACAAAGCTAATAGTCAAAACAATGAACAGCTTACGCGACCAAGCTTAGCACTATTCTTACTAGCTGCTACGCTTTTCACTACTACCTTGGTAGGAACACAAGCCTCTGGTGTTCAACTCACTGCTGAAAAATTGTTATCACAACCAGCTATCCTTTTGAATGGATTACCTTATGCCTTAGCATTGGTATTCATTTTAGGTATTCATGAGCTGGGTCATTATTTAACGGCTCGTTATTACAAAATTCGCTCAACCCTGCCATACTTTATCCCGATACCCTTCTTCTTGGGAACCTTTGGCGCATTTATTCGGATGCGGAGTCCTGTACCCAACCGCAAAGCTTTATTTGATGTGAGTATTGCAGGGCCATTTGCTGGCTTTTTAGCAACCTTACCTTTACTAATATGGGGTTTGGCTCATTCTCAAGTGATTGCTCTACCAGAAAAAACAGGACTGCTAAATCCTGATGCTCTTAATCCGCAACATTCTATATTGTTAGCTATACTGTCGAAAATAGCGCTAGGTAGTCAATTAACACCAAAATCAGCAATTGATTTGCACCCGGTGGCAATAGCAGGTTTTTTGGGGTTGATTGTAACGGCGTTGAATTTAATGCCAGTCGGACAACTTGATGGTGGTCATATTGTCCATGCTATGTTTGGTCAAAAAAATGCAATACTAATTGGTCAAGTTGCAAGGCTGTTGCTGCTGTTACTTTCTCTAGTGCAAAGAGAATTTTTCTTATGGGCGATAATTTTATTGTTTATTCCATTGATAGATGAACCCGCTTTAAATGATGTCTCTGATTTGGATAACGGACGTGATATCTGGGGGTTATTAGCAATGGCTTTATTAGTGATAATTGTGCTTCCAGTACCGCAGGCGATCGCGCAATTTTTGCACATTTGATTTTTGTTCAGGTTATACCAATGTCTTCTCCTTTTCCAGGAATGAATCCCTACTTAGAAAATCCTGAACTTTGGTCAGAGGTTCACAGTCGTTTGATTGTGGCTATTGCTGATGCTATAGCTCCTCATATACGCCCCAAATACCGTGTAGCAATTGAGAAAAGAGTTTATAAAACAACGGATGACAATTCTGTGTTGGTTGGTATTCCTGATGTTGTTGTAGCAAGAAATGTCAAAACCGAAAAACAGCAGACTAACACTACAGTTGCTTTACCCTCGTCCAAACCTATCCCTGTAACGCTTCCCATTCCGCAAGAGGTACGACAAGGATACCTGGAAGTACGAGACGTAAAATCAGGGGAAGTCGTCACGGTTATAGAAGTTCTTTCCCCCAAAAATAAGCGTTCAGGAGAAGGACGAAACGCTTATGAAAGCAAGCGTCAACAAGCAGCAATTCTCATTTTGAAAAAAAATCCGAGAAAATTGTGTTATTGAAAGAGAGAACTTGTGTCAAAGCATCATTTTTTGACAGATAATTATCATCCGACGTTGTCGATAAATAGATTTTCATAAA
>NZ_JAAKGC010000105.1 GCF_017591665.1 Aetokthonos hydrillicola CCALA 1050 | reverse complement strand
TTCGTTGTGTTGGTTTCCCTTTTTCCCTCCTTGATGACTTTCCTTTGTTGTAGAATTTTTCCTATATTTTTATGTTCGTAGCTTCTGTTGTTCCTAATTTAGTGTTATAAAAGGGAGGGAAGAAATCTTAGCTTTATTTTATTGGTAAAAAAATTAACATAAAAAGTTGGGTGAAATAGGGGAATGGGGAATGGGGCATGGGGCATGGGGAATGGGGCATGGGGCATGGGGCATGGGGCATGGGGCATGGGGCATGGGGCATGGGGCATGGGGTAATTAGATCGAGGATAAGTATTGCTGATAATTGATGCCCAAACCTATCAAAAAATATATTTCCCTACTTTCACCAATAAAATTGGTACTTTCCTGCTTGATGCTTCAGGTTAACGAAAACGAACTTGACTAAATCGGGTTTGGAAATACAGTAACCATGCTGAATGATTAAAATCCTTACCTAGCAAGCTTTTAGGATTTTAAATTTTGTTTTTTTTCGTAGTAGTACTAGCCTTGTATCAAAGTAAAGTTTTATCCGAACAGCCAAAAAAAGTTGGCCTAACAGAAAAAAACATGTTTATTCTATTGTTAACAATAGTAAAGTTAAAGTAGAAAAAACAAAAAACCTGATTTTTAACTGGCTAAACTAGCAAACAGAGCATCTGTACTTATGTATTATTAAAAAGTAGGTGTGACGCTAGAACCTCAATGATTCCAGTACAACTTACCCTCAAAAACTTTCTGAGTTACCGTGATGCAACTTTAGATTTTCGCGGGCTACATACGGCTTGTATTTGCGGTTCTAATGGTGCAGGAAAATCTTCTCTCCTCGAAGCGATCACCTGGGCAATTTGGGGTGAGAGTAGAGCCGCTACTGAAGATGATGTTATTAATACTGGCGCGAAAGAAGTTCAGGTTGATTTCATTTTTCAAACCAGCCAGCAAATTTATCGAGTCATTCGCACCCGAGTGCGGGGTGGTAGTGGTGCTTTGGAATTTCAAATAGAAACACCAACTGGATTTCGCGCACTTACTGGTAAGGGTATCAGAGCAACACAAGATTTGATATTGGAACACATCAAGCTCGATTACGACACCTTTATTAATTCTGCTTATCTGCGTCAAGGGCGTGCAGATGAGTTTATGCTTAAGCGCCCCAACGAACGTAAAGAAATTTTAGCAGAGTTATTGAAACTCAATCAGTACGATGAATTAGAAGAACGAGCAAAAGAATTATCACGTCAATACAAAGCACGGGTAGAGGAGTTAGAACGTTCTTTGGAGTCGATGAAACATCAACTGCAACGACGTGAAGAAATTACCCAAAAACAAGCAAATTTAGAAGCCCAAATCAATCAACTACAGCAAACACAAGCATTTGATAATATCCAATTACAAAGTTTACAGGTTGTACAGCACCAGCGACAAACCTGGGAAGAACAACTCAATTTTGTAAGGCAACAATACCAAAATTCGACACAAGATTGCGATCGCCTTGGTCAAGAAAAGTTAGCAATTATCAGTCAAATATCAGATTTAGAGTCACAATTAGGTCAAGAAGCGGATATTAAAGGCGGATACTCACAATACCAGATTTTACAATCTCAAGAAGAAGCTTTTGCTACCAAGTTTGAAGAATACACTCGCACCGAAAGAATTCGTCAGCAAAAGCAACACCAGCTTACTAAACAAATTCACGAAATAGAGCGGCAGTTGCAACACGCTCAAGCCCAAATAGAAGCTTTACAGCAGCAAGAACGAGAAATAGAGCAAATTTTACAGAAGTCAGAGGAGGTGGAAGCAGCTTTAGCGCAACTAGCAGCTGCACGAAACCGCGTTGCTTACTTAGATGATTTACGTATGCAGGTGTCTCCTCTCCTGCAACAGCAAGCAACTTTACAAAGTCAATTAAATCGCGCTCATGCAGGTTTAGTAGCTCGCATAGAACAACTGGAAGTTAGAGAAAACCAACTGGAAACACAAAAGCGACGGCAACCACAATTGCAACAAGCAGTTATGGATGTGGCGCTCCAGATTGAAGAAATGGAGAAAAAGCGAGTTTACCTACAGCGAGTGCAAGAAAAAGGACAAGAACGCCGTCACTTTATTGAACGCCTACAAGCCCAGCAACGTGAGTACGAAAGGTTGCTAGGAGAACTAGATCAAAAACTACTTCTTCTGCAAAACCCTAATGCTTTATGTCCATTATGTGAGCGCCCATTGGAAGAACATAACTGGAATCGTGTGGTGGACAAAACCAAGCTTGAGCAAAAGGATACAGAAGGACAGTTATGGGTATTTCGAGAACAAATGGCTGTTTCTGACAGAGAAATTCAGGTGCTTAGACAGGAATACCGGGAAATATCACAACAAATAGCAACTTACGAAAGTCTGCGCGAACATAGAGGACAACTAGCCGCACAGTTACAAGCAACTAGTGACGTTGAACAGCAACTAGAAGAAATTGGTTTAGAAAGACGGCAATTAGAGCGATCGCTACAGTTAGGTGATTATGCCCCAGACAAACATGCTGAACTACGAGAGCTAGAACAATATTTACAACAACTTAACTACAATGAGCAAGACCATGCACTTGCCCGCAATGAAGTTGAGCGATGGCGGTGGGCAGAGATAAAATTGAGTCAGATTAAAGATGCAGGAAAGCGACAAGCTCAAATAGCAGCAAAAAAACCAGAACTTCAGGCAAAAATTGACCAATTAAAAATCAAACTGCAGCAAGAAGCAACTGATTCTGACTGTGCTAGAGAAATCGCTTCGCTTGAAGATTATCTCAAGGAAATTGGCTACGACACTGAGCAGCATAATAGCCTACGGTTAGGTGTGAAAAAAGCTCAACCTTGGGAGTTGCGCTATCAAAATCTTTTGGTGGCTCAGCAACAGTATCCTCAGCTTAAGACAAGAGCCCAAGAGTTAGAAGTTTCTTTGCAAGCAAGATTAGCCGAACGGCAAAGGCTTGCCTCACACATCGAAAGTATAACTCAGCAGATGGAGCAAACAGCAAATCCAACTGCTCAAATTCAGTCGTTAGAACAGCAGTTAGCATCACGTAGACGACAGCTAGACGAGCAACTCGCACAGTTAGGGGGCTTGGAGCAATTAAATCACCAACTAGGAACGCTGCAAGTTCAGTATGAACAACAACAGGAACAATTGCAACATGCAAAACAGCAACATCGTGTTTACCAGGAATTAGCACAAGCTTTTGGTAAAAATGGTATCCAGGCATTAATGATTGAGAATGTTTTGCCTCAATTGGAAGTTGAGACGAATCAACTACTGGCGAGACTTAGTGCGAATCAGTTGCATGTTCAATTTGTTACCCAAAAAGCTGGGCGTCATGGTAAATCAACTAAGAAAAATGTTAAGCTCATAGATACTTTAGAGATTTTGATTGCTGACGCCAGAGGAACACGAGCTTATGAAACTTACTCTGGTGGGGAAGCGTTTAGAATTAATTTTGCTATCCGTTTAGCTTTAGCGAAATTATTAGCACAACGATCTGGTGCGGCTTTGCAACTGCTGATTATAGATGAAGGGTTTGGGACACAAGATGCGGAAGGATGCGATCGCCTCATTGCAGCGATTAATGCGATCGCGTCTGATTTTGCTTGTATCCTGACTGTCACTCATATGCCTAGTCTTAAAGAAGCTTTCCAAGCACGTATAGAAGTTGATAAAACTCAGCAGGGTTCACAATTACGATTATTGATATGAGATGCGAGGAGAGAAACACGGGGACATTTTTTATCTTGCTATTCTTCAAGATGGCGAGAAAAATCCATTCTGCTGTGTAGAATCGCCACTACATAGACCGTCTGAGCTACCACTCGATAGACAATAATATGTTCACCTGCGTTATATGCTTTATGCGTTTGTGGAATATCGGATCGCCAGTGTCCAAGCATAGGATTGTCCGTTATTGTCTCAAGACATCCCTTGAGCAAAGCAGCGTATTTCAACACTTGCTCTTTACCATGAACATCCCGTGTGTAACGCTGAATTTTCTTATAATCGCGCTGTGCGCGCTCAGATAAATAGAGGGTGTACCCATTTTCCTTATTATTCATCAGCAAGCACTTCTGCGGTCAAACGGTCGATCAATGCTGGGTTGTAAGGCGCAACACGTCCTGCTTGTACATCTGCTTCTCCTTCGGAGATGGCAGCACAGAATAACGCTATACGCTTGCTTTCAGTGTGGGAATCCATGTGCTGACGCAGTGCATCCTTCACAACTTCTGTGTAGGTGCTGTAAAGTCCTGTATCAATCAATGCCTGCACATAGTAATCATAGGGGTTACCCAAATCTAGGCGTGGCATAGTTTTCGCTCCTTTGGATGCTGATGGTACAAATATTATACCATTTACTACCATAGTTACCAAGGTCGAATCGTGCTATTGGTAAAGTTTTCTCATAAACGACCGTTTTTGAGAGGAACTCCGTTTGGCTACAGCAATCTGGTTCAGCTTTGCAGCCGCTGATTATAGATGAAGGGTTTGGTACATAAGATGCACAAGAATGCGATCGCCTCATTGCAGCGATTAATGCGATCGCATCCGATTTTGCTTGTATTCTCACTGTCACCCATATGCCTAGTAGTCTTTAATCATCAATAACCGGATATAAGCGTTTTAATTTGATTCTCGCCTCCGTGGTGGTGAAGTGCCAACTGATAGTGGAGTTAAGACTATTGCGTTGTGTATTCCATGCTTTGAGTTCGGCTTGGAGGCTAGGAAGGTCAGGAATACGACGGTCAAGGCACTGGCGTGTAAGAGTGGCCAACCTTACAAAAGCAGTGGATTCCTGATTACAAAGAAGCTGAGCAAATGCGCAGACGGCTAAAAGTAAAAGTTGAGGAATGGGTTCGCCTAGGTGAAGAAGGTGGTTTCTTAGACAAGATTGAACTGGCCGAAGTAGAGCAATGGTTGTCAAGTCCAGACGCGAGTGATTTGGGTTACGATGCATCACTACCGAGGCTAATTACTGCCAGTCAACGCATGATTAAGCAAACTCAAACCAAACGAATAGTCCGTTTGGGCTTTTTCTTTATAAGTTTAATCACATTGTTAGGTGTGATATTTTATGCGGTTCTTCCCGGATTGGCACGCTCTCTAAATGATCATGCGAATGAAATATCTCAGAAGGATCAAGATGATAGGGCTCTACAAGAGCTTAATTTAGCGCTCATGCTCCAGCCAAGGTTCGCAGTAGCTTTGTACACTAGGGGCGCGATCTATGAGAAAAAGAAAGACTTTGATCTTGCTCGTGCTAACTATCAAGGTGCAGTAGAACTTCGCTATGCTCCAGCGTATGGCAATCTGGCACGGCTAGAAATTATCGAGGCACAAAATTATACAAAAGCTGCCAAGCTAACGAAGGAAGGCTTAAAATTCGCAACCGACGATGAAGCAAGATATACGCTCTTAAAGAATTTAGGTTGGGCATTATGGAATATGAGCCTCAAAAAACTCCTCAATCTGTCCCTCTGTATACATCTGTATCGGATAAACTCCAGCCGGACGCAGTATAATTGCACCATCAGCAGTAATTTCTACCGATAGCATAGTTTCAGTCTCCAACCCCAGACGCTTGAGAATAGCTTTAGGGATAGAGACTTGACCTTTCTTTCTAAGCTTGATGACTTCCATAATTCAAACATCCGGATCGCCGGAAATCAGGTAAATAGTAACGAATGAGGCTTATCAATTGTGTTGCAGTCTGTAAAATTTTATAACAATCTCAAAAAATTTCCGGCAATTATCATGGATATGAGCAGATCGAGCAGAGTAGGATAACCTATGTCAAATATACTTAGAAGAATTACAGTTAATCCTAAGCAATGTGGTGGTCGCCCTTGCATTCGGGGTATGAGAATTCGTGTATCAGATGTACTAGACTTGTTTGCATCCGGACTTAGCGCAGAACAAATCTTGGAAGAAATGCCCGATCTTGAAGCTGATGATCTCAAAGCAGCACTTTTATACGCCTCGCGTAAGCTTAATCATCCTGTGTTGGTGGCATGATAATCTGGATAGACGCACACCTATCACCTGCTATCGCTGCTTGGATCACTAGCACATTTGGCATAACAGCATTAGCTTTGCGGGATATTTCTCTCAGAGATGCTGAAGATCTTGAGATTTTTAAGGCAGCAAAAGCTCAAGGCGTTATTTTTATGACAAAGGACAGCGACTTTGTTGATTTGGTTGATCGTTTTGGAGCGCCACCAAAAATTATCTGGTTGACGTGTGGGAATACTTCAAACGCTCGGTTACAGGAGATTTTGAGTACAACTTTGCTAGAAGCACTGGAGCTTTTGCAAGGAGGCGAAGCATTAGTCGAAATCAGAGGAGATTAGCAGCCTGGGCTAACATACTCAGTAAAGAGAACAGTTGTTTTAGAATCATCGTGAAACTTTAAGGTTCGTTTCCCCAATTTTTTTGCTAGTGCTTATCCTAACCCCATTTTAGAAATATAAGTAGATACTCTGAAGCCGTATAACAGTATCTACGTGTTATCCTTTATTTACTAAATATGCACTATTTTCTCTCGTTACATAAAAAAGTAGTGAGATCAGGGAGAGCACACCATGTATTGGGACAACGACTTAAGGTTTTACTACCATCACAATCTGATAATAGTTAACGATGAGGAGGATGTAAATACAATTGCTATTAATATTGAGTACCGTGTGTTTGCTATAGATGGTAAAAGCTATTTTATCAAAAACCTTACTTCTTTAGAATGTTTCTGGTGCTATGCTAATAAATTACTGGCACTTGGTGAGGTTGTTAGTGGTCAGTTGCTCTCTACAAACAATCCAGGAGAAATTCCTACACTGATAATCACAGAAGCATCAAAAGAACTCATGAGACAGCAACCTGATTAATCTCATCTGGTGTCAGGTGAGAGTGTATCACTTGACCATCGCGAAACCAAACAATGCGCTGAGTTTTGCGAGCAACGTCTGGTTCGTGTGTTACCATCACAACAGTAATTCCACTGGCATTGAGTTCGCCAAAAATCTCTAACACTTCTTGAGTTGTGCGGGAATCTAGCGCACCAGTAGGTTCGTCAGCTAGAAGCAAAACTGGGTGATTAACAATAGCACGAGCGATCGCCACCCGTTGTTGCTGTCCACCAGAAAGTTGATTTGGTTTGTTATTAAGTCGTTTTTCTAGTCCTACCCGCTTAAGAGCTTCAACTGAACGCTCATATCTTTCTGCTGATTTTACATCAGCATACACCATTGGCAGCATGACATTTTCTACCGCTGATAATTGTGGTAACAAATGGAATTGTTGAAAAACAAACCCCAGCTTTTTGTTACGAATATGTGCCAATTCAGTATCATCCATGTGAGCCACATCGATATTATCTAAGTAATACTTTCCAGATGTCGGACGATCCAGACACCCAATAATATTCATGGCTGTGGATTTACCAGAACCAGAAGGCCCCATAATTGCACAGTATTCGCCTTGTTCTATAGTTAGATTAATATCATCTAGTGCCCGCACTTCAGTTTCACCACTGCCATAAATCTTAAAAACTTGTTCTAAGCGAATAATGGCTGGCTTGCTTGTAGGTGAGGAATTAGCAGTTAAAACTGGGGAGTTAAGAGTCATTGCTTCTTCCATTTACTTATGCACTCCTTAAAGCTACAATCGGGTCGAGTTTGGCAGCACGACGAGCAGGAACAACCCCAAAGAATAAACCAATACCACCAGAAACACCGACGGCGATCGCAATCGCTACAGGAGATACAGCGGCTTCTAATGGAGTCAGCGCACCTACAAGCATCACACCACCTACGCCAATAACTGTACCAAGTAACCCTCCGGCTGCAGAGAGAATGACTGCTTCAATAACAAACTGTAGTAGGATATCCCGCTCATTTGCACCAATTGCCTTACGCAAACCAATTTCTTGGGTGCGTTCAGTCACTGACACGAGCATAATATTCATGATGCCGATACCACCTACAAGCAAGGAAATACCAGCGATCGCTGCTAGCATAATTGTTAAAGCACCAGTAATTTGACCAACAATCTGGAGCGCATCTTTCTGAGTACGAATAGTAAAGTCATCTTCATTAAGAATTTTGTGCCGTTGGCGTAGCAAATTAGTAATTTGAAACTCCGCTGCGTCAACTTGATTGTTACTACGAGCCGAAGCAACGATATAATCTAACGCTATACCATAGGGAGAATTCTTTCCGACAAGTAGATTAGCAGAAGTAGTGATTGGAACTAAAGCTGCGCTGTCGTAATCAGCTCCCACGCTTGAGCCTTTAGCTTGTAGCACACCAATAACTTGAAAGCTGGAGCTTTTGATCCTTAACTGCGCACCTACTGGATTATGACTACCAAACAATTGTTGTGCCAAGTCCGCACCTAAAACAACAGCTTGGTTATTACGCTTAAGATCTAAATCGGTGAAAAACCGACCTTTAGCAGTTTCAAAATCCCGTACTTTAAGAAAACTAGGTTTTGTGCCAATGATGTTAACACTGGTGTTTCGATTACGATAATTCACTACTACTCTCGTATTCAACTCAGGAGATACCCCGATTACTGCTGGTACTTGAGAAATAATTGCATCCGCGTCTGCTAATACCAACGTCTTTGGGATATTAGACGAAATCCTCTGAGTTTCACGATTACCAGGACGTATAAATAATACATTTGGCCCTAGAGATGCCAACTGTTTGGTAACATACTTTTGTCCTCCTTGGCCAACACCAATCATGGCAATGACTGAGGCATTACCAATCACAATCCCCAACATAGTGAGGGTACTACGTAATTTATTTGATAGCAGGGTTTTTCCTGCCATTTTGACACTTTCGAGAAAATTCATTTTTTTATTTTTGTTTCGCCTGCTGCTCACGCCTATAATCTGGAGGCGGGTTAATAAAGACGAGATCGCCCTGTTTCACTCCCTCTAGAATCTGAGTTTGGTCTTTAATTTGCGAGCCAATTGTCACATAGTGAAATAGAGGTTTATTCTTAGCATCCGGAATTAATACACCCGTGTTACCTTTTTCTGTAACAATCGCTACAGTTGGTACTAATAAAGCATTCTTGAGTTGATCACCAAAAAAGGTTAAATTTACGTTCAAACCAGAGCGTAGCTTATCTAAACCACTATCAATAGCAATTCGTATTTGGAATAATGTTACGCCTTCATCTTTGACTGCTTCCGGAGCAATCAAACGTACATGTCCTTTAAAAACTTGGTCAGGGTAAGCATCAGCAACGATTTCCACTTGCTGTCCCTGTTTGATTCTACCAATGTCAATTTCTGGAACTTGTGCTAAAACTTCTAATCCCTTTGCTAGAGCAATAATTGAACTAGAAGTTGCTGAGGCGCTGACAGATGCAGAAGTTGTTGGTGTTACAAACGCGCCGATGTTAGCATACTTTTGGGTTACAACTCCAGAGAAAGGAGCACGGATGACCGTATCTTCCAACTTTACTTGTGCTGCTTTTAGCTTAGCTTTAGCCATGTCCACAGCCGCCTGATTCTGAGCAATTTCCTCTGTACGGGTTCCACTTTGCATCAGCGATAACTGTTTTTCTGCTTCTCGTAATGCTGCACCAGCTGCATTATCATCGCTGATAGCTTGATCCAGTAATTGCTTTTTCTCTGCTCCCTGTTGGTATAAGTATTGGTAGCGCTTGACTTGCTGGCTGGTGTAAAGTGCCTTGGCTTTAGCTGAGTCGACTTGTGCTTGTGCTTTTGCAATTTCCTGTGGACGGTTACCAGCAACTGCCTCTGCTAGCTTTGCTTCGGCTTGTTTCCCGTCAGCAAGAGCTTGATCTACCTGCGCCTCAATATCTGCACTATCCATCCGAGCAATAATTTGCCCAGCTTTCACCTTATCGCCCTGTTCTACATACAGATGTGTTAAAAGTCCAGGGTTTTTTGGGCTAATATTCACATTCTGAATTGGCTGCACCTTACCACTAGCAGTAATCCTGACTGTGATGTCCTTCGCCTGAACCCCAACGGTTAATTGGGAAATGTCTTCTTTGTTGTTTAAGCGATTGACCACTGTGTAGGTTGTAGCTGTACCAACAACTAACATACTAGCTGCTAATAACCCTATCACCCAGCGTGAGCCATGCTTAACTTTGCCAATTATAGGAATTTCTAAATACGTAGTCATAAGAGCAGCGATGGTAGAAGAGCCTTTAAGTTAGCTAGATAGAACTTACGACAACCGTTCCGGGAATTACGTCAGGCTCAAGTTTTAAATCAAAATTGTCATTGCTTAACATATTAATAGTAGCCTTTCCTACACATGGAAAGCTTCACCTAAACGGGTGAGCGGCAACATTAAGATGAGCCTAAATAACTCTGCTTAAATAACGACAAGCAAAGATACAAAAACTCGAGAAAGTTTTCATCCTAACTAACAAATAATTTCCCAATGCCCAATGCCCCTTGCCCTTTGCCCCTTCTTCTAAATTTTCCTTTCGTCAAGGGCTCAGATCGTTTAAGCTAACTGAAAGATTGTTTGATTTGTAAACCAGAGGCGGTACAGTGCCAAAAAAAAGTGGGTTAATTTCTCTTCTGGTTGTCTGTAGTTTGTGGAGCATGCCAAGAGCTGCTTATTCACAAGCACTGATACCCCATACACTGCAACTAGATACAGCAAAATTAGAACAGCAGGGGTTGAGTTTAGCACAGGAAGCGGCTCAGCTAGCCCAGTTTCAACAATTTGAATCAGCTTTACCACGAGCCCGACTAGCATCTCAACTAGCTCCCAAAAGTGATAAAGTCTGGTTTTTGTTAGGTAGTTTGTATTTACAGACTAAGAATGTTGACGGTGGAATCACTGCTTTGAAGCGAGCGCAATCTCTGAATCCTAAGAATGGAGACGTTCTGTTTGCCTTAGGCTCAGCGTATTTTCAACAGCAAAAGTATCAAGATGCTACAGGATATTTCCAGGCAGGCTTGAAGTTAAAACCTAATGATCCAGAAGGTTTGTTTGATTTGGGCAATGCTTACTATGTTCAGGGTAAATTAACAGATGCGGTCGCACAATATAACAAAGCAGTCTCCTTAGAAAAAAAATTCTGGCCAGCTCTTAACAATGTTGGGTTAATCTTGTATGAACAGGGTAATATTCAAGGAGCGATTAGACAATGGCAATCTGCTGCTGCTATTGAGAAGCAAGCTGCTGAACCACGATTGGCAATGGCAGTAGCTTTGTATACTAGTGGCAATCGCCAGCAAGGTATAACAATGGGTGAAGCTGCAATCCGCATTGATGATCGCTACGCCGACTTAAATTTTCTTAAGCAGAATCTCTGGGGTCAGCGTCTACTTAATGATACTAAGAAGTTTTTACAATTACCTAGTATTCAAGCCGCTCTCCAGCAACGCGGAAACTCTTCATCTTCCAAGCAGCAATCAACAGAATAAACAATTTGTTAGTTGTTAGTTATTGGGTGTTAGTTATCAGAAATTCTACCAAGCACCTTTGGGGTGGGTGTAGGGTGTGGGTTATAGAGGAATGGCACTAAGAAAAACCTAAAAAGGGGCTGATACGGGGACGCGGTGACGGGGTGACACAGGGAAAATTCTATCTCCGCGTCTCCCCGTCTCCCCTCTCCGCGTCAATCTTAACCTTTAACTTAGTGCCATTCGGGTTATAGAGTGTGGGGTGTAGGGTTAGAAAGAGCGCCCACGAGCGGCTCTGTTTAAAGCCGAGTTGAATTGTGGGCGAAAAAATCCTTTTATCACAGGTTAGGTTTAAACCCAACCTATGAGCGGGTGGTTTTATATTTTCCCTATCCCCTACACCCTACACCCTGTTCATCCAATTTTCTTGTACTACTTGCTAAAAGCGTCATCAAGTAGTACATATATATTAGTGATACCAGGAAGCGGCTCGCCGCAGTTCTCAGACGGTCTCCAGTAAGTTAGAATGGCTCTTTAATGGTCATCTTTCGGTAGGAGTGCCAGAATCTGGTCAACAAATTGTTGATGGTCAACAATAGGTTTGGAGATATAACCATCAGCGCCACTTTGCTTGAGAAAGTTCTCGCGATCGCCTTCCATAGCGTGGGCCGTCACCAGAATAATAGGTAATGTTGCTGTTTGTGGATCAGATTTCAACATTTGGGTAATCTTAATACCATCAACAGACTTTCCTTGGTAAACACTGCGTGACAGAGAGACATCCATCAAAATAATGTCAACTTCCCCCGTTTTGGCGAAATTTATTACCTCTTCTACATTTTCAGTGTGCTTTACCTCCAAGCCACCTCGCTTGGTCAAAATTTTAGAAAAAACTCTAGCATTAATAAGATCGTCTTCCACAATCAAAACAGTGTTCATGAGAATTTCGATTTTTGATAGCCCATCTTAACTCTTAAAGCACATGCGCATAAGAGGGAAATCACCACTCCAACGCTACATGTGTAAACATCTAGTTAAATAAAAAGGAGTCAGGAGACAGAATTCAGGAGTCAGAATACACCACCCATAAAGGGATGGGGTTTTAAGAAAAGTTTCAATCCCGACCCGCTTCCACTCTTAAACGAGGTTTTAACCAACAACTTCATTCTGACTCCTGGCTCCTGACTCCTGTATTCTTCTTTATAAATACCTCAGTCATCAAGGATAATACTACTGCTTTTTATCCTACGACTATAAAGAAAAGAAGATTTTGTAATGAAGAGCATTTCTTCCGTTATGCTGTGGTTGCTACAGTCTTCGTTTATAGCAACTTTTGTCTATTGAAAACTCAGGGAACAAACTCATGGCGAAACAGTTAAACCTTCTCCCCACGGGACAGGTCATTACCACAGCCTTGCATACAGAGATGCAAAGGTCTTACCTAGAATATGCCATGAGTGTAATAGTTGGGCGGGCGTTACCAGATGTACGCGATGGCTTAAAACCTGTTCATCGACGCATTTTGTATGCCATGCACGAACTCGGTTTGACCCCAGATCGACCATATCGTAAGTGTGCTCGTGTGGTAGGGGATGTACTGGGTAAATACCACCCTCATGGAGATCAAGCAGTCTACGATGCGTTGGTAAGGTTGGTGCAAGACTTTTCTAGCCGCTATCCTTTACTGGCTGGACATGGCAACTTTGGTAGCGTGGATAACGATCCACCCGCAGCAATGCGCTACACTGAAACACGCCTTTCACCCGTTAGTCACGAGGGTATGCTGGCGGAAATTGGCGCGGAAACGGTAGAATTTGCCGGAAACTTCGATAATTCTCAGCAAGAGCCAACTGTGTTGCCAGCACAATTGCCATTTTTGTTACTTAATGGCTGTGCAGGAATTGCTGTAGGGATGGCGACCAATATTCCACCACACAACTTAGGGGATGTGGTGGAAGGGTTGATTGCTTTGATTGATAACCCTAATTTACCTGACGACAAGTTATTTGAATTGATTCCTGGTCCAGATTTTCCCACTGGTGGGGAAATTATAGGTGATGCTGGGGTTCGTGAGGCATATACTACCGGCAAAGGTAGTATTATCCTGCGGGGAGTCGCTCAGGTAGAAGAAATTTTACAGGGACGGGGTAGTAAGCGTCGAACAGCAATTGTGGTGACAGAATTGCCTTATCAGGTGAATAAGGCGGGTTGGATTGAGAAAGTCGCAGAACTGGTAAATCAAGCTCGTCTTCAAGGAATCGCGGATCTTCGGGATGAAAGCGATCGCGAAGGAATGCGCGTAGTCATTGAACTAAAGCGCGATGCAAATCCTCAAGAAGTTCTTCAACATTTATATCACCAGACAGCCTTACAAATTAACTTTGGGGCAATTCTTTTGGCGTTGGTAGATGGACAACCACGGCAGTTGACCTTACGCCAGCTTTTGCAAGAGTTCTTGAGTTTTCGAGAGCAAACACTTTCACGTCGTTACACTCATGAGTTGGAAAAGGCTCAAAGTAGACGCGATTTGGTAGAGGGTTTACTGGTTGCACTCTCTAATCTAGACGAGGTTATTGAAATTTTGCGTAATGCACCTGATGGTGGGACTGCAAAAATTAACCTGCAAAACCAACTCAATTTGAGTGAGGCGCAAGCAGATGCAATTTTATCTATGCCGATGCGACGCCTTACAGGTTTAGAGAAACAGAACCTACAAACGGAGTTTGAGGAGCTAAATCAACAAATTACAACGTTGCAAATATTACTTAATGATAGGCGAGAATTACTTAAGTCCCTGAAAAAAGATTTCCGCTCTCTTAAACGTAAATACAGTGATGCTCGTCGGACTAAGTTAGGGGTAGCAAACCCAGAGCCAGCAAAGGCACAAGGGAGAAAGTCTTCGGAAAAAGACTCTAATGACGATGAAAACTCACAGATTCAAGAACCACAATCCCAAGTAGTTGCAGAAGAAGTGGTTTTAGAATTTACCCATCGAGGTTATGTACGCCGCCTTGGGGCTTCTTCAACAAAGAGGTCAAGATCTGACAATGGTACGTCAGATAATGACTTCATTACACAAACTGCTGCAACCGATACAGAAAAAGAGTTGCTCGTACTCACTAGTGGAGGTAAAGTATACCCGGTTAAGGTAGGCGATATTCCTCCTACAACTGGGCGTTCTGCACGAGGAACACCATTAATAACTTTACTTACTAATACTGCTCAAGAAGCTCAAGAAGCTCTTGTAAACCGCTTTTTCCTCCCTCAAGATCCAGAAGGTACACAGATAATTCTTGTCACTAAGCAAGGAAGAATTAAGCGCCTCGCTCTTACTGAACTGACTAGTCTGACGCGTCGTGGAATCACCATCTTGAAACTTAAAGATGATGATGAATTGTTACTGACTCAATTTACTACCAAAACCCAAGAGCTAGTTTTAGCAAGTTCTGGTGGGCGATTACTGAAGTTTACAGCAAATGATGAACAACTCCCTATCATGGGTCGCACTGCTATGGGTCTACAAGCGTTACGTTTGCGTAACCAGGAAGTGATGATTGGCTGTGTAACTTTAGAAGCAGAGGAGGATGTATTACTAGTAACTCAATTAGGATACGCTAAACGCCTGCAAGTCGGTAGTTTACGATTAGGTAACCGTGGTGATATCGGAACCCAAAGTTTCAAATTTGCCAACAAAACGGATGCCTTAGCGGGTATGGTACTAGTAATCCCAGGCTCTGAAGTGGCAGTAGGAACTAATCATCAGCGAGTAGTCCGGGTACCTGTAGAGGCAGTGTCTAACCTGGGTAGAGATAGCGTTGGTCAAAGTATCTTGCAACTTAACCGAGATGAAAAAATTATTAGTGTTACTAATGCGGGGTAGTGGGCATGGGGCATGGGGCATGGGGCATGGGGCATGGGGCATTGGGCATTGGGCATTGGGCATGGGGCATTGGGCATTGGGTACTGGGTACTGGGATTTACAAGCATATCAATCTACAAGTTTTTCTCTCCCTCTGCTTCCTCTACTCCCCTGCTCCTCCGCCCCTCTGCTCCCCCGCTCTTTTTAGGGTAGTTAATCGTACCAGAACTGATTTTGAACAGGTGTAGACGGAGACAAGAGGTTTCGCGTCTCTAAAAATGTGCTTGCCAAAAGATGAGCGGAAGGGATTGCTATTAGCTTGATGCTAGAGTGTCATCTATAGAATTTTTTTATTTTTTTATCGCCACTTTATAAGTAAAGTGTATCATTTTTATTGTAAATAAATATTACTTTTCCGAAAATTATTGTTATTATAATTAATAAAAGGTTACAAACTTAAAAACAAATACTAAAGTTAAAGCCATGACAAACACAACAAAAATTACTACTCCTGTAATTGAAGATCGTAATGCTTGGCGCTGGGGCTTTACTCCACAAGCGGAAATTTGGAACGGTCGCTTAGCAATGATTGGTTTTTTAGCAGCAGGTTTGATTGAACTGTTTACAGGTCAAGGCTTCTTACACTTCTGGGGTATTCTCTAGCCTAGAAATGTCCTCAAGTGGAAAACAGGTGTGTTGTCTGTCCAGAAAGCTCTCACACCTGTTTCATGAGTTGTTTTGATTGCGGCAAAAATCTAAGATATTTGACAAAAAAAGTAATAGGGGCGAACAATTGTTCGCCCCTATATAGATAGTTCACTTCATATAAGTGACATAAATGATAATAAAATTCGTATTATTTGCTATGAGTCATTTGAAGAACTTATGACTCATGGCCAATAACTAGCGAATATACTCTTTGAGAACACTATTACGATTCGGATGACGTAACTTCCGGAGTGCTTTTGCCTCAATTTGCCGAATCCGTTCGCGGGTAACATTAAAAATTTGTCCAATTTCCTCAAGAGTCTTCATGCGTCCATCATCTAGTCCATAGCGCAGTCTGAGCACATCTCGTTCACGAGGGCTTAGACTATCAAGGACTTTTTCCAGATCTTCTCTCAGGAGATTTTTGGAAACTTGATCTTCTGGTGTCTCGCTATCCGATTCAATAAAATCGCCTAGTCGAGAATCTTCTTCTTTCCCGATAGGCGTTTCTAGTGAAATTGGTAATTGGGCAGATTTAGCAATAAACCTTAGTTTCTCAATTGTCATTTCCATACGAGTTGCAATTTCTTCTTCTGTGGGTTTGCGTCCCATTTCTTGAGAAAGCAACTTGGTGGTTTTTTTGATCCGAGAGATGGTTTCGTAAAGGTGAACCGGAAGGCGTATGGTTCGAGATTGATCAGCGATCGCACGAGTGATAGCTTGACGAATCCACCATGTAGCGTAGGTAGAAAACTTATATCCCTTCTCGTGGTCAAATTTTTCAGCCGCGCGAATCAACCCTAAACTACCTTCCTGAATTAAATCTTGGAAGGATAAACCCCGGTTCATGTACTTTTTGGCAATTGAAACGACTAGACGCAGGTTGGATTGTACCATTTTGTCTTTTGCCCTACGTCCAATATGCAGCCGATAACGGAACTGTGGCAACGGTAATTGTACTGCTTCTGCCCATTCGCTATATAGAGGTTCACGTTCTAACTGCTGGTATAGTCTTTCGTAAACTCGCTCTAATTCCAGCAAATCGGCAATTTTCCGTGCTAGTTCAATTTCTTCGTCTGCTCTGAGAAGACGAATTCGACCAATTTCCTGTAGATAAAGCCGAATAGAATCTTCAGTGTAATGCTTCTTCTTACTTTGTGACCGACGACGCGACTTAGCGGCTTTTCCAGACTTTGCGTCGTCCTCATCAGACTGAGGCTCTAAAAAATCATCAATTTCGCCGTCGTCGCTAATCAGCAAGTCCTCTTCATCGTCTATAACTAAGAGTTCCTCCAACTCGATCTCAGGCTGATTTATTATTTCTAGGTCAGGCTGAAAAATGTTTTCGAGTACGTTGTTAGCCTGGTTCATGCCGCGTTCCTCATGCTCCTTGCAGAATCAATTACTCACAATTGTGTGTACCGCTCTTATAAGATCTATCTTGTTTGATGATTAAGAGCGTTTTCGGCTAAATTGCCGTAAGTAGTTAGGTTAATTTTCGCGTTTTCTAAGAACAGCAAGACTAGATAGGTTTCTTGAAGTTCGCTTCCTCCTTGCTTGAGGAGCTTACGCGCTTCATAAGAAGCCACGACTCTAACTTCTGCTTACCTCATCTTTTGTAATTGCTCAGAACTTTGCTTTATAGCTTAGGTTGCTACGATGATCAGCAAATTCCTTGTCCTAGTAACCGCCGTGCGTGTTGATGGACAACACAATTTTTTTAATAGGTCTAAAAAAGACTCTTCTTGCTAAGAAAATTCACCGCTCCATACAAAAGAAGTATACCTGTCGGGGGATTTTTTTTCTAAATACTGTTCCGATTGTAGCCTGTTTCACAGAATTTGCACTCTTTTCGTGTGGTAACCATGAACTTATTTCTTGTAGAAGCAGATTTTACCTACTAACCTTGACTAGACAAGATTTACGATTAAGTCTGTCACGACTAAGGTAAAGGCTCATTAACCAAAAAGACATTCAAAGTGGTAGTCATAACTTGATTCTCTACCAAACTTTTTGGAATTACACTCTGATTTTCCTTGAAATTCAAAATTAGGTACACCTGCCTTTCTTGGGTTATAAGTATCTACGTACAACAGCAATTACTTAGGAGTCGTGCATTTTATATTACCTTATAGGATAATGTTCCGTGCACCCGCTTTTACATTTTCTTTATAAACTCCTCACATGAAGAATATATTTCATCCATTGTGAAGCACTTTCCATCACGGATGGTTCTTGTCTGACAGTTGGTTGCTGTCTTCAGAGTTGCCTCGCATAGGAACTCTAAATCCAACTGAATTTGGTGCTTATAATGAAGTCATACAATAGGTCATCCTTTTGATCTTAATCACACGTTAGCGCAATGCTGAAATTTCCACCCTATGAAACTTGACAAACTTTTCTTACTGTATACACCGATATTTTAATCAATTCAAAAAGTATTTGACAGCCAAGTTAATCAATCCTATCCTACAAAAGTGTGAAATTGCATAGAATAAATGCAAAATTTATCACACTCTACATTATAAGCAGAAAAAAATTTGTTAAAAAATTACAATAACCGGGCATTTGGCAGTACAAGTACTCACTAATGCCCGGCATGCTTTAAATATCTAAGTCTGAGAGATTCAGTTTAGAGCCGTAGGTTTCGATAAATTCACGTCGAGGTGCAACGCGATCGCCCATCAAGATTGTGAAAATGCGGTCTGCCTCTGCTGCATCCTCAATTTCCACTTGCTTAAGAGTGCGAGTTTCTGGATTCATTGTGGTTCTCCAGAGTTGCTCTGGCATCATTTCACCCAAACCTTTGAAGCGCTGGATGGTATAGTTGGCGTTATCAGGAAACTCTTTAATCAGGGCTTGGAGCTCGCGATCGCTATAACAGTAGCGATGATTCTTCCCTCGCTCCACTTTATAAAGTGGTGGACACGCAATGTAAATGTATCCCTGTTCAATGAGCGATCGCTGATACCGATAGAAGAAAGTCAACAACAGTGTTCTGATATGCGCGCCATCTACATCAGCATCCGTCATAATTACTATGCGGTGATAACGCAGTTGAGAAGCATCAAACTCCTCACCTTTAACACCCAAACCCAATGCTGTGATCAGTGATTGGATTTCGTTGTTTTTGTAGATTTTAGAATCGTCGGTTTTCTCAATGTTTAAGATCTTACCACGTAAGGGAAGAATTGCTTGAAAACGCCTGTCCCTTCCTTGTTTGGCACTATTATGAACAAACACACCACTTGCCAAGGCAAAGTTATGGGTATGAGGGACTTCAATGTCATAAACATCTACCGATTGTTCTAGGTGTTCGATGGAAACAACGCGGTGGTTATAATTGGCAACTGCTTCAACTGCTAGAGCTTGGGAACCTTCAAAGTAGCGTTCACAGAATTTATCAAACCGTAATAATGATTTGTCTCGTTTTTCTAGACGATAAGCTTGGTATGTATCCAAATTCAGCGTCCCTTGCTCAATCTCTATTTGCTTAAGAGCTGCAATAGTTTTGCTGTAGTATGTTTGCTGCAATGCTGTTTTACGCTTTGCTCGAAACTCTGGTGTCCATTGTTCCTGAGTCTTTGATCGCCGCCACTCCAACAAAACTTCATCTTGCCATTGTTTCTGAGCTACGAGTGAAGCTGCTTCTCGTGCTTGAGGGTTGTTAGCAAAATGCTCACGAACTCTTTGAGATTGAGCTTGACGGTTTACCGCATCGTCCCAATATTTTTGCTGTGCTTGGTTAAGTCGTTCATCATTTTGCTCACGGTATGTGTCGTTACTGTTGTAAAACTCACGCCACTTAATAACCATATAAGCTTTGTAAGCTTCATCCTGCCATTGCTCACGAGCTTGTTGTGAAAGAATTTCGCGCGTTTGCTGTTGCTGCATTCTTTTACTCATCTTGGCGCGGTATTCCTGGCTTTGACGAGTTTTGCGACTCTTTTCAATTACATCTTGTCGATGCAATGTTTTTTCAACATGAGCGCGGTGTAGTGCTAAATGTTCAACAGCAGATAACCGCCTTATATTTGTGGGGTTGTTGTTATGCTTGTTGAAATCAATGTGATGGCAATGGTCACCGTCTGTAAGTTGGTAAACACCCTGCCAGCGATTATACCAATCTGCTAACACGTGGGTAAATAGCCAGGAGTCAGACCGAGGGTTCCAAACCATCTCGTAACCATCAATGGTAATTCCTGATTCACTTGTGTCAGACAACCGGCGATATAATGGCATGAGCGAATCATTCGGTGTTAATGATGCGGCTTGTTTGTAACTGCCATCGCGTAGCATGAAGCGGTGATCCGGTGTACAGACAATTGTTTCACCGTTATCCAGAGTTACTTTAATAACTTCGGCA